>JBAYPJ010000044.1:0-27519 GCA_041677785.1 Novosphingobium sp. | reverse complement strand
TCTTGAAGAAGTTCTTGGCCTTCTTCAGGGGCTTCTCCTCCTCAAGACGGGCGAACTCGCGCAGCAGCTCTTCCTGCTTGACCGAGAGCCCGGTGGGCGTCTCGACCTTGATTTCGATCAGCAGGTCGCCCTTGCGGCTGAAGCGCTGCGGCGCGGCATAGTCGACCAGCTTGTCCTCGGCCGCGAAGAAATGCGGCTGCTCCAGCTTCAGACTGGCCGGCAGCGGGATGCCGAGGCGGATCGTGTTGCCCGCGCGCGCGAAATGCGCCTGCGCGCCCAGCGGGGCGGGCAGGCGGGTGCGCCAGCGGTCGAAACGGGGGTCGGGCGCGCCGCGCGGGGCCACCGCGATCGTCGTCGCCAGCCGCGCCCGCTCGGGCACGCAGATCTGATCGGTGCAGGCGAGCCACTGTGCTTCGACTGCGGCGGGAATGCGGCTGCCGGGGGTGGCGTCAACCGGCAGCGTCAGCGGCACCAGAACGGCGTATTCGTGCTCGAACACGTGGTTCATCAGCCCGGCGATGAGCAGCGTCCGCGGCACCGGATAGCGCGGCTCGCCGGCCTTTGCGCCGGTCGGCAGCGACCAGTCGAGCGTCATGCCAAGGCCGGCGTCGCCCGGATTCAGCCAGTAGCCGTGCCAGCCCGGCGCGGGCCGCATGTGGAATGCCAGCCAGACCGTATCGCCCGGATTTCCGGCGCTTTCGGCGACCAGCTCGGCGGCGATGTGTGTCTGCGCGGCCTGTGCGGCGGGCGTGGCCGAAAGCAAGGCGCACAACTGCCACAGCACCGCGATGAGCAGGCGATAGCAGCGCATCGAATCACGGCTCCCTAGACCCCGCGCGCTCGGCACGGGCCGGTCGTCCGGGGCTCTGCCGGTTCCGCGCGGATTTATCAAGGAATGCCTGTGCCGTGCTTTCGGCCGGGGACACTTGCCAGCCCGCCCGGCGCGGCCTAGGCCGCAAGGCATGGACGAACGGCGCGATCTGGTCATCATCGGCGGCGGCCTCGTCGGCATGACGCTGGCGCTCGCGGCGGCGAAGGCCGGCATCACCAGCCACGTCGTCGACCGCGCCGCGCCCGAGGAACTCACCGCCGAAGGCGTCGACGGCCGCGCCTCGGCGATCTCCACGGCGAGCTGGAACCTCTTCGTCAACATCGGCCTGGGCGAGCGGCTCGCGCCGCTGGGCTGCCCGATCGAGGCGATCTCCGTCACCGACGGGATGAAGCCCGGCCGGCTCGACTTCCGGCCCGAGCCCGAGGAAGGCAGCCTCGGCCGCATGTTCGCCAACCGCGACCTGCGGCTCGCGCTGTTCGCGGCGGCGCGGGAGGAACCGGCGATCGCCTGGCACACCAGCGCCGAGGTGGCCGGGCGCGAGCGCGGTGCGCACGGCGTCTCGGTGACGCTGAAGGATGGGCGCGTGCTCGCCGGCAGCCTGCTCGTCGCCGCCGAGGGCCGCCAGTCGCCGACGCGCGACGAGGCGGGCTTTTCGCTGGCCCGCTGGGACTATCGCCACCGGGCGATGGTGACCGCGCTTTACCACGAGAAGCCGCACGGCAACGTCGCCTGGGAGATCTTCTATCCCGCCGGCCCCTTCGCGCTGCTGCCCCTGCTCGACACGCCCGACGGCCGCCACCGCAGCGCGCTCGTCTGGACCGTGGCGGAAAAGGACGCGAAAGGTGTGATCGGCCTGTCCGACCGTGCCTTCCTCGCCGAGGTCGAGCGCAACATGCACGGGCTCTACGGCGCGATCTCGCTGGGCGCGCCGCGCATGTCCTATCCGCTGAACTTCCACCATGCCGGCAAGGTGATCGGCGAGCGGCTGGCGGTGATCGGCGATGCCGCGCACGGCATGCACCCGATCGCGGGGCAGGGGCTCAACCTGGGCCTGCGCGACGTCGGCGCGCTGGTCGAGGTGCTGACCGAGGGCATGCGCCTGGGGCTGGAGCCGGGCGACGCGCAGCTCCTCGCCCGCTACGAGCGCTGGCGCAGCCTCGATGCCTTTTCGGTGATGTCGGTGACCGACACGATCACCCGCCTGTTCGGCGTGCCCGGCCGCCTGCCCAGCGCGGTGCGCCGTCTGGGCCTGGGTGCGGTGCAGCGCCTGCCCGCGCTCAAGCGCTTCTTCATGGACGAGGCGCGCGGCGTTTCCGGCAACCTGCCCGAGCTGCTGCGGGGATAAGGCGCGGCCGCCCGCCGCGAGCCTTTCGCCGCCAGCCGCCAGCCGCCAGCCTCTCGCCGCTATCCGCTACAGCTTGCCGAACTTCGCCTCGAACCCCGCGGTGTCGTCGGCGGCGAGGAGGCAGGCCTGCTCCACCCAGTTGTCGCGCCGGATGCGGCCGGCGAAGCTGCCGAGCCGGGCGTCGATGCCGTCGATGTCGGCATCGCTCCAGC
Organism: Novosphingobium sp.; assembly: GCA_041677785.1. GTDB lineage: Bacteria > Pseudomonadota > Alphaproteobacteria > Sphingomonadales > Sphingomonadaceae > Novosphingobium. The sequence goes on along the minus strand of JBAYPJ010000044.1, from coordinate 25,130 downwards.
CGGCGATCTGGGCATAGGTGGTGATGCCCATGCCGTTGAGCAGCGCGATCAGCTTTGGCCCCACGCCCTTGATCCGGCGCAGGTCGTCGGCCGCGCCGCCGGCAGGTTGGGCGGCGGGTTGGGGGGCCGGTTGCGGCGCGGGCGGGGCGGTGGGCGGCGGGGGCGCCTCGGGCTGCGCGTCGGCCAGTTCGCTCGTCGCGGCGGCGGCGACCACTTCGCCGATGCCGCCCAGGATCGGCGGGCCGGTATCGGCCAGCGAGGCCGCCGTCACGGCCGAGGGCGCGTCGATCAGCGCCTGGTTGCGCTGGGCCGGCGCGGCCCCTTCGTCCAGCACGTCGGGCCGATAGCTGCGCGCCCGGTCGCCGCGTCCCCGGTCGCTGCGTGACGTGCGGCCGAACAGCCACCAGGCCACCAGCAACACGACGACCAGCGCCAGCGTGAAGGCCAGCCAATGGGCTTCGATGGTCTGCAGCACGGTTCCATCCCCCTCGTTGCGGCGCCCGGCGCCGACGGTTCACCGCCCCGACATAGAACATCGCGCCCGAAGGAGGGAATCGGTTTTCCGCGCAAAGCGAACTCTGCGTCCTGGCGTTATACCTTGGCGCTCTTGCGGAACAGCACGCGGTCTTCCGGGCCGAAGCCCTTGTTCCAGATGACCCAGCAGTAGACCCCCAGGATTGCCGGGACGCCGAAGGCCAGCTCGGCCCATTCGGGCAGGAAATGCGTGGCGGTCCAGCCGACCACGGCGGCGGCGCCGGCGGCCCACACCAGCGGCCAGCGCCAGTTGTTGATCGGCTGCCCCAGCAGGTGCGACAGCAGCCGGGACTTGGCCAGCGAGGCGACCGCGAGCGACAGCATCAGCGCCGCCGCCGCCGCCGCCGCGCGGTAGAGCTGGTCCAGCCCGAGATGGTCGACCAGCCAGATGCCGCCGATGGTGAGCACGGCCTGTAGCGAGATCGTCGACAGCGAAATCATCAGGTTCTTCATCCGCGCCATGTAGACCAGCGCGGATTCGCTCACGACCGCGGTCGCCGCGACCACTTCGGCCGCGAGCAGGAAGGCCAGCGCGCCGGTACCGCCGACGAAGTTCGGGCCGACGAGGCCCATCACGCCTTCGCCGGGGATGCCCAGCGCCAGCGCGATGCCGGTCTGCGCCGCGGTGATCCAGAAGCCCACCTGGCAGACCTGCTGCGCGATGGCGGCATAGTCGCGCTGCCGCAGGTTGCGGGTGATCACCGGCCCCAGGATCGGCTCGAAGCTGGTCTTGAGCTTCTGCGGCAGGCTCGCGACCTGCTGGGCGATGTAGTAGACGCCCACGGCGGACGGCGTGGCGAACAGGCCGAGGATGGCGATGTCGAGCCGGCGCGAGCCCCACTCGATGCCTTCGGCCACCGCCAGCGGCAGGTTGGTGCGGGCGAGCGCGAGCAGGTGCAGCGGATGCGGCCGCCACTTGCGCGGCAGGCCATAGGCCCGCAGCAGCGGCCAGAGCGCGGCCACCATCGCGCAGACGTTGGCGAAGATGAACGCGAGCGACAGCCCGCCCTCGGGAACGAGGAAATAGAACGCGGCCGCGCCGGCGGAGATCGTCCAGGGCTCGACGATCGAGCGCGCCTTCACCGTCGCGCCGACGTTGAAGCGATAGGCGAGCGCGGCCAGCGCGATGTCGGTGACGGTGATCGGGATGATCGCCAGCGGCAGCAGCAGGTCCCATTGCGAATAGCGTCCGCTGGGGAACATCGGATCGGGGAACAGCCACAGCGCGGCCACCGCGCAGGCGCCGACGACCGTGCTGATCAGCATCGCGTCGGCGACGGCGTTGGCCGGGTGCCCGTCCTCCTCGGTCAGCCGGCGGGCGAGGCCGCGCTTGAGGCCGACCGAGCTGAGCAGCGCCAGGAATTCGATGATCACCAGCGCCGAGGCGAGCCGGCCCAGCGCGTCGGCACCATAGAGCCGGCCGGCGATCAGCAGGAACGGGATGCGGCCCGACAGGCGCAGCGGAAAACCGAGGAGGTTGGTGCGCCCCCCCTTGGCTATGGCCGCGATATCGTTGCTCTGGGCAGCGGTCGGGCCGGCGGTCAAGCGGTGCTCTCCTGCTCGGCCCTGAGCGGCCGCGACAGCAGATCGGACACTACCGCGCGCGCCGGGACTTCGCCCGCCAGCAGGCGGCTGACCGCCTCGACGATCGGCATGTCGATGCCGCCCGCGCGGGCCAGCCCGGCCAGCACCGGCGCGGTCGCGGCGCCCTCGGCCACGCTGGTCTTGCCCGCAAGCGCTTCCGCCGCGCTCTTGCCCTCGCCCAGCGCCTTGCCCAGCGAGAAGTTGCGGCTGGAGGTGGAGGAGCAGGTCAGCACCAGATCGCCCAGACCGCACAGGCCCGAGAGCGTTTCCGCCCGCGCGCCGCGCGCCAGGCCGAAGCGCAGCATCTCGGCATAGCCGCGCGCGATCAGCGCGGCGCGCGCGTTCTGGCCGAGCCGCAGCCCCTCGACCACGCCGCAGGCGATGGCCAGCACGTTCTTCACCGCCCCGCCGATCTCGGCGCCGATCAGGTCGTCCGAATAGTAGGGCCGCAGCGCCGGGCGCGCGATCAGCGGCGCCAGGCGGTGCCACTGCGCCTCGCCGCCGGCGCAGGCGAGCGTCACCGCCGTGGGCAGCCCGGCGGCGACCTCGTGCGCGAAAGTCGGTCCCGACAGCACGGCGAGGTTCGCGGCCGGCGCGGCGTCGCGGGCGACGTCGGCCATCAGCCGGCCGGTCCCCGCCTCGATCCCCTTGGCGCAGAGCACGAGGTCGCGCGGGCAATCGGGCAGGCCCGCGAGCACGGCGGCGAGGAACTGCGCCGGCACGACCGCGAGCAGCACCGGCAGCGCGGCCAGATCGGCCAGATCGCCGGTGGCGCGCACGCCGTCGGCCAGCGGGGCGCCGGGCAGGAACAGGCTGTTGGTGTGGCTGGCGTTGATCTCGGCGACCAGTTCCGGCTCGCGCGCCCAGAGCAGCACTTCGCTGCCGTCGCTGGCCAGCGCCTGCGCCAGCGCGGTGCCCCAGGCCCCCGCGCCGACGATGCCGATGCGCGCGGCCGCCCGGCTCATGCCTTGACCCCCGCCCCGCGCACCGGCTCGGCACCGGCGTCGAGCGGCCAGCGCGGGCGTGCGGCGAAGTCGAGCGGGTCCGACTGGCCCAGCCGCTCGACCCCCGCCCAGGCGATCATCGCCGCGTTGTCGGTGCACAGCGACTGCGGCGGGGCGACGAAGCGCAGGCCGTGGTCGGCTGCGAGCCCTTCGAGCGCGGCGCGGATCGCCGTATTCGCGGCGACGCCGCCGGCGACCACCAGCGCGCGCACTTCGCCCGCCTGCCCGAGAGCCTTGCGGGTACGGTCGATCACGCAATCGACCGCCGCCTGCTGAAACGCCGCGGCGATGTCCGCGTCCGAATAGGCGGACTGGTTCTGCTTGGCCCGCAGCACCGCGCTCTTGAGGCCGGCGAAGGAGAAATGCGGTTCGGCGCTGCCCAGCAGCGGGCGCGGCAGCGGCACCGCGCGCGCATCGCCCTCGCGCGCCAGCCGCTCCACCGCCGGGCCGCCCGGATAGCCCAGGCCCAGGATCTTGGCGGTCTTGTCGAAGGCTTCGCCCAGCGCGTCGTCGATCGTCGTCGCCAGCCGGCGATAGCGGCCGACCCCCTCGACCAGCAGGAGCTGGCAGTGCCCGCCCGAGACGAGCAGCAGCAGGTAGGGAAAGTCCAGCGTCGCGTCCGCCAGCCGGGGGGAGAGCGCGTGGCCTTCCAGGTGGTTGATCGCGATCAGCGGCTTGTCGCCGGCCATGGCCAGCGCCTTGGCGGTGACGAGGCCGACCATCACCCCGCCGATCAGGCCGGGCCCGGCGGTGGCGGCTATGGCGTCCACCTCGCCCAGCGACATTCCGGCGTCGGCCAGCGTCGCGGCGATCAGCGGCGTCAGCCGTTCGGCATGGGCGCGCGCGGCGATTTCTGGTACGACGCCGCCATAGGGGCGGTGCGCCTCGTCCTGCGAGGCGATGCGCTGCGCCAGGATGACGCGGCCGTCCGTCACCAGAGCGGCGGCGGTCTCGTCGCACGAGCTTTCGATGCCAAGGACTACCCTCATCCCCGCTTCCACTTAATGAGATTGCAGACTAGCACAAGCGCCGCATGATCGACCGTCCACTACGTTTAGGCACCCGCAAGTCCCCGCTCGCCATGGCCCAGGCCGAGGAGGCGAGGGCGCGGCTCCTTGCCACGCACGGCTTAACCGAAGCTGACGTCCGGCTTGTGACGGTCACCGCCAGCGGCGACCGAGTGCAGGACCGGCCGCTTGCCGAGATCGGCGGCAAGGCGCTGTGGACCAAGGAACTCGACCACGCGCTGCTCGCCGGCGAGATCGATTTCGCCGTGCATTCGGCCAAGGACGTGGAGACGCTGCGCCCCGCGCAGATCGCCATTGCCGCGTTCCTCCCGCGCGAGGACGTGCGCGACGTGCTGATCGGCGCGGCCGGCATCGCGGCGCTGCCGCAAGGCGCGGTCGTCGGCACCAGCGCGCCGCGCCGCGCCGCGCAGCTTCTCCACGCCCGGCCGGATTGCCGCGTCGTGCCGATCCGCGGCAACGTCGCCACGCGGCTCGCCCGGCTGGCGGCGGGGGAAGCCGACGCCACCTTCCTCGCCGCCGCCGGCCTTAAGCGCCTGGGCGAGCCGGGCACCGGCCATCCCCTGCCGGCCGACGAATGGCTGCCCGCGCCGGGGCAGGCGGCTATCGCCATCGAATGCCGGGCGAACGATACGGGGACGCGCAGTCTGCTCGCCGCCATCGACCATGCGCCCAGCCGCCGCGCCGTGCTGGCCGAGCGGGCGCTGCTCGCCGCGCTTGGCGGCAACTGCCACAGCGCCATCGCGGTGCTGACCCGCGCGGAGGGCGAGGACCTGATCCTGCGCGCCCGCGCCTTCAGCCCCGACGGCGCGCACCGCGTCGAGGGCGAGGCGCGCTTCGCCGCCGGCGACGCGCAAGGGCCCGCGCGCCTCGCCGCCGACCTGCTCGCCCGCGCCGCGCCGGCGATCGCGGCGCATTTCACCGGGCCGCACCCCGCGCCGTGATGCCCGTCGTCGTCATCCGGCCGCAGCCGGGCTGCGACGCCACCGTCGCCGCCGCGTGGGCGCTGGGGCTCGACGCCCGGGGCTTTCCGCTGTTCGCGGTGCACCCCCTGCCCTGGGGGCCGCCGCCGGCCGAAGAGGTCGACGCGCTGCTGCTCGGCAGCGCCAACGTGCAGCGTCACGCCGGGCCGGCGCTCGCGCGCTATCGCGGCAAGCCCGCCTACTGCGTCGGCGAGGCGACCGCGCGGGCCGCTCGCGCGGCGGGGCTCGATGTGATCGCGACGGGCACGGACCGGCTTCAGGAGGTGCTTGCCGGGCTGCGGCCGGAGCATCGCCGCCTCTTGCGCCTGTGCGGGCGCGAGCGGGTGGCGCTGGCGGTGCCGGCGGGCGTCGTGCTCGACGAGCGCCCGGTCTATTTCAGCGAGCCGCTGTCGCTGCCGTCCGCGCTGGCGGAGCTGTTGCGCGCGCCGGCGTTGGTTCTGGCGCATTCTGCAGGAGCTGTGCGGCACTTCGCCGCGCTCGTCGATGGGCACGGGCTCGACCGCGCGCGGATCGCTCTCGCCGCGCTCGCCCCGCGCATCGCCGCCGCGGCCGGCGGGGGCTGGGCGGCCGCGCGGGCGGCGCAAAGCGTCGAGGACGCGGCATTGCTGGCCTTGGCGCAGGAGATGTGCCAAGAGGCCGCGGGTCGAGAAAAGCTTTCGGGGGCTTGATGCAGGACGAACCGCTGAGCCAGCCGCTCCCCCTGCCGAAACCGCGCCGGTCCGTGACGGCCATGCTGGCGATCGCGCTGCTGGCTTTCGTGCTGGGCGGCGCGGCGGTCGCCTGGCTGGCGAGCAGCGGGCGGCTGGCCGCGCTGCTGCCGGGCGGCACGGAAACCGTCGCTTCCCGGCTGCATACGCCGTCCGCGCAGGTGCCGGCGGCCCCGCCGGACGGGGCGCCCACGCCTGCCTCGGCCATCGAATCCGCCACGCTTGGATCGGTCGAGACGCGGCTGGCCCTGATCGAGGACCGGCTGGCGCGGATCAGCGGCGATGCCAATGCCGCTTCGGGCAATGCCGCCCGCGCCGAGGCGCTGCTGATCGCCTATGCCGCGCGCCGGCGGATCGACAAGGGCGAGCCGCTCGGCTTCGTCGAGAACCAGCTCAGGCTGCGCTTCGGCGGGGCGCAGCCCCAGGCGGTCCGGCTGATCGTCGCCGCCGGCAAGGCGCCGATCACGCTCGACGACCTCAGCGGCCAGCTCGAAGCGGCCGCGCCGTCGCTGAAGGGCGTCGTCCACGATGAAAGCACCTGGACGCGCGCGCGGCGCGAGATCGCCAGCCTGTTCGTCGTACGCCGCGTGCCGCAGCCCACGGCCACCCCGGCCAGCCGCATCTCCCGCGCGCGGCTGATGCTGGCCCGCGGCCAGATCGAGGACGCCATCGTCGAGGTGGAGCATCTGCCCGGCGCCGAGGCAGCGCGGGACTGGATCGCGTCTGCCCGCCGCTATGAGGCGACGCAGCGCGCGCTGGACCTGATCGAAACCTCCGCCATGCTGGAGCCACGCAACCTGCGCGACGCCAACGGCAAGGCGGTCGAGCAGGCCAGCCCGCTGACCCCGCCGGCGGAAGCCGCCGCGGGCGAGTGATCCGGTGGAGCGGGCGAGCCGGCGTGTAAGCGCGTAGCCGCGCCTACCGTCCCCATTTCCGCTGGGTCTTGCCGTAACGCAGCTTGCGCGTGCCCGGCTTGCCCTCGTTGCTGCGGCCGGCCAGCGGCGCTTTCTGCTCACCATCGGGCAGGCCCAGCTCGCCCGCTTCCAGCCGGCGGATTTCGTCGCGCAGGCGGCCGGCTTCCTCGAACTCCAGATCGGCGGCGGCGGCGCGCATCTTCTTCTCCAGCTCCTCGATGTAGCTGCGCAGGTTGTGGCCGACGAGGTTGTTGGCGCCGTCGGCCTCCACGTCCACCAGCACGCCGTCACGGCTGGCCGTATCGGCGATGATGTCGGCGATCTGGCGCTTGATCGTCGCGGGCGTGATGCCGTGCGCCTCGTTGTAAGCGCGCTGCTTCTCGCGCCGCCGGTCGGTTTCGGCGATGGCGCGTTCCATCGAGCCGGTCATGCGGTCGGCATAGAGGATCACCCGGCCATCGACGTTGCGCGCGGCGCGGCCGATCGTCTGGATCAGGGACGTTTCGGAGCGCAGGAAGCCTTCCTTGTCGGCATCGAGGATGCAGACGAGGCCGCATTCGGGGATGTCCAGCCCCTCGCGCAGCAGGTTGATGCCGACGAGCACGTCGTAAACGCCCAGGCGCAAGTCGCGGATCAGTTCGATGCGCTCCAGCGTCTCGACGTCCGAATGCATGTAGCGGACCTTGAGCCCGGCCTCGTGCATGAACTCGGTCAGGTCCTCGGCCATGCGCTTGGTCAGCGTGGTGACGAGCGTGCGGTAGCCGAGCTTCGCCGTCTCGCGGCACTCGTTGATGCAGTCCTGCACCTGGTCCTCGACCGGGCGGATGAAGACCGGCGGGTCGATCAGGCCGGTGGGGCGGATCACCTGCTCGGCAAAGACGCCGCCCGCCTCTTCCATCTCCCAGGAGCCGGGCGTCGCCGAGACCGCCACGGTCTGCGGCCGCATCGCGTCCCATTCGTTGAAGCGCAGCGGGCGGTTGTCGATGCAGCTTGGCAGGCGGAAGCCGTATTCGGCCAGCGTCAGCTTGCGGCGGTGGTCGCCGCGCGCCATCGCGCCGATCTGCGGGACCGTCTGGTGGCTTTCGTCGACGAACAGCAGGGCGTTGTCGGGCAGGTACTCGAACAGCGTCGGCGGCGGCTCGCCGGGCAGGCGGCCGGTAAGGAAGCGGCTGTAGTTCTCGATGCCCGCGCACGATCCGGTGGCGGCGATCATCTCGAGATCGAACATGGTGCGCTGCTCCAGCCGCTGATGCTCGAGCAGCTTGCCTTCCGCCTCCAGCTCCCTGAGCCGTTCGGCCAGCTCGAAGCGGATCGCCTCGCTCGCCTGCTTCATCGTCGGGCCGGGCGTGACGTAGTGCGAGTTGGCATAGACGCGCACCTTGTCGAGGCTCGCGCCCTTCTTCCCGGTCAGCGGATCGAACTCGGCGATCTCCTCGATCTCGTCGCCGAAGAAGCTGACGCGCCAGGCCATGTCCTCGTAGTGCGAGGGGAATATCTCCAGGTTGTCGCCGCGCACGCGGAACATGCCGCGGGAAAAGGCGGCGTCGTTGCGCTTGTATTGCAGCGCGACGAGCTTGCGGATGATCTCGCGCTGGTCGGCGCTTTCGCCCTTCTTCAAGTCGAAGATCATCGCCGAGTAGGTTTCGACCGAGCCGATGCCGTAGAGGCACGAGACCGAGGCGACGATGATCACGTCGTCGCGTTCGAGCAGCGCGCGCGTGGCGGAATGGCGCATCCGGTCGATCGCCTCGTTCACCGAGCTTTCCTTCTCGATGTAGGTGTCCGACCGCGGCACGTAAGCCTCGGGCTGGTAATAGTCGTAGTAGGAGACGAAATACTCGACCGCGTTGTTCGGAAAGAAGCTGCGGAACTCGCCATAGAGCTGCGCCGCCAGGATCTTGTTGGGGGCGAGCACCAGCGCGGGGCGCTGCAGTTTCTCGATCACCTTGGCCATGGTGAAGGTCTTGCCCGAGCCGGTAACACCGAGCAGCACCTGCGTCTTGTCCCCCGCCAGCGCCGCCTCGACCAGTTCGGCGATGGCGCCGGGCTGATCGCCCGAAGGCTGGTATTCCGAGACCAGCTCGAAAGGCCGCCCGCCGTCCGATTTCTCGGGGCGCTGGGGCTTGTGGGGCACGAAGGTGGAGGAGGTGTCGGGCTCTTCGAGTCCCCGGCGGATGACGAGTTCGGCCATGTGCGTACATATGGCGAACGAAGCCGCCGGGTTCAATCCGCTCCGAACCTGGTCATTCCCGCCGGATGATGCCAATGATCGCGGTTGACGCGGCCCTTGTCCGGCGGCTGTAGTCGCGCCTTCAGAGGAGGGACGCTTCATGCCCAAGACGCTCGACGAACTGGCCGCCGAATCCGAAATCAAGGATGTGCACCTGCGCTTCTGTCGCGCCAACGACCGCCGCGACGAGGAGCTGTTCCGCGGCTGCTTCCATGCCGACGCCGTGGTCGAGATGGGCGATGCCAGCCTGACGGTCGACGAGATCGTCGCGGTGAGCAAGCAGATGCTCGATCGCTATGCCGTGACCTGGCACGCCGTCAGCAACCAGCTGGTGGAAGTGAAAGGCGATACCGCCTGGGCGGAGCACTACACCATCTCGTCGCACCGCTTCGCCGCGAGCGAGACGGCGCCCCTGCGCGATTGGGTCGCGCATGGGCGCTACATCGACCGCATGGAGCGGCGCGATGGCGAATGGCGGATCGCCCGGCGCCGGTTCCTCGTCGATTACACGCGCACCGATCTGGTTGCGGCGGGCGATCCCGAGATGCCCGGCGGCGCCGCGCGCGACCGCAGCGACCTGTCTTACGCCATGCGGGTCTAGGTTCGATCGCCGGCAGCCTTTAAGAGAGCGCGATCGATTCCTGGAGAATGCCTGTGCCCAAGACCATCGAAGACATGCTGGCCGAAGCCGAGATCAGGGACGTCCACTTGCGCTATTGCCGCGCCAACGACCGCCGCGACGAGGAGTTGATGCGCTCCTGCTTTCACCCCGACGCGGTGATCGAGCTGCACGAGGAGTTGGACGTCGAGGCCTTCCTCGCGCTCGGCCGGGCGATCCTGGGGCAGTATACGGTGACCTGGCACAATACCGGCAACCAGCTCGTCGAGGTCAGGGGCGACGCCGCCTGGGCCGAGCACTATACGATCTCCTCCCACCGCATCGCCGCCGACGACAAGGGGCCGGAGCGCGACTGGATCGCCTATGGCCGCTACATCGACCGCATGGAACGGCGGGGCAGGCAAGGTCAGGGCGGCGAATGGCGGATCGCGCGGCGCAAGATGGTGGTCGACTATACGCGGCTGGACCCGGTCATCGCCGGCGATCCGGCGATTCCCGGCGGCAGCGGCGGCGGCGCGCGGGACCGCAGCGACCCGTCCTACGCGATGCGGCTGGATTGACTCCTCCCCGCTCCGGGGACGATCACACCGTCTGGTTGCCCAGACCGGCCGCATCCTTCGCCGCGACGAAGCCCCAGGTGAAGCTCGGCCCGATCGAGCAGCCCGCGCCGGGATAAGTGCGGCCCATGACCGCGGCCGTCGTCGTGCCGGTGGCGTAGAGGCCCTCGATCACCGAGCCGTCCTCGCGCAGCACGCGCGCGCGGGCGTCGCAAACCGCGCCGCCGAAGGTGCCGACGTCGCCCGGCACGACCTGCACCGCGTAGAACGGCGCCTCGTCGAGCGGGCCCAGCGTCGCGTTGGGCTTGTGCGTGTAATCGCCGAGGAAGCGGTCGTAGGCACTGTCTCCGCGGCCGAAGTCGGCATCGCGACCCTGCCGCGCGAAGTGGTTGAAGCGCTCCACCGTCGCCTTGAGCGCGGCGGGCGGGATGCCGCAGGCTTCGGCCAGCGCCTCGATCGTATCGGCCTTCTTGAGATAGCCGCTATCGTACCATTCGCGCGGTTTTTTCGATCCGGGCATGGTCTCGGCGAGCATGTAGGTGCGCATGAAGCGCGCGTCGACGATCCACCAGCTCGGCACCGCGGGCACGCTCTCGTGCCGGCGCAGCATGCCCTGGCAGAACGCCATGTAGGAGCCGCCCTCGTTCATGTAGCGCACGCCCGACTGGTCGACGAGGATCGAATGCGGCTTGGTGATTTGCGGCTGCACGCCGGCCGCCTCGACGCAGCCGGGCGGCAGCGTCATCTGGTTGCCGACCATCTCGTTCATCTGCGCCATCCACGCGCCGATGCGCATCAGCTCCTGGTGCATGTCGCCGGTGTCGCCGGGCGCGGCGTGGGTCCATTCGACGCGGGTGTTGGGGATGTAGCGGTCGCGCATCGCCTGGTTGTGGGCGAAGCCGCCGGCGTTGAGCAGCACGCCCAGCCGCGCGCCGACGCGCCAGGGCTTGCCGTCCTTCTCGGCAAGCACGCCCACCACGCGGCCTTCGTGCAGGATCAGCTCGCGGACCGGCGCCTGCGTGCGCAGCTCCACCCCGGCGCGCAGCGCGGCCTGCAGCATGCGGCCCTGCAGCGCGGCGCCGGCGGTGACCCAGTGCTTGCCGGTTATCTTCGCCGCCAGCCCCTTGAGCACGATCTTCGCCGCCTTGAGCTTCGCCTTCCACGAAACCTTGATCAGCGGCAGCGACAGCGCGTCGGCGATCGGCGCGGGCAGGGTGAACTTGTTGGGCCTGAGCTTGTGCTTCCATTCGCCCAGCTCGTTGAGGTCGAACAGGTCTGCCGAGACGGTGCGGCCCGGCTCGTTGCCGCCGGGCAGTTCGTCGTTGTAGTCGGGCCAGTAGGGATTGCGCTGGAACCGGATGCCCCGAGCGATGAGGAACTCCAGCATTTCGGGCGCCTCGCGCAGATAGGCGAGGCGGCGTTCGCGCGTGGCGCCGGGCGCGTCGGCCTCGTCGTTGCCGACGAGATTGTCGAGGTAGGCCGCCGCCGCCTCGAAGCTGTCCTGCACCCCGGCTTCGGCCATGAAGCGGTTGTTGGGTATCCACATGACGCCGCCGGCCTTGGCGGTCGAGCCGCCGATAAGGTCGGTCTTTTCCAGGATCAGCACCGACTTGCCCGCCTTGCGCATGACCAGCCCGGCGCACATCGATCCGCCGCCGCTGCCCACCACGACGAAATCGTGCGTCTCGTCCATGTCCTGCATCCCCGCCCCCGTTCTCGTTGTCGTCGGGCGCAGCATGCCACGCGCTGCGGGAATGGGAAGACGCTTCGTTCGGGGCTGCCCGTCTGCCTACTTGCCTACCAGGTGTCGATGAAGCCGCCCGGCCAGCCGCCGGCCCGCGTGGCCGTGGCGGCAAGCCCGCGCAGCAGCCAGTGGCGCGTCTCGGCCGGGTCGATCACCGCGTCGATCTCGAAATAGCTGGCGGTGAAGCTGGCCTTGCCCTTCTCATAGCGGACGGCGACGCGCTTTTCGAACAGCGCCTGCCGCTCGGCCGGGTCGGCGATAGCCTCCAGCTCGCGCTTGTAGCCGAGGCGCACGCTGCCCTCGAGCCCCATGCCCCCCAGCTCGCCGGTCGGCCAGGCAATGGTGAAGAACGGCGCCTGGAAATAACCTCCCGCCGCCGCCGCGCCGCCCAGGCCATAGGCCTTGCGCAGCACCACGGCGAACAGCGGCACGCGCAGCCCCGCCGCCGCGGCAAAGAGCCGGGCCGAGCGGCGCACGAGCCCGGTCGCCTCGGCCTCGGGCCCGACCATGATCCCCGGCGTGTCGATTAGGCTGAGCACCGGCAGGCCGAAGGCATCGCACAGCCGCAGGAAGCGCGCGGCCTTGTCCGAGGCGGGCGAATCGATCGCGCCGGCGTTGCACAGCGGGTTGTTGGCGATCACCCCGACCGGCCGCCCGCCGATGCGGGCGAGCGCCGTGACATAGGCCTGCCCGAACGCGGGCCGCAGCTCCAGCCACGATCCGGCGTCGGCGATGAGGCGCCCGACCTCGCGCACGTCGTAGGCGCGGAGGCGATTCTCGGGCACGGCATGGCGCAGCAGGCGCTGGTCGTGCTCCTCCCACGCGGCGTCGTCGCCCTGGAAGTAGGACAGGTAGCGCTTGGCCATCACGACGGCTTCGGCCTCGTCGGCGACGGCGATGTCGACGACGCCGCTGCGGGTCTGCATGGCGACGGGGCCGACCTCTTCGGGCGTGAACGTGCCGAGCCCTGCCGCCTCGATCAGCGCCGGGCCGCCCATGCCGATCGTCGCGTCGCGCGTGGCGATGACCACGTCGGCCAGCCCCAGCAGCGCCGCGTTGGCCGCGAAGCAGCGGCCCGAGACCACGCCGACCAGCGGCACCTTGCCGCCAAGTTGCGCCATCTTGAGGAACGTCGGCGAATTGAGCCCGGTGATCGTCACCGGGTCCTCGCGCGGGCGGCCGCCGCCGCCTTCGGCGAAAAGCACCAGCGGGATGCGGCGCTCGCGGGCGAGGTCGAACAGCCGGTCGGCCTTCTTGTGGCCGGTGTGGCCGAGCGTGCCGGCCTGCACCGTCGCGTCGAAGGTGCCGACCGCGACCGAGGCGGCCGGCGCGCCGAAGCGCGCGGCGTTCACCGTGCCGACGCCGGCGATAAAGCCGTCGGCCGGGCTCCTGTTGAGCAACTCGTCGGCCGTATGGCGCGAATGACGGAAGGCGACGGCAAGCTGGCCGTATTCGGCGAAGCTGCCTTCGTCGAGCAGGTCGGCCAGGTTCTCGCGCGCGGTGCGCTGGCCCCGGCCGCGCCGGCGCTCGACCGCCGCGGGCCGCGCGGCGTCGAGCGTCCGGGCCTGCCGGGCACGGACGGCGGCAAGATCGTCGCGGATGTGGTCGGGGTCGGGGCCGTCCACCGCGCCCACATTGCCGCCGGCGACGTCCCGCGGCTCGATCAGCAGGATGGGCTCGCCTTCGCCGACCTGGGCCCCGGCCGCGTGCAGCACCGCGCGGACCACGCCGCCCGCCTCGGCGCGCAGCACGTGCTCCATCTTCATCGCCTCGAGCACGACCAGCTCCGCGCCGGCGGCCACCGTGTCGCCTTCGCTGACGCAGAGCGCGGCGATGCGGCCGGTCAGCGAGGCGGCGATGGGCAACCAGCCCTCGGGCGTCGTGACGGCGGGCGCTGGCGCTTCGGGCTGCGGCAGCGCGGCGACGATCGCCGGCGCGGCCTCGGCGATGGAGCGCGTGGTCATGTCATAGGCGGCGACTTCGGGCCGGGCGAGCAGGCCCTGGAGGAAGGCGATATTGGTCGGCAGGCCCTCGATGCGAAACTCGTCGAGCGCGCGCCGCGCCCGTGCCAGCGCGGCGGCGAAGGAACCGGGCGCGGAGACGACCAGCTTGGCCAGCAGCGAATCGAAGCCGGCCGGCGGGCGGTAGCCGGCATGGGCGAAGCCGTCGACCCGCACGCCGGGGCCGCCGGGCGTGTCGAACGCGGCGATCGTTCCCGTGCCCGGTCGCGGATTGCCGCGCGCGTCCATCGCTTCCATGTTGACGCGCGCCTGGATGGCGAAGCCGCGCGGCGTGCCCACGGCCTCCTGCGTGAGGCCGATGTCGGCCAGCGAAGCCCCGGTGGCGATGTCGAGCTGGATGCCGACGAGATCGCGGCCCATGACTTCCTCGGTCACGGTATGCTCGACCTGCAGGCGCGGGTTCGTCTCGATGAAGGCGAACGCGGTATCGTGGCCGGCGGCGTCGCGGTCGATCAGGAACTCGAAAGTGGCGATGCCGCGATAGCCACTGGCGCGCGCCATGGCGCAGGCCGCGTCGAGCAGCCGGCCGCGCAGTTCGGGCGCGAGGCCCGGCGCCGGCGCGATCTCGACCAGCTTCTGGTTCTGCCGCTGCAGGCTGCAGTCGCGCTCGCCGAGATGGACCACGTCGCGCCCGTCGCCGACGATCTGCACCTCGATATGGCGGGCGCGGCGGATCAGCCGCTCGGCGTAGAGCGCGTCCTTGCCGAAGGCGCGCAGCGCTTCGGACTGGCAGCGCGCATAGGCTTCGGCCAGCGCATCGGCGCTTTCCACCGCGCGCATGCCGCGTCCGCCGCCGCCCGCGAGCGCCTTGAGCATGATCGCGCCGCCCGGACCCTGCGCCGCGAGGAAGGCTTGCGCCTCCTCCAGTGTGATCGGCCCCGGCGTACCCGCGATCACCGGCACCGCGCATTGCCGCGCAAGGTCGCGGGCGCGGGCCTTGTCGCCGAACAGCGCGAGCTGCGCCGGCGGCGGGCCGACGAAGGCGATCCCGGCCTCTTCGCAGGCCTGCGCCAGCGCGGCGTTCTCGCTGAGGAAGCCATAGCCCGGATGCAGCGCGTCGCAGCCCTGGGCCCGCGCCGCCGCGACCACCGCCGCTACGTCGAGGTAGGCCGCCGGGCCCTTGTCGGCCAGCGCGTGGATCGTGGTCGCATGGGCGAGGTGCGGCGATCCGGCATCGTCCTGCGAATGGACCATGACGGTGGCAATGCCGCGCTCGCCCGCCGTGCGGGCGATGCGAACGGCCACTTCGCCGCGGTTGGCGATCAAGAGCTTGCGGAACACCAGGTTCTCCGATTGCGGCGGCCCCTACCGGGCCTGCGGTGCCATCGGCGATGTCCGGCCCCGGCGCAACCGGGCTGTTCGCCGTCGCCCCCTCCGGCCCCGGCACGCAAAACGGCCGGACGTCGCGGGACGTCCGGCCGTCGGTTGCGGGCCCGGCTGGGCGTCAGCCGATGATGGACTTCACTTCCAGGTATTCGTGGAAGCCGAACTCGCCCCATTCGCGGCCGTTGCCCGAGCGCTTGTAGCCGCCGAACGGCGCGTGGAAGTCGAAGCCGCCGTTGATCCAGATCGCGCCGGTGCGCATCTTGCGCGCCACCTGCCGGCATTCGTCGGCATCGACGCCCGAGACGTAGCCGCCCAGGCCGAAGGTGCTGTCGTTGGCGATGGCGATGGCGTCGTCGATGTCCTTGTAGGGGATCACCACCAGCACGGGGCCGAAGATCTCCTCGCGCGCGATCACCATGTCGTTGGTGCCGACGAACACGGTCGGCTTGACGTACCAGCCCTTGTCCAGCCCGTCGGGCCGGCCGGGGCCGCCGGCGATGAGCTGCGCGCCTTCGTCCAGGCCCTTGCGGATGTAGTCCTGGATGATGTTGAACTGGCTCTTGGAGACGACCGGGCCCATCGCGAAGTTGCCCTGCGGATCGCCGACCGTGACCGCGTTGGCCGCATCGGCCGAAGCCTTGATCGCTTCCTCCAGCCGGGCATGGGGCACCAGCAGGCGCGAGCCGGCCGAGCAGGTCTGGCCCGAATTGCCCATCATTCCGGTGGTCGCGCCGGCGACGTTGTTCGCCATCTCGGCGTCGTCGAGCACGATCCAGGGGCTCTTGCCGCCCAGCTCCAGCCCGACGCGCTTGATCGTCTCGGCCGCGTCCTTCTGGATCTGCACGCCGACCGGTTCGGAGCCGGTGAACGAGATCATGTCGATGTCGGGATGCGTCGACATCGCCGTGCCGATGACGCTGCCCTGGCCCTGGATCAGGTTGAACACGCCGGCCGGAGTGCCGGCGTCGTGGATGATCTCGGCCAGGATCTGCGCCGAATAGGGCGCGAGCTGCGGGGGCTTGAGCAGCATCGTGCAGCCGGCGGCGAGCGCCGGAAAGACCTTCACGCAGGTCTGGTTCATCGGCCAGTTCCACGGCGTGATCAGGCCGCAGACGCCGATCGGCTCGTAGCGGATGAGCGACGAGCCGCGCTGCTGCTCGAACCGGAACTCGCGCAGCACCTCGATCGCGGTCTGCAGGTGGCCCTTGCCGAGCAGCGTGTGGAAGCCGCAGCCCAGCGAGATCGGCGCGCCCATCTCCTCGGTCACGGCCTCGCCCAGCTCGCGCTCGCGCTTGAGGTACTGCTCCTGGATCGCCTCGAGCAGATCGAGCCGCTCCTTGACGCTGGTTTCGCCCCAGGTGGCGAAGGCGCGGCGGGCGGCGGCGACCGCCTTGTCCACGTCGGCCGGGGAGCCGAGCGAGATGGTGCCCGAGACGGCCTCGGTCGCGGGGTTGATCACTTCGGCCGTCTTGGGCGCGACGGGGTCGGCCCACTGGCCGTCGATGTAGAACTTCAGGTACTGGCGCATAACATCTCCCGAAACTTCATGGGCGCCGCCCAACGGACTCACTGCCCGAAACAATAAGCCCGCGCCTTGCCGTGTCCAGCATGGCGCGGGCTTTGGATTGCATTCTCTTGCATCGCCCGCCCGGGTTCGTCCCGGGGCGGCGCATGGAATCGAATTACTGCGTGCCCTCGGCGTACCAGGTGCGGAACTTCTCGTACTTGGGCATTTCTTCCGAGTTGGCCTTGGGGTCGATCGGCACGTGGATCACGGTCAGGCCGCCGCGCTCGTAAGCGCGCTTGATCGCCGGGCCGAGGTCCTTGGCTTCGCGGACGAATTCGCCGTGGCCGCCGAAGCCCTCGGCGATCTTGTCGAAGCGGACCTTGTCGGACCAGTGCGTGCCGGTCTCGGCCGTGCCCTGGCCGAAGGTGCGCTTGTAGACGCCCACTTCGAGGCCCCACTGGAAGTCGACGCCGACGACGCAGACCAGCGGCAGGTTCTTGCGCACCGCCACCTCAAGCTCGCCGACGTGGAACAGGAACGACGAGTCCGAGGTCAGCAGCATGCCGGGACGGGCCTTGCCGGTGGCCGCCTGGTCGGCGAGCATGGCGCCCGTCGCATAGGGCAGGCCGGTGCCGATGTGGCCGTAGTTCTGGTTCCAGATCACGTCGTGCGGTTTGCACTGCGAATAGGTCCACTGGTAGATCACCGTGGCGCCGCCGTCGCGGATCATGATGCCGTCCTTGGGGAAGGCCTTGGTCGCCTCGACCACGAACTGCGCGGTGTTCATCGGCACGTTGCCCGAACCGTCGGTCTTCTCGCCGGCTTCGGCCGCCAGCTCGTCCAGCTCTGCCTGGCCGTCCTTCATGAAGCGGCGCAGGCCCTGCGCCTCGGGCAGGCCGTCGCCCAGCGCGCGGGCAAGCTGCGGCACCACCGCGCGCAGGTCGCCCACCAGCGGCACGTCGATCGGGCGGTTGACGCCGATCGCGGTCGCGTCCTGCTGGATGTAGATCCACTTGCGGTTGGCCTCGCCCGCGTACCAGTGGCGCCAGCGGCCATAGTGCAGCGGCTCGCCCAGCTCGGTGCCCACGGCGACGACGAGGTCGCTTTCCTCGACCGCGTCGATCGAGGCGTCGGAGAACACGTACTGGAAGGTGCGGTCCTCCAGACCCTCGATGTACGAGGTGCCGCCCGAGGTCTGGATGACCGGGCAGTTCATCTTGAGCGCCAGTTCCTTGAGCTTCTCGCCGGACTTGGTCGTGTGGACGGCGTGGCCGACCAGCAGGATCGGGTTCTTCGCGGCCTTGATCAGCGCGGCGGCCTCGGCCACGCGGTCACCGTCGGCGCCGGCGTCGGTCAGGCGGTAGCGGCTGGGCGGCAGGACCGGCTCGACGTCCAGCTCTTCGAGCAGCACGTGGCTGGGATATTCGATGTAGCAGGGGCCGGGCGTGCCCGACATGGCGATGCGGATCGCCTCGCGGATGATCTCGTCGGTCTGGTCGGCGTACTCGATCGAGGACGAGAACTTCACCGAATCCTCGATCATCGGCTCCTGGCGGACGAACTGGATGCGGCCGCGCCGGACGCGGCGCTCGGTCACGCGGGCACGCTGGCCGCCCAGGACGATGATCGGGTCGTTCTCCACCTTGGCGCACTGGATCGCCGGCATGAGGTTCGCCATGCCCGGCCCGAGCGTGCCGATGCACAGCGCCGGCTTGCCGGTGATGCGCGCGGCGGCCGCGGCCATGTGGCCGGCCGAAGCCTCATGGTGCGGCGAAACCACGGTCCAGCCGCGCTTCTCGGCCTCGAGGAACAGGTGGACGAAGTTCGGATCGGGGATGCCGAAGAGGGTGTTGATACCCTCGGCCTCGAACAAGTCGAGGATGCGCTTGTAGACCGGGGTGCCGCCCTTCGATTCCGTTGCGGCCTGATCGCCATATGACATCGTCTGGATTTCCCTCTTTTGGAATAAATTATGAAATAGTTTCAGGAGGTTGTGATTCCCGTCCCGCTAATGCCGCCCGGCTGGCGCGGGGCTGGCGGTCACTCTCCCGATGACTGTTGCGGCACCGCTCCTAACCCAAGAGCGCAAGGCCGCCAACACAAGATGAACAGTCCTGTTCATTTGGCCTGTTCATTTGCCCGCGGTTCGGCGGACCCGCCGGCCAGCCCCAGTTCCGCCAGCAGTTCGGCGTTGTGCTGGCCCAGCGTGGGGGCGGGGCCGGCGACGGCGCCCGGCGTCGCCGAGAACCAGAGCGGCACGCCGGGGAAGCGGGTCGGGCCCTGCGGCGTGTCGAGCGTCTCGAAGAAGCCGATGGCCTCGAGGTGCGCGTTGTCGAACAGTTCGTCGGTCGAGCGCAGCCGCGCGGCGGGAATGTGCAGTTCGCGCAGCAGGTCGAGCCATTCCTGCGTCGTGCGCTCGAGGAACGTCTCGCCCAGCAGGCCATAGACCCGGCCGATCTGCAGCGCGCGCTTTTCCAGCGTGGCGAACTCCTCTGTCTCCCATGCCGGCTTCACCGCCGCCATGAAGGCCTGCCAGTGCTTGTCGTTGTAGATCAGCGCCGCGACGTAGCCGTCCTTCGTCCGGTAGGGGCGGCGGTTCTTCTCGACCGCGCGGTGATAGTGCGCCGGCGTCGTCGGGGGCGAGAACATCGCGCCGTTGGCGTGCTCGACCAGCATGAACGAGGACATCGCCTCGAACATCGGCACTTCCACTTCCTGCCCTTCGCCGGTGCGCTCGCGGTGGAACAGCGCCAGCATCGTCGCGCTCAGCGCGTGCAGGCCGGCGACCTTGTCGGCCATGATCGTGGCGACGAAGCCGGGCTCGCCGTTCATCAGCTGCTGGACGTAGGTGACGCCGCATTCGGCCTGGATGGTGTCGTCGTAGGCCGGCTGGTCGGCCTCCGGCCCGCGGCGGCTGTAGCCATAGCAGTTGGCGTAGACGATATCGGGGCGGATCGCCTTCACCGCCTCGTAGGAAAAGCCCAGCTTGGCGATGGCGCTGCCGCGCATCGAATGGATGAAGACATCGGCGGTGGCGATCAGCTTGTTGAGGACCGCCTTGTCCGCGTCCTGCCGCAGGTCCAGCATCAGGCTGCGCTTGCCGCGGTTCACGTTGACGAAGATGCCGCCCATGCCGGGGACGGGGCCGACCGTGATGTGGCGCGTGTTGTCGCCGGCGGGCGGTTCCACCTTGATCACGTCGGCGCCCATGTCCGCCATGATCTGGGTGGCGTAGGGGCCGAACACCACGCTGGTGAGGTCGACCACGCGGATGCCGGCCAGGGGGCCTTTGCGCGGGGGTGTGCTGGTCATCGCTGCTCCTTGCCGTGCGCTGCTAGCGGATGGCAAGATGCAGGTCCATGCGCATTTTCGCCCAGAGGGCGAATATCGGCACAGTTCCGATTGTCATTTTCCGGCTCGGCTGCTAGCGGCGATCGTCGTCAGAAAGAGGTGCGTATCGTGGACTTTGCCTTCACCGAAGACCAGCAGAACATCCGCGAGGCGGTGCTGAAGCACTGTTCGCAGTTCAGCGACGAGTACTGGCTGGAGCACGACCGCAGCGGCGAGTATCCGTACGATTTCCACAAGTCGATGGCCGAGGCCGGCTGGCTGGGCATCGCCATGCCCGAATCGGTGGGCGGCGCGGGGCTGGGCATCACCGAGGCGGCGGTGATGATGCAGGCGGTGGCGGAAAGCGGCGGCGGCATGACCGCGGCCTCGGCGATCCACGGCCCGGTGTTCGGGCTGGAGCCGGTGATTCTGTTCGGCACCGAGGAGCAGCAGCAGCGCATGATCCCGCCGAGCGTCTCGGGCGCGGAGAAGATGTGCTTTGCCGTGACCGAGCCGAACACCGGCCTCGACACCACCAGCCTCAAGACGCGGGCCGAGAAGGTCGAGGGGGGCTATCGCGTCAACGGCGAGAAGATCTGGATCACCAACGCCCACGTCGCCGACCGCATGCTGATCATCGCCCGCACCACCCCGCTGGAGGAGGTGAAGAAGAAGACCGAGGGGCTGACGCTGTTCTACACCAGGCTCGACCGCGCGAAGATCGAGCACCGCCTGATCCCCAAGATGGGCCGCCACGCGGTCGGCTCGAACATGCTGTTCATCTCGGACCTGTTCATCCCCGAGGAGGACCGCATCGGCGCCGAGGGCCAGGGCTTCCGCATCCTGCTCAAGGGCCTCAACCCCGAGCGCGTGCTGCTCGGCGCCGAGGCGACCGGGCTGGGCCGCGTCGCCATCCGGCGCGCGGCGAAGTATGCGCAGGAGCGCGTCGTGTTCGGCCGGCCGATCGGCCAGAACCAGGGCATCCAGCACCCGCTGGCCAAGGCCTGGATGCAGGTCGAGGCGGCGAGCCTGATGGTGTTCAAGGCCGCCACCCTGTTCGACCAGGGCAAGGACTGCGGCGTCGAGGCGAACAGCGCCAAGTACCTCGCCGCCGAAGCCGGCTACGAGGCCTGCCAGACCGCGGTGATGAGCATGGGCGGCATGGGCTATGCCCAGGAATACCACGTCGAGCGCTACCTGCGCGAAGTCCTGATCCCGCGCATCGCCCCGGTCAGCCCCCACCAGATCATGAACTTCATCGCCGAGCGCGTGCTCGAACTGCCCAAGAGCTATTGACGAACCTCGTCGTCCCGGGCTTGACCCGGGACCGCTGTCGGCCGGGTGCGAGGTCGCATCGCTGAGGCCAGCGGTCCCCGCTTTCGCGGGGACGACGATGAAGAGGATTTGCATGACCTACCAGCACGAACCCATCTCCGCCCGTTCCTGGCTCTTCGCCCCCGGCGACAGCGAGAAGAAGATGACCAAGGCGATGGAAGGGCCGACCGATATCGTCCTCATCGACCTCGAGGACGCGGTGGCGACCGAGAACAAGGTCGCCGCGCGGACGATGGTGCACGATTTCATCAAGGCCAACCCGGCGCAGCGCGCGCGGCTGTGGGTGCGGATCAATCCGTTCGACGGCCCCTATACGCTGGGCGATCTGGCCGCGATCATGCCGGCCAACCCCGGCGGCATCATGCTGCCCAAGGTCTATGGCCGGCAGGAAGTGGAAAAGCTCGATCATGTGCTGTCCGCTCTCGAAGTGGCCAACGGCATCGAGGAGGGCTCCACCCCCGTCATCGTCCTGATCACCGAGACCGCCGAGGCCATGTTCCACACCGGCGACTACAAGGACGCCCCGCGCGTCGTCGCGCTGACCTGGGGCGCCGAGGACCTCGCCGATTCGATCGGCGCCAGCTCCAACCGGAATGCCGACGGCGGCTACAGCTTTACCTACGAGCTGGCGCGCAGCCTTACCGTGCTGGGCGCGGCGGCGGCGGGCGTCACCGCGATCGAGACCATCTCGGCCGATTTCAAGGACCTCGATGCGCTGCGCAAGCGCGCCGAAAGCGTCCGCCGCGACGGTTTCCGCGGCATGCTGGCGATCCACCCGGCGCAAGTCGACGTGATCAACGCCGCCTTCACCCCCACCGAGGAAGAGATCGCCGAGGCGCAGGAGATCGTCGACGTGTTCGCCGCCAACCCCGGCGTCGGCGCGATCGGCCGGAAGGGCGGCATGCTCGACCGGCCGTACCTCGCGCGCGCGCAGCGGCTGCTCAAGCTGGCGGGGCGGGCGTGAGCGGGCCGCATTTTCTCCCCTCCCCTTCAGGGGAGGGGGTGGGGGCTTTCCGGACAGAGCTTTGGCTGGTGGCGCAAGGCCCCACCCCAACCCCTCCCCTGAAGGGGAGGGGCTAGCATGTTTGCCCCCGCCGACCTCGACCTCTCGCGCTGGCTGAAACCCGGCGACCGCATCGTTTTTGGCCAGGCCTGTGGCGAGCCGACCACGCTCGTCGAGGCGCTGATCGCGCAAGGGGCGGGGATCGGCGATCTCTCCGCCTTCATCGCCACCAGCTTTTCCGGCCTGTTCACGCCCGAGACCGCCGCCGCCTTCCGCCTGTCCAGCATGGGCGCGATCGGCGCGCTGCGCGCGATGACCAGGGCGGGCAAGCTCGACGTCATTCCGATGCACGTCAGCCAGGTCGGCCCGCTGATCGCCGCCGGCATCCTTCCCTGCGACGTGGCGATGATCCAGGTCAGCCCGGCCGACAAGGACGGCAATCATTCCTGCGGTCTGATCAGCGACTACGTGCGCGCCGCGGTCGACAAGGCGCGCGTCGTCATCGCCGAAGTCAACGAACAGGTGCCGTACACGCACGGCGAGACGATCCCCGCTTCGGCGATCGACGTCGCGGTCCACGTCTCACGCCCGCCGGTGGAAGTGCCGCCGCCCCGGATCGGCGAGGCCGACGAGGCGATCGCGCGCCACTGCGCGGCCTATATCGGCGACGGCTCGGTGATCCAGACCGGCGTTGGCGCGGTGCCCGATGCGATCCTGCGCCTGCTGCACGACCGCAAGGACCTGGGCGTCCATTCGGGCATGTTGGGCGACGGCCTCGTCGATCTGTTCGAGGCCGGCGTGATCACCAATGCGTTGAAGGAGATCGACCGGGGCGTGACGATCAACGGCGCGCTGATCGGCACGCGGCGGCTCTACGACTTCGCGCATGACAATCCGGCGATCCGCATGACGCCGACGAGCTACACCCACGACGCCGCCGTGATGGGGCGGCTCTCGCGACTGGTGACGATCAACTCGGCGCTGGAAGTGGACCTCACCGGCCAGGTCAACGCCGAGCAGTCGGGCGCGGCCTACCTTGGCGGTACCGGCGGGCAGGTCGATTTCGTCCGCGCCGGCGCGCGCTCGCCGGGCGGCGCGGCGCTGATGGTGCTGGCCTCGACGGCGAAGGCCGGCACCATCAGCAAGATCGTCCCCGCGCTCTCCGGCCCCGTCACCACCGCGCGGACCGAGGTGGACGTGATCGTCACCGAATACGGCGCGGCGGAACTGAAGGGCCAGACGCTGGCCGAACGGACCCGGCGCCTGATCGCCGTGGCCCATCCGGACTTCCGCGAGGACCTCGACCGCGCGGCGTTCGAGATCCGGCAGCGGGGATTTTGATTCGCGTGACACGCTTTATCTCCTGAGGTGAGCCCAATGACCGACGCCATCCTGTTCGATGCCCGCGAAGACGGCATCGCCATCATCACCATCAACCGCCCCGAGCAGCGCAACTGCCTCAACCGCGAGGTGCGCGAGGGCCTGTTCGCCGCCTGGGAACGGTTCGAGCGGGACGACGCGCTGCGCGTGGCAATCCTCACCGGCGCGGGCGAAAAGGCGTTCTGCGCGGGCGGCGACCTCAAGGAGATGGTCGAGACGGGCATGGCGGTGCCGCCGCGCGACATGTTCCCGCTGCCCTACGACAACATCGAGCTGAGCAAGCCGACGATCGCCGCGGTCAACGGCGTCGCCTTCGCCGGCGGCTGGATGATCGCTCAGGCTTGCGACCTGTGCGTCGCCAGCGCCAATGCGAAGTTCGCCATCACCGAGGTCAAGGTCGGTCGCGGCTCGCCCTGGGCGGCGCCGCTGATCCACATGATCCCGCAGCGCGTGTTCATGGAGATCGTGCTCACCGGCAAGCCGATCACCGCCGCCCGCGCCTACGAGATCGGCCTCGTCAACCGGCTGGTCGAGCCCGAGGCGCTGATGGACGCGGCGCTGGCGCTGGCGCAGGAGATACTGGAAGGGGCGCCGCTGTCGGTGAGGGCCGCGCGCGAGACGGTGATGCTGTCGACCGAGATGGGCCGCTCCGCCGCGCTCCAGGCCGCCCGCGCCGTGCACGAGCACGCCTATCGGAGCGAGGACGCGCAGGAAGGTCCGCGCGCCTTCGCCGAGAAGCGCAAGCCCGCCTGGCGGGGGCGCTGAGCCGAAAGCGCAGCTTCGCCGCGATCAAGCCATTGCAGTTTGCCAGGAACGGGGCGCGGGTGTAGGACGTTGATCCGACATGACCAAGACCAGGCAGCAGGCCGCGCAGGAATTCCGGCGCATGATAAAGTGGATCGCCGTCGCGGGCGTCGCGATGGTGGTCGGCGCGCTGGTCTATCTCGATCTGATGGACGCCTGGAGCACGCACGCGGTCATCGCCACCGTGCTCGGCGTGTTCGTCTCGACCCTGCTGGGCTGCGGCCTGTTCGCGCTGGCCTTCTTCAGCGACAAGAGCGGCCACGACGAGGATGTCAGCAGCACCACCTCGAAGCACCGCGATAGCTGAGGGCGCAGGCATACCCCTCCCCCGAAGGGGAGGGAGGATGCCCCCTATTTCTCCCCTGAAGCGGGACACTTGCTTTGTCAGCACTCAACCGGTGCTAGCCTCTGATGACATTATATTGACGCATACCCGGAGTTTCTGAGGTAGTTGGCGCACTCTTGGGGTGAGAAGGCGTCCAGCAGCGAACCGATGCGCCGCCATGTGGCTTCTACGGAGCGT
>JBAYPJ010000043.1:0-28267 GCA_041677785.1 Novosphingobium sp. | reverse complement strand
TCACCCGCCGGGGAGATCGCAACGACCTTCTCCTTCCGGCCGCCAGAGCGGGCGTAGCTCAGGGGTAGAGCACAACCTTGCCAAGGTTGGGGTCGAGGGTTCGAATCCCTTCGCCCGCTCCAGGTTTCTCTTGAGAAATCAAGCAATTAGGCGGCCTCCGGGCCGCCTTTTTTGTATTACGCGGCTCCCGGAAAGCACCAAAGTAATAGGGACGTAATAGACTGAACGCCAGTTTTAGCGAGCTTTAGGAAGCAATCGGCGGGTTCTGGCGGTGCCCGGAGTGGCGCTGGAAACCCTCGGGGGCGGAAGCGCGCGCGCCTGGCGCTATTACGCGGCGCAGCCATTCCTATTACGCGAGCCCTGAATCCTATTACGCGGCGATGGTGTGGGCGCTGGTGCCGGGCTAAAGCACCAGCATGGCGACATCATCGGA
This sequence comes from Novosphingobium sp., assembly GCA_041677785.1. Classification (GTDB taxonomy): domain Bacteria; phylum Pseudomonadota; class Alphaproteobacteria; order Sphingomonadales; family Sphingomonadaceae; genus Novosphingobium. Next base: position 27,834 of record JBAYPJ010000043.1, on the reverse strand, counting down.
CGACACGAGAATCGACACCGCTTCGCGCGTGATCCTGGCCCCGGCGCGAGCGATCTTCCGCGCCATGACCGATGCCGAATCCGTCGCCTCCTGGCGGCCACCCAAGGGGATGCACGCACGCATCGAGGCGTTCGACGCGCGGCGCGACGGCGGCTACCGAATGGCCTTCATCCATGACGATCCCGCCGACGGCGTGACGGGCAAGACCTCCGCGCGCGAGGATCTCGTCACCGGCCGCTTCGCCGAACTGATCCCCTATGAGCAGATCGTCGAAGAGGTCGTGTTCCAGTCCGACGATCCGGCCTTCGCGGGCACGATGCGCGTGACGACGACGCTCGCCGAGATCACGGACGGCACCCGCGTCACCATCGCCTGCGAGAATGTGCCGCCGGGCATCGGGGTCGAGGATCATGAGGCCGGGATCGCATCGACGCTTCGCAACCTCGCCGCCTTCATCGAATAGCCTTCAGGCGAATAGCTCGATCACGGCGCGCTCGCGCGATTGGTTTCGGGCGGCGCCACCAACCGATGAAGCCGGGCGGTGTAAACGGTGCCCGGCGGGAGCCGCATCCCGGCTGCGGTAAGCATCGCCGCGCAGCGAACGACTGCGCGCGTCAGGGCTTCGTCAGCATGAATGGCGCTCGACCAACCGGCGACGCGCTGCCTCTCGGCAAGCCAGCCCAGCAAGCGCAGTTCGTCGGCGCCGACATAGGAATTGTCTGGTGCCTGGATGTGCAGGCCGTAACGGGTCGCGCGGTCGCGCAGATCGGCGAACAGCGCGAGTTGATCCGGCGTCGGCGCAGCATCAGGCCCGCCGCGTCCGTCGGTGCGTCGCATGGTCGATGCCGCCGGGCCGGCTCTGCTGTCACCTCGGATGAGCCGCAGAACCTTGCGTTCGACATGACCGCGCCGGCGAAGAGACAGGGTCGAGGCCATGCCGGTCAGCGTCCAAGGAAAAACTCGACGGGGACGACCAGCTCGATATTCGCCTCTCCCGGCCGCACATCGTCGGGCGGCTTGGGAAGTGGCTGCGCGCGCTTGGGTAGCGCCACGGCTTCGTCGTCGAGCGCGCCGTGGCCGGAACTGTGCTCGAGTCGCGAGGACAGCACCTTGCCGTTCCGGTCCATCACGAAACGGATGTAGGGCACGCCCTGCTGGCGGCGGAGCTGGGCGTCGCGCGGATACCGCTTGGCCTTGTTCAAGGCGCCGAGCACCAGCCCCTCCCAGGTCGGCTTACTGTCGGAGACTTGCGGCGCGGGCGGTGCCGGCCTGGTTTCCGGGGCCGTCGTCCGATCGACCGGCGGGCCGGGATCGGGGATGGGCTTGGCGACGGGCGCGGGCATCGGGATGATGCTGGGGAGCTGGACTTCGGGCGGCTCGATCTTCGGCCGCGCGAGGTCGGGCCGGTCCTTCTCTTTCTGGATCTTCTCGGGGCCGGGCGGGATTTCCCGCTGGGGTTCGGGCGGTGCAGCCGGCGGCGCCACGTCGAACACGCTCAAGGTAGTCGGCGTTTTGGCAACCCGATAGGTGTTCCAGGTGAACAACGCGCCGCCGACGATCGCCAGCGCCACCAGGCCGACGCCGCCCAAACCGAACAGCCGCGTCTGAAGGCTCATCGGCTGATCGGCGTAGCGGGTCGATGACTGCCATGCCGGCGCCGCGTTCGAGGCCGGGACAGCAGGCACCGATGCCGCGGGACCATCCCCGTCGCTGGGATCGGCCTGCTGACTCGACTGCACCAGGCGGAGGCTCATGACCGGGGCTTTCGCTCGAACAACTGTCGTAGAGGCCAATAGCGAAAGATCGCGACCAGCGGCATCGACAAGGCCAGCCAGGATGCTGCCCACCATGAAGGTGTCTGGCCCAGCAACGCGGCCAGCAGGCCGAAAACGATCAGCAGGTTGAGCGCGATGGGCCACGCCCATTGGCGGGCCGCGCTCACAGGGAAGGTTCCGCCAACTCGGTCCTGTCGCCGCCGCCGCGCCGATGCCGCGCCAGCCACAGATAGAGCCCGGTTCCGAGGACGATGATGGTCGCCACGTCGAGCAGCGCCCAGATGATCTTCAACGGCAGCCCACCATAGTCCCCGAAATGGAGCGGCCGCGACAGCTCCAGCGCCCGGATATACCAGGGCATGTCGACGATGGCCGTCAACTCGCCGGTCCGGGCGTCGACCAGCACCGGGCTTCGCAGGCGCTCGGTCAGCGGCGTCGCGCCCTTGGTGAAGATCAGATAATGGTGAGTGTTGCCTGCCGGACCGCCGGGAAACCGCACGGCATTGACGGTCATACCCGGCAGGGCTTGCCGGACCGTCTCGACCGTGCCTTGCAGCGAATAGAGTTCCCCTTGCTTGGGCGTCGGTTTGCCCTTCCAGGGCGCAATGGCGCTGGCGACATCGGTGCGCTCCCATAGCGCGGTCATGGGACTCGACAGTTCGTTGATGATGCCCGTCAGCCCGACCACCAGCGCCCAGGCAAGCGTGACGATGCCCAGCAGATTGTGGAGGTCGAGCCAGCGCAAACGGCGCGACCGCCCATTCCTCACTTCGCCGAAATCCAGGCGTCGCGTGAAAGGTCCGTAGAGAATGACGCCGGACACGAGCGCGGCCACGAACAGAACGCCCATCGTCCCCAGGAACAACTCGCCCGGCAGCTCAGCGAACAGATCAGTGTGAAGGTCGTATATGACCCCGAGCACGATACCGAGCCAATGCACCCGCTGCGATGATAGCGTCGTCGGGTCAGTCCGGTGCAGAATCGCTCCCGTATAGGCGTCGAACACCAGCCCGCGTATCGCGGTTCGATCCGCAGCGGCCTTCTCCCAGTCTGGCGCCAGCCTGATCGCGAACTCGCGCGGATGGCTCAACCCGGCGTCCACTCCGACCATGCCGGGATAGATCTGGCGCGCCTTGGCGACCAACTCGTCGAGCGATCGGCGGGGCGTGCCGGCAGGCAGAGGAGCGTAGGTGCGCTCCTCCGTCAAAGCCTGCTCGATTTCGTCGTGAAAGACGAGCGGCAGCCCGGTGATGCAGAGCATCAGCAGGAACAGCGTGCTGACCAGGCTCGACCATGTGTGAACGATCCGCCAGCGCCTCAGACTCTGCGCGCGCATCGGTGCCTCGTCAGAACCTGGCCCGGAACGTCACCCGGAAGTTACGCGGCTCGCCATAATAATTATACGCCGGGGCGATGCCGGTCAGATATTTGCGGTCGAGAATGTTGTTCACATTCACCGACAGCGACATCTCCGGGTTGAAGCGATAGGCGGCCATGCCGCTGACGGTTGCATAGCTGCCCTGTTCGACGGTCTGGCTGGCATAGACGCGGCTCTGCGCGTTGAGGCCGGCCCCGATGCTCCATCCACGCGCCTGCTGCTCATAGCCCTGCGCGCCGAACTGATAGGTCGCCCAGAACTTGAACAGGTGCTTCGGCGTCATCCCGCTGAACTGCTCACCGATCGCCGATGGATTATCGTCTTCGAGATATTCGTTCTCGTTGTAGGTGTAGCTCGCCGAGAGCTGCAATCCAGGCAGCACATAGCCGCTGATCTCGGCGTCGATCCCCTGGCTCTGCACCAGGCCCGACGGCACGAAGCACTCGCCATATTGCCCGCATCCGGTGTTCTCGAGGTCGAGCATCGGCCGATTGGCGTCGCGCACGCGATAGAAGGCCAGCGAGGTGTTGAGGCGCTTGTCGAGAAACTCTCCCTTTATGCCGATCTCACCCTGCCAGCCCACGCGCGGGGGGAGAAGGCTGTTCGGATAGGAATATTGATCGAAATTGGGGACGAAGATGTCGGCATAGCTGGCATAGAGCGAGATGGTGCGCGTGAGATCGACGATCGCACCGACGTAAGGCGTGAACTCCTTGTATTTGTCGGTGCGCGTATAGGGAGGCGCCTTTTCGTTCGGCGTTCCGTCGGCATATTCATAGTAGGTTTCGGTGTAGCGCCCGCCGAAGATGATCTTCACCCGTTCGAGCGGATTGACCTCCAAGGCGCCATAGATGCCGCGCTGGGGGGAATTGCTCACGGAAAGATAGTTCGGCTCGTCGATCACGCTTTTCGGGAACGGCGCCGCGAACACATCCTTGTTTCCTGGAAACGACGTCGAATATTGCCAATTGTCATGGAGCCACGAGCCATCGGCGCCGATCGTCAGCTTGTGCGTGCGGCCGAAGGCGTGGATCGGCCCCGATACCTGGAGATCGAAGCTAGTATAATCGTCGTTCAGCTTGTTCCAGCGGCCGAGAAACCGGGCCGTGTTGTCGGCTGCGACCATCCCGGAAATCACGGTGGAGACATAATCCGACTTTTCGTTGCGGTAGCTGACCGTCGCCTTGGCGAGCCAGTCTCCTCCCAAATCCTGGCTCAGCGCGGCGGTGATCTCGGCGGACTTGAGCTTGCGCGTCCCCCAAGGCGGCCCGAAGCTCAGCTTGCGGTTCGACGTGACGATACGCCCGTCGCTGTAGCGCGGCACGCCTATGACCGAGCCATCGACGTCGTCGACGCCATAGCTCGCGGATATCTCCAGCTTCGTGCTCGGCGTGATGTCCACGTCCAGAGCGCCGTAAATGGAATATTTCGTTCTCGAGCTGTCCTCGTAGAAATAGTCGTTGTCTCGGATCGAAGCGACCAGCCTGCCGCGAATGCTGCCGGAGGAATTGAGCGGGCCGGTCACATCGGCCATCCCGCTAAAATTGTTCCATGATCCGGCCGAAAGCTCGGTGTTCACCTCGAAATGATCGAGCGCCCGTTTTCGGACGATGTTGACCATGCCGCCGATGCTGCCCAGCCCGGCGCTGCGAAGAAGCGCCGCCGGTCCCCGGATCACTTCGATCCGGTCGACGGAGTAGAGGTCATCCATGCTGGAAATGAAGCTGGCGCCGGACGGCACGCCATCATGCGAGATGGCGAGATCATAGCCGCGGGCGTTGAAATCATTCTGAATGGAATTTTTCGTGCCGATATAGACACCGGGCAATTGCTGAAGCGCGTCCTCGACCGACACAAGCGCCTGGTCGGTCATCTGCTGCTGCGTGATGACGGAGACGGATTGCGGCACATCCCGAAGCGACTTGGCACCGAATTTGCCGATGGTCGCAGCTTGTGCCGCATAGGTGCCGGTGCCTTCCGAAATCGCTGGGTCGAAGTTGCTACCGCCCGATCCCGCTGTGCCCTCGACCCGGACTGGCCCGAGTTGGATCGCGCTGGCGGCCGATTGCGGCGCCCGTTCGAGGATGACCCCGCCGTTACCGACGAAGCGGAACGTCAGGCCAGTGCCGGTCAGCAGGCGGCTCAGCGCCTCGGCGGACGGGAGGTCGCCCTTGATCGCCGTGCTGGTCAGGCCGCTGGTCAGCGGGCCTTCCGCCGTCACTTGCAAGCCCGACTGGCGGCCGAAGATCATCAGCGCCTGTGCCAGCGACTGCGCCGGAATATCGAAGCTGCGCCGCGCCGTGCTCGTGTTCTGCGCCAGGGCCGGCGTCGCGGTGGCGCCCACGATCGCTGTCGTCGCCAACAGCAGCGCACCAAACAGATTCGAGCGTCCCTTGCGCCGCTTCACACCCGTCATTCCCCCGTTCATTCCAATCTCCTGCATCGTGCCAGGGCGTCCATGCGCTAATGCTTCGCAACTGCGCCTCGCTTGCAGGATGATCGGGAGGCGGCTTTTTCCAAAAAAAGTCGCAGAAAGTTTCACGAGCGCGCGAAAGCGCCGCTTTGCGGGGGATATTACGAGCCGCTGACGATCAGCAGCCAAGGCGTGATCCGGGTGATGCGACCGCCATAGGGCTTCACGATCATCGCGAGCGCCTGCGCCGGGTCGCGCAGATTGTAGATGCCCGTCACCGGGCGGGCGGCGAGCGCGGCGTCCGTCACCACGATCCTGCCGCCATACCAGGGCCGCATCTCCTCGATGACGCTGGCGATGGTGCGGTTTTCAGCCAGCACATTGGCCTGGCGCCAGCTTCCGACCAGCTCGGGCGCGATCGAGCCCGCCAGCATCGCGTGGTGCGCGTCGATGCGGACCCAGTCGCCCGCACGAAGATCGCGCCGGGTCGGCGGTGCCGCGCCGGCATCCTCGACCTGGACGTGGCCCCGGTTGACCGAGACGCTGGTGGCCTCGCCGATCATGCGGACGTCGAAGCGCGTGCCGAGCACCGTCGTCGTGACGTCCCCGGCCGCGACCCGGAAGGGCCGGCTCGGATCGCGCGTCACGTCGAACATTGCCTGTCCGGCCAGGAGGCGCACAGTGCGCCCGGCGCCGTCATAGTCGACGGCGATCGCGCTGCCCGGGCCGAGCTGGACCGTGCTGCCGTCGGCAAGCCGCACCCGCTCGATCTCCCCGGCGCCGGTGATGTGGTCGGACCGCAGCCGCAGGCTCACGCTCGGTAGGGCGACCGCGACCGCGACCGCGCAGGCAGCAGCGGTTGCCGCGACGGCCATCCTGAAGCGCGATCTCCGGCGCGGCGGCACGCGGCGGTCCCGCCGGGAAGCGGATCGAGGCGGCATCGCCTGGCCCTCGCGGCTGTAGCCGCGCAGGTCGGCGCGCGCGCGGGCGGCCGCAGCCATCGTCGCGGTCATGCTTTCCCACGCTTCGGCGTGCAGCGGGTCGGCCTGGAGCCAGGCGGCGAACTCGGCCTTCACCGCCGTATCGTCACCATCCTCGCGCAGACGAACATACCAATGCGAGGCGTCGCGGCGCGCCTCCGTCTCGTCAGCCGCCACAGGCCGGGGTCCATAGGCGGCGGGCGGGACGAGGCGAAGATAAGGCGGGCGAACGCGGCTCATGCCGGATAGATGCTTCGGCGCGCCGCTTTTCCAAAAGAATCGTTCCGTCCCCCATCATCGTGTCGCCCGCTTACGCCGTTCGTCGCAGAGCTGCATCGCTTCCGTCACCAGCAGATGCGCTAGCGAGGTCGAGATGGCTAGGCGCGCGCCGACCTCGCGCAGCTTCATCTCCTCAAAATGATACATCTTGAACGCCGCCTGCTGCCGCTCCGGCAGCGACGCAAGCACGTCCATCACCAGCGCCACCTCCTCGCGGGCGATCAGCTCGGCCTCGGCGGAGGGGCGATCGTCCGTCAGTGCGCCGACCGCTTCGGCCGCATCGAGAACCCCGGCGCTCTCGTAGCGCGCCCGGCGAGCCTGCGCGAACACCAGGTTGCGGACGATGCGCTTCAGATAGCCGAGTGGCTCGCGAACGCCGTTCCCGGCGGCTTGCTTGTCGAGCAGCAGCCAAGCGTCCTGGACGATGTCCTCGGCCGCGACCGGGTCGCCCGAAAGCCGTCCCGCATAGGAGACAAGCGACTCTCGGTGCGACTTATACAGACGCAAGGCCAAGGGGTCAGGCGGCAAGCTCCGGCTTCCTTCAACACGCGACGCTCGCGTGTCGGACATGAGCTGCCATTGTTGCGAGGCGTTCTCAAAAACCCCTAGCGGATGCAATCCATCAGCGCAACATCCTCCGAACGGGGCGCAAGCCGGGTGCGTGCGCTATCGCTCCCAGGCCGGCTTGGGCACCCGGCGCAGCACCCTCCAGCCACGCCCGCGTTCGCGCTCCAGCTCGAACCAGCCGGACTCTTCCTCGAACGGCTGAACCTGGTCGGGCTCGAACCAGATCCAGGGTCGGCTGCGGCTTCCCGGCCGGATGAAGAAGCGGGCCGTGCAGTCGTCGGAGATTTTCAGACGCTCCAGCTTGGCGATCCTGCGTTCCAGCACGACGGACAGCTCTTGCCGGCCGTCAGCCGAGCAAGCCGGGAATGAGCGGCAGCGACTCGTGTGGCGCCGTGGCGCGGGCCGCATTGCCCGCTGCCGCGATCGCCACCCATTCCACCCGCCAATCGAGGCGCAGCACGTCGCTGTCGCCGACATGCTGGATGCGGGCGATGCCCGCGCCTTCCTCGCTGACGGTGAAGCGGCAGCGATCGTCCGCACCATAGACCGCCTCGACCAGCGTGCCGTCGGACAGGCTGATCCAGCAGCGGGCGACCTCGTCCTGCGGCACGGCCAGCTCCGCCTCGATGTCGCCTGTCACTCTCAGCCTCGTGCAGTCCTCGCCGCGGATCATCACGCTCATACGCCGGTTCCTCATTCTCGATTCGCAAGCGCACAATCTGGAACATAGAAAGAACATTGCCAAGGCGGTTGCGGCAGACCGCCCAGCAGCCGCCGGGTTTACTCGGTGGGACGCTTCACGCTGCGGCGCAGACCGGACGCGGAGACCGCCAACCGCTCGACCTTGCGGCGCCATGTCTGGATATTCTTCTCGGCGCCGCCCCGGCGGACCGGGCCGAACTTCGTGAAGCGCACTGGCTTGAAGCCGCAGAAGCCGAGAATCTGGCCGCGCCAGCGGCGCACGACGGGGTTGCCGTAGGCGAAGCGCAGATAGAAGCTCGGCGTGTCCATCGTCATGATGACGTCGGCCGAGCGTCCGGCAAGCAGCCGGTCCCAGAAGGGATCGTTCGGGTGATAGTGGAACGCGAAGCCGGGCAGCAGCACGCGGTCGAGCAGTCCCTTGAGCTGGGCGGGCTCGCTGCCCCACCACATCGGGAAGCCGACGACCAGATGATCGCAGGCGGCGAGCGCGGCGGTGACGCGCTCCAAGTCCGGCTCGAGCGGCTGCACCAGCTTGTAGCCGCCGTGCAGCACGGGATCGAAGGCAAGGTCGCGCACCGCGATGCGCTCGACTTCGGCATCGGGACCAAGCCCGGTCTGATAATGGTCGAGCAGATGGCTGAGGAGGCGGCCGTCGTCGGGATGGCCGTCGAGGATGAGAACGCGCATCGCCATCTCCGAGTCGAGGGGAGGATCGTCTTGCCCTGATTATCGGTCGACCGCGACGGCGGCGCGATAGGCATTGTTCCGTGCCGTGCGGCGCTGATGCCAGGAAGGATTGGGAGGGGAAGGACTTCCCCTGAGCGCCAGCCCGCTGCGCGGTCTCGCGCTACCCCTTCATGCGGGGGCTTCCCGCCCCCCAGGCTGTGCAAAAACTCATTCGTCTAATCCGCCGCCGCCAGCACCGCGACGCGCGTCTCACCCCGCTGGCGTCAGTCGCTCGGCACCGAAGGCATTTACTGCATGGAGGATGTTGAAGGCGACAATCGAGAGAGCCGCTTCGGCCTTTACCGCTCTGAGACCTCGCGTGAGGAACCTTCCGCCGCCGGACATCCGTTTAATCGTGCCGAAGGGGTGCTCTACAGTACATCGGCGGGTCACCATCAAGCTCGGATCCGCGTAGATTCTGGCCTCCATACGATCCAGCGCCGCCTGGTCGAACAACCGATGGATGGTCCGTTGGGCGCCGGACGTGCATCGGCTCTTCAGCCGACAGTCTTTGCATGCGGACGTTCTATATCGGATCGCACGGTTGCGGGTATGTTTGCCGGATGGTCTCAACGTCTTGCCGGCGGGGCACCGGATTGTGTCGGTCCCCTCATCATACACGAACTGCGCTGGCCGGAAAAAATCGGTGCTCATGGCACCGCGTTTGATCGGCGCCGCGACCTCAATATGGTCGCGCTCGCATTGCGCGACCGCCTGGGCGTTGGAGTAACCGCCGTCGGCCAGGACTTTGAGCTCGTCAACCTCAAGCACTTCCATCGTCGCCATCGACATTGGATGCAGGAGCTGGCTGTCGTTTGCCTCGTTGGTCACGTCGTGATGTATGATCAGGCCGCTATCTACATCGACCACGCTTTGCATGTTGTAGCAGGGCGTCTTGGGAGAACGTCCATAGCCCATCGGCCGCGCGTCGGACTCGCCAAAGACCAAAGCCGTCTCGTCGCGATCCTTCAGGATGTCCTGCCGGCGCACGAGCCTGTCCTTGCGGCGCCCGAGGGTCTCGATCGCAGTGGTGAACGCCTCCCGATGTTTGGGCTGATCGTCGAACCCCTGGGCCACTGCCTCATCTATGATGTCGAGCCGCTCAAGGTAGTAGGCGATCTCCTTTTCGGTGTGCGCAACGTCACGGGCGAGCCGGTCGGCGCCAGCGATGTTCTTTGAGCTCGCGACCGCGCGCATCTTCGTCCCGTCTAGCGCGACCAATCGACCGCTGATCAAGCCGGTTTCGCGGCAGAACTGGATGAATGCAGCGCTGGCGCCGACAATGGCTTCCGGATTATCATGACGAAAGGAGGCGATCGTTCGGTAATCCGGCGCGAGCCGGCGCATTAGCCAAAGCGCTTCGAGGTCGCGGACACACGCTCGTTCCAATTGGCGTGAGGACCGAACCTGGTTGAGATAGCCCCAGATGTACAGCCGGAGCATATCGCCTGGATGGTATCCAGGGCGGCCGGTGACCGCAGCGATAGCGCGACCGAAGCCAAGCTCAGCCAAGTTCAAGCTGGTAACAAAAGCATCGACGACTCGGACCAATGCGTCCGGGGAAACATAGTCATCAACACAAGGAGGAAGCAGGCTGACCTGATCTCGCGCGAGTCCCTCAATAAAACTCATGCACACCCCGGCGCGGAAGATGGGAAGATAATTGGATTCTACACTGACAGGTTCATGAGTAAAAGCTTGTTATTGGCTTTGAACATCTGCGCCAGGTGGCGTAATAACTCATTACAGATGTTGCGGGCTTCCGAGAAGGATCAGGTCAGAAGCGCCGGGTTCTCCGTTACATCGAAGCAGTGGCCGCTTGCGCGTCGAGCTGCCACCCGTAGCTTTTGGAATCCGGTACGAGATCGGCGATGGTGAACTGATCGAGGTGTCGCGCGAAAGCTTCCAGCGCGCCTGCCAAGGCATGGCGCAAGCCGCATGCGGGCGTCACGACGCAGCTGTTGGTCGCCGCGTCGAAGCATTCGACGAATGTCCCGGTGTCTTCCATGATGCGCATGATCGAACCGACGTTCAGGGCATTGGCGGGCCGTGTGAGCTTGAGGCCCCCGCTCCGGCCCCGCACACCCTCGACAAATCGCTCCGCGGCCAGTCGCTGCGCCACTTTCATCAGATGGTTCTTCGAGATGCCATATGCGTGTGCGATCTCGGCGATCGAATGGTGGCCGTCCTTCACGGCCAGGAACATCAATGTGCGAAGGGCATAGTCGGTCCGGACGGACAATCTCATAAAAGATGCATATCATATATTGGTTTTATCCGCCAAGGCGCGTAAACCATGCATAGGAAATTCATCTTAATCGAGTCGAGGCAGGCAATGACGTCGAACCATGCCGAGCAGGCGCGGGCGCGCAAGATGGCGGATGCGCTCGCCTGCGGGATCGATGATGCTTTCATCTCGCGGCTCGTGGAGAGGTTCTACGACACCGTCCGGCAGGACGACATGCTCGGTCCGATCTTTGCTGAACGCATCGGCGACTGGCCGCATCATTTGACGCGGATGAAGGATTTCTGGGCCTCGATTATGCTCGAATCCGGTCGGTTCAGCGGCAATCCGATGCGCAAGCATATCGCGATCGGCGAGCTTGATGAGGCGCATTTCGCGCGCTGGCAGTCGCTTTGGGACCAGACGCTTGACCGGATCGCGCCGAACGCAGCGGTCGCGGACCGGTTTGGCGAAGCGGCGCAACGCATTGGCGAGAGCTTGCTGACCGGCATCAAGATCGACCCGGGCGGTCTGGCCGCCATTTCCGCGAGGGCCGCGTCGTGACACCGGTCCCCTACGGCGCATCGCCGATCTTCGATGAGCAAAGCCTACCCGACGCGCTGCGCAACGATCATCGCACCAAAGCAGGCACCTGGGGCCTCCTGCGGATGCTGGAGGGTGAAGTGCGGCTCGTTTTCGTCGATCCGCCGAGCGAGCAGCTCGTGACGCCCGACAGGCCCGCGATCATCCCGCCGCAGGCAACCCATCATGTCGTTCCGCTCGGCCCCATGACGATGCAGGTCGAGTTCTACCGGGAACGCCCAGAGCTTGTCGAAGACGCGGACCGTGGATGACTTCGCCCTTGCTCGCACGGTGCATGTCATCGCGGTCCTGTTCTGGATAGGCGGCGTCGGTTTTGTCACCTGGGTGCTGATGCCGACGCTTAAGGCAACGGAACTGCCGCAGGATCGCTTGCGCCGTTTTCAGCAGATGGAGGCGCGCTTTGCCTGGCAGGCACGCGTGTGGGTTCTACTTGCCGGCGCAAGTGGCCTGTGGCTGGTGGCGCGCGCCGATCTGTGGAGCCGCTTCCTCGACGGCCGGTTCTGGTGGATGCACCTGATGGTCGCGCTCTGGACCGTGTTTGCGCTGATGTTGTTCGTCATCGAGCCGCTGCATCTCCATCGTCGTCTCGCCAATACACAGTCACCCGAGGCGGATTTCGCTCGAATGATCCGGCTGCATCAGTTATTACTTGCAGTCAGCATCATAACAATTTTGGGCGCGGTAGGCGGTAGTCACGGACTATTCTGAACAGAGGGGGTTTGGGGCATGAAGAGCTATCAAACGACATTCAGCATCAAAAGGCTGTGGATCATCCTGTCGGTCGGCATGGTGGTCATGTTCGGAATCCTACTGTTGCTCGGGCAGCAGATCTACCAGCAGGCGCCGCCCATTCCCGAAGCAGTGAAGTCCCAAAGCGGCGAGACATTGTTCACGCGCGCGGACATCGAGACCGGCCAGAATATCTGGCAGTCGATCGGCGGCATGGAGCAGGGCTCGATCTGGGGCCATGGCAGCTATCTGGCGCCCGACTGGAGCGCCGACTGGCTGCACCGCGAGGCGGAGGCACTGCTCGCCCTATCGGCCACTCCGCTCCCCGCGGGCGTGCCCCCCACGCAGGCGGAAGCGATGCGAAAGGCCGCGCTGCAAGAGGAAATGCGCAGGAACAGCTATGACCCCGCGTCCGGCGCCATCACGGTCAGCGACACCCGCGCGCGCGCAATTCGGCAGGTGCAGCAGCATTTCGTAAGCCTGTACGATGGCGGCGATCCTGCCTCGCTAAAGCTCCGCCGCGACTATGCCTTCCCGGTCTATGGCGAGTTGTCGGCCGCGGAAGCCCGGCAGCTTACCGCCTTCTATTTCTGGACGGCCTGGGGGGCGACCACCGATCGTCCGGGCCAGAACATCACTTATACCAGCAACTGGCCGCACGAACCCCTGGTGGGCAATAGCCCAACCACCGGCACTCTGTTGTGGAGCCTTGCTTCGGTCATCCTGCTGCTTGCAGCGGCAGGCGCACTCATCGCCTATTACGCCAAGCAGTTCGACGTCTGGCGCGGCGACATCCTGCCCGAGGGCGGCATGGCGACCTCTGATCTTCTGGGACAGGCCGTCATCACACCGTCGATGCGGGCTACCGCGAAATATTTCTGGGTCGTCTGCGCGTTGTTCGTGGGGCAGGTGCTGCTGGGCATTGTCACCGCTCATTATGCGGTCGAGGGACAAGGGCTCTATGGCCTGCCTTTTGCAGAATATCTTCCCTACACGATCACCCGCACATGGCACACGCAACTCGCGGTGCTGTGGATCGCCACGGCATGGCTGGCGACCGGGCTCTATGTCGCGCCGATGCTCGGGGGACGCGACCCCAAGTTCCAGCGGCTCGGCGTCAACTTTCTGTTCGTCAGCCTTCTGGTCATCGTCATCGGCTCCTTTGCCGGGCAATGGGCGGCCGTCCACCGCTTCTTCACCAGTCTGACGGCGAATTTCTGGTTCGGGCATCAGGGCTATGAATATGTCGATCTCGGCCGCTTCTGGCAGATCTACCTCCTGATTGGCCTGTTCCTCTGGGTGGCGCTGGTGGTGCGCGCGCTCTGGCCCGTGCTGCGACGGGAGGGCGGAAAGTCCCTCATCTATCTCGTGCTGGTGTCAGCGCTCGCCATCGGGCTGCTCTACGGCGCGGGGCTGATGTGGGGCCAGCATACGAACATCGCCATCATGGAATATTGGCGCTGGTGGGTGGTGCATTTGTGGGTCGAGGGTATTTTCGAAGTCTTCGCCACGGCCATCATCTCGCTGCTGTTCGTCCAGATGGGCATCCTGCGAACCTCCACCGCCACCGTGATGGTGTTGTTCGCGACGATCATCTTCCTGTTCGGCGGGGTGCTCGGGACCTTCCATCACCTGTATTTCAGCGGGACGCCGACGTCGGTGATCGCGGTCGGCGCGATGATCTCGGCGTTGGAAGTGGTGCCGCTGCTGGTGGTCGGCTTCGAAGCCTATACGCGGCACAAGGTCGAGCATGAAGCCGAGTGGGAACGGATTTACCACTGGCCGTTCATGTTTTTCGCCGCCGTCCTGTTCTGGAATCTGGTCGGTGCCGGCCTGTTCGGCTTCCTCATCAACCCACCGATCGCGCTCTATTACATGCAGGGGTTGAACACGACGGCGAACCATGGCCACGCCGCGCTGTTCGGCGTCTATGGCATGCTCGGCCTGGGGCTCACGCTCTATTGCATGCGTGGATTGACAGACGTCACCCGGTGGAACCAAAAATGGATCAGGATCTCCTTCTGGTCGCTCAATATCGGCCTTGGAATGATGACCTTCCTGTCGCTGCTCCCGCAGGGCATCCTGCAAACTTATGCCAGCATCGAGCACGGCTATGCCTATGCGCGCTCAGCGGAGTTCATCCATAGCCCGATCATGCAGGCGCTGGTCTGGGCAAGGGTGCCCGGCGATGTCGTGTTCGCATTCGGCGTCTTCGCGTTCGCATGGTTCATGGTTCAGGCGTTCATGCACGGCAGGAAGTCGACTCCGGAAACGGCGGCCATTCCAAAGCCGGCGCTTTAGATCCGCCACTCCGCTTCCCGGCTGTACCCCGGTTTTCAACGGACGGCCGGCTAATTTCGGGCGTTGGTCGCTCTCGGCCAACGCCATTTGCCCGTGAAACGGCTTCAGGATCGCCGGACAGGCTTGCCCGATCCGTGGGTTTTAGCACAGCCTGCCCCGCAACGCCCCCGGTGTGACGGATCGAGGCTCGCCGGAATGGCGGAAGATCGCGGGTGGGAAGGTTCACTTCCAGTCGTCCGTGCGTTCGAGCATCTCGAAGTCGATGCCGCCATGCCACTTTCCGCGCGTCTGGCGCCAGCAACAATAGCCGAGGAACATCTCCTCGCGCTCCTCGAACATCCAGTGCGCCCAACTGATGCTCAGCACGTCCTGCGACATATCGCCGAAAGCGCCGCCGAGCGCCAGGTCGCCCCAATGCGCCAGTTCGGGATAAAGCTCGCGGAGCCTGGCGATCTCGGCACGGGTTTCATCCGAATATTCGCCGGGGTCCGCCTCATACCCCGGCCGCACGAAGGTCGCCGCGTCGAAGACGAACCGCGTCACAGCTTATGCATCTTGCCCGCCGCGTCCG
The DNA here is from genome assembly GCA_041677785.1 of Novosphingobium sp. GTDB lineage: Bacteria > Pseudomonadota > Alphaproteobacteria > Sphingomonadales > Sphingomonadaceae > Novosphingobium. Next base: position 12,586 of record JBAYPJ010000043.1, on the reverse strand, counting down.
GCCGGCCCGCGAGATGCGGCAACCAGATCAGATACAGCACCAGCAGGACGCTCCCTGCCGTGCCGGCAATGGCGAGCCAGCCCGGAAACCAGACCCAGCCCGTTTTCGTCTGATGGCCGAGATCGGCGAGCGTCGACCAGACGAGCCACACCGACGCGAGAACGCGCAAAATCACCATAGGCATCATCCCGTTGCCGTGCGCTGTTTGGCATCGCCGCGGCTTGTCTTCTGCGATGCCTATCCGTTCGGGCGGCTTATTTCAAAAGCCGTCGCCGGGCGAAACGAATAGAGGGAGAGGGCGGCCGGGATTTTCGTGACGGGTTGAGCGTCCAGAGAGAGGCTCTGGCCGGCCCGTCGCGGAGACATGCGATGGCACGTTCCTTCAACCGCCGGCGCGCGACCAGCGACCGGCCGACGCTCTATCAGGACATCACCGAGAAGATCATCGCCGAGCTGGAAGCCGGCCACGTCCCCTGGGTCCAGCCCTGGGCCTCGGCCAATGCGCCGCTCCAGATGCCGCACAATGCGCTGAGCGGCCGCTGCTATTCGGGGATCAACGTGCTGATCCTCTGGGACGCGGTGATCTCGCACGGCTTTTCGCGCAACGCCTTCCTCACCTTCCGCCAGGCGCTCGAGCTGGGCGGCCATGTCCGCAAGGGCGAGGCCGGCACCACCGTCGTCTATGCCCATCGCTTCACGCCCGGCGACGAACGGCGCCAGGCCGCCGTGGAAGGCCGCGCGCCCGGCACGGTCCCGTTCCTCAAACGCTTCACGGTGTTCAACCTCGACCAATGCGAGGGACTGCCCGACGCCTATACCGTTCCGGTCGCGCCGTCGTCGGCCGACGAGATCCATCCCGAGGCCGAGGCGCTGATCGCCGCCACGGGCGCGGACTTCCGCATCGGCGGCTTTCATGCCTTCTACGATCCGGTCGGCGACTATATCCGCGTGCCGCAGGCGGTGCGCTATTTCGATCCGATCAACTGGCACCGCACCGCCTTCCATGAACTCGGTCACTGGACCGGCCACGGCTCGCGCCTCGACCGCGACCTTATGATGGAATCGTCCGGGATTGAGAAATCGGCGCGCGAGGAGCTGGTCGCCGAAATGACCAGCGCGTTCGTCTGCGCCGCGCTCGGCATCGTGCCGACCGTTCGCCACGCCGACTATATCGGGGCCTGGCTGGAGGTGATCCGCGACGACGATCGCACGATTGTGCGCGCCGCCAGCGCCGCGTCGAAGGCCGCCGACTATATCCTCGCCTTCCGCGATAGCGCCGGAACCGCCGCGGGTGACGAACGGAGGGCGGCATGATCCTCCTGACCCCCGAGCTGCGCGCGCAGCTTGTCGCCAATGCGGCCGATCCGATGGACGATCATGTCCCGGTCGCCAAATTCTTCAATCCTCTGGGCGCCGGCGTCTGGCTCGCCACCCTGCTCGAACCCGACGGCGACACGTTGCACGGCATTGCCGACATGGAGGTCGATTGCGTCGAATATGGCACGTTCAGCCTGGCCGACCTGCACGGCCTCGACGTCGGGCTTCAGCTCGGCGTCGAGCGCGACATATTGTTCGAGACGACCGCGCCGATCTCGGTCTGGCTCGACATCGCGGGCGAGGCCGGCGGCATCCGGGCCGCGGAGCGCATCATCGCGCGCTTCGAGCGGGAGGGCTGACCCCCGGCGCTCGCCATCATCCGTCCCGTCCCTTGCACGGCGCGGTCCTCCGGCACGAGGACCGCGCCTTTCGGCGTGACGGGTTTTCAGGCCGCGAAACAGGCTCACGGTCGCCCGTCACGGAGCAAGTCCGATGACCGACGAACAATCCTTGAAGAAATATCTCATCTGCTACGGTGCCGAGAACGAGTCCTGGCTGTGCGACGCCGAGGATCGCGACCATGCCATCGAGCAGTTCGACGCCGCCGAACTGGACGGCGAAGTCAACCATGTGTTCGAGTGCGTTCCCATCCTGGGCCGCTATTTCGTGCGCCAGCGCCGTGCGATGTGGGTCTCCTACATCCAAGAGGTCACAGCGGTGGACGAGAGCGCGGCGATCGACGCCTTCTATAACGACTTCGACCCACCGCATTCCTTTGTCGAAGGGGCAGTGCAGCGCGTCGACCACGGCGCCGCCGAGGTGTTCGACGTTCGGAAATATCCGCTCGTCGATGACGTTTTCGCTGCCGACTGACCTTTCGGCCCTTCACCTCTGGCATCCCACCGGGCGCGGTCCTCGCATGAGAGGACCGCGCCTTTCGTCGTGACGGGTCGGAGGCCGGGAGACAGGCTCCCCGCCGCCCGTCGCGGAGACAATCCCGATGACCACCCTGAAACCGGCGCCTGTCGGCCTGCGCGCCGACCCTTCGGGCGCGCGGCGCTTCGCTGCCCGCCATGCACGGGAGGGCTGACCCATGCGCTTCCGCAAATGGCCCAGGCCCACGCAATATGAAGAGACGTCGCGCAAGCGCGCGGCGTTTCTGACCAAACAGCGCCGCGAGCGCGAGGCGCTGCCGCTGTTCGCCGACATGGTCGCAGCCGGCCAGCATAGCGTCGACGAGGAAATGGCGCGGCGTGCCGAATGGTGGCCGCGCCAGCAGCAGGACCGCCGCGACGAACGCGCTGCCGTCTGGCGGAAGGCGCGGAGCCGCCTGTTCGCCTTTCCGGCCGACCGGCGCCGGATCATCCGGGCGGTGTGGCGCGAGTGCCCCTATCCGGCCGATCCCTACAGCTTCGCCGACTTCCTCCACCAGATCGAGGTCGGCAAGCTCGACACCGCCCGGCCGCCCTGGCGCTATCACGCCCGCGTCAAGGCCCGGATCACGGCGGAGCCCGCGACCTTCGCCGAGGCGTTCCGCCAGGTCGGACGGCGCAAGATCAATGCGAGCAGCGTGCCCAGCGATGCCGATACGCTGCTGTTCTGCGGCAATCTCGGAAAGGGCATCCTGTTCGTCGATCGCCGCATCGAGCCGGACTGGCAGCCCGGCATCGCCTTCGACGTGCGCGGGGTCTGCTCGGAGGCCGACCTCGCGCTGATCCACCGGCTCGCCGAGGCCGCCGAAGCGCGGCCGGTCGCGGTGAACCTGATCGAGCGGCCCCTGCGCCGCCTCGAGGACGGAACGCCCGCCGACCCGCACCGGCTGCTGATCCTCGGCTGCTCGGCGACCAAGCGACGCGGTGCGGGCTGGATCGACGCGATCGACCGCTATGACGGGCCGCTCTGGCAGACAGTGCGGGCGGTTCGGCCCGACCGGATGCGGGTCAAGGTCGCGGTGCTCTCGGCGCGCTACGGCTTTCTCGATTCGCGTTCGCCGATCGAGGACTATGACGCGCGGCTGACCCCGGATCTGGCCGAACGCATGATCGCGGGCGGCATGACGACGCGCTGGCCGCGCCCGCCGTCGGCGCGCAAGCCCGACAATTACGGCGATCAACCCGGCTGCCAGATCGCCTCCCTGTCGAACCACGGCACGCGGCCGTTCACCGACGTCGCGCTCGCGGGCGGCCATCTCTACCTCAAGGTGATGCGAAGCTTCCTCGGCAGCTTCCGCGACCTGCGCTGCGTCGCCCCCGACGCCCGCGTCACCGAGATCAACGGCGCGATCGGCATCATGCGCCAACAGGTCCGGGGCTGGCTCGAGGAGAGCTGGCCGTGAGCGGGCGACCGCCCGGAGCGGGGCACAACAATGGGCCGCCGCTCGACGACGATCCTCCGGCGACCATTCGCACCTGCCGGTGGTGCCGGCACTGGTCGCCGCCGTCCGAATGGGAGGAGCGCGCCTATGAGCATTTCCGGCTCGGCCTGTCGCGCCGCCGGGTGAAGCGGCCGACCGGCGCCTGCGACCGGGTGCTGATGGCACCGGGCAAGCCGCTCGCCTTCTCGGCCACGGTCGCGGAGTTCTCCTGCCTCAATTTTCGGGCAAAGCCGCATCCGCCGGTCGAGATTCCCCGGCGTGGCGGGTTCGTGACGATCTACGAGGGGGACCGGATCGTCTGGCGGGGTGCCGAGGAAGACCTCCCCGAGCAATATCGCTGAGGCCGCCCGCGCTGGCGCCGCCTGCGTCATGGCACATCGTCGCCGCCACCGTTCCAGGGCTCGCCCAGCGCCTCGCGAAACATGCCCGATTCCTGGTAAGGCCGGTTGGCGAGCGGCGCTGCGCGATCGAGGCGTCCGCCCAGCCACAGGTCATAGTCGTCATGATCGAGGATGACCGGCATGGACGGGCCGGGAACGAGCCGGTTCGCCATCGCCAGCAGGCCGGCGAACGCTTTGCCCTGCGGCGAGGGCGCCCAGATCACGGCCCAGGCGAAGACCGGCCTGTCCTCGACGCCGAACCAGGTGCGGGTCCGCGCGCCCGGCGGGCCTTCGGGGCAGGCGAAGGAATCGACTAGGATCAGGCAGCGGTGCGCCGCCTCGAACCAGCCGATCTGCTCCAGGCGCGCCCGCTCGAACCAGATCGTCGTCGTGACCGGCCGGCGTCCCGGCACCCCGTCGACGATGTCGCGGGCTATGCCCCAGCGCATCGCGTCCGCGTGGCGCCGACCGTTCTCCTTATAGACCGCGAGGCCGTTCCGCTCGGGCCAGACCTCGGCCGACCAGCTTGCGCGCTCCGGCGTCAGCGCATCGAACTGCGCGCGAACCTCGCTGAGCGCGGTCCGGCAGCGATAGAGTGTCGTCAATCATCTCTCCCTCCCGGTCGGGCCGCCGTAAATCCGCCGATACGGATTGCAGGAAATCATGATCCTCTCGTGACTGGCCGCAGAGTGGCCGACGGCGGCCTGACGGCCGGCGCATCCGGCTCCCCGTGCGATCGAAGAGAGTGAGAGGGGTGCCCCTGTTTTCGTGGCGGGTTGGAGGTTGGGAGAGAGTTTCCCGGCCGCCCGTCACGGAGTAATAGACATGGCGAAAGCCCTTCCGAAAATCACCCTCAACCAGTCGCAGAACATCCCGTTCGACAGGTTGGTCCTGTCGCAGTCGAACGTCCGCCGCGTGAAGCATGGCGTGACGATCGAGCATCTCGCCGATGACATCGAACGGCGCGGCCTGCTCACCGGCCTCAACGTCCGGCCGATGCTTGGTGCCGACGGCGCCGAAACCGGCCAGTTCGAGATTCCGGCCGGCGGTCGCCGCTACAGCGCGCTCGCGATCCTCGTGAAGCGCAAGCGTCTCGCCAAGGATGCGCCGGTGCCGTGCGTGGTCAAGGCGGCGAACGATCCGGTCCTGGCCGAGGAAGACTCGCTCGCCGAGAACAGCGAGCGCGAGCCGCTTCACCCGCTCGACGAGTTCCGCGGCATGAAGATGCTGCGCGACAAGGGCGAGCAGGAGGAGGCCATTGCGGCGCACTTCCGGGTCACGCCGGCCGTCGTGCGGCAGCGCCTCAAGCTCGCCTCCGTCTCGCCGAAGCTGCACGACGTCTATGCCGCCGGCGACATGACGCTCGATCAGCTCATGGCGTTCACCGTCAGCGACGATCACAAGCGCCAGGAGGAGCTGTGGGACCAGCTCGCCCACAGCAGCAACAAGGCGCCGTATTTCATCAAGTCCAAGCTGCTGGAGGACAAGGTCGAGGTGACGGACAAGCGCGTCCGGTTCATCGGCGTCGACGCCTATCTCGCGGCAGGTGGCAGCGTGCCGATCCGCGACCTGTTCGAGGCCGACGATGGCGGCTGGCTGTCCGATCCCGCGCTGATCGACCGGCTCGTCGCCGAGAAGCTCGAAACCGAGGCCGCCGCGATCCAGGCCGAGGGCTGGAAATGGGTCGAGGCACTGGTCGACCTGCCTTACGGCTATGACGAGGACTGCCGCGGCATCGACTTCACCCAGGAGCCGCCGACCGAGGAGCAGGAAGCGCGGATCGCCGCCCTGCGCGCCGAGGCCGATGCGCTCGAAAACGAGTGGAGCGGCCAGGGCGATCTCCCGCCCGAGGTCGAGGCACGGGTCAATGCCATCGACGTCGAGCTGGGTGTGCTGACGCAGGGGCGCCGGGTCTTTGATCCCGCGGAGGCCGCGATCTCCGGCGTCTTCGTCGGCATCGAGGACGACGGCACGCTCTACATCGACCGTGGCTATGTCCGCCCCGAGGACGAGCCGGAGGAGGACGAGGTCATTCCCGTCGATGAGCCGGATGCCGCTTCCGATGCCCCCGATGCCTCCGACGAAGCGGGCGCCCAAGCGGTCGAGGTCGAACGCGGCTCGGTTCCGACCGTGATCGAGAGCGGGACGCTCGCCGAAGACGATGACGACGAGGATGTCATCAAGCCGCTCCCCGACCGGCTCGTCGCCGAGCTGACGGCCGCCCGCACGCTGGCGCTCCAGGACGCCTTCGCGCAGAACCCCTCGGTGGCCTTCGCCGCCGTGCTGCACGCGATGGTGCTCACCGCCTTCTACACGGTCAGTAGCGAAAGCTGCCTGGAGTTGTCGCTCAACCGCGTCTATCTGCCGTTCCAGACGTCCGATCTGCGGAACAGCGCCGCGGCCGCCGCGATCCAGAAGCGCCATGCCCGGTGGAAGGAACGCCTGCCCAAGTCCGACAAGGACGCCTGGGATGCGATCCAGCAGCTCGACGGCAACGAGCAGGCCGCCCTGTTCGCGCATTGCGCCGCCTATTCGGTGAACGCGCAATGGGAGCCGGTTGCCAAGCATGGCGGCGGGCGCGTCTCGGCGCACGGCGTCGCGCGGCGGCTTGAGCACAGCCACGTCCTCGCGCGAGCGGTCGGCCTCGACATGATCGGCGCCGGGTGGCGGACCACGGCCGACAACTATCTCGACCGCGTCACCAAGCAGCGCATCCTCGAAGCCGTCACCGAGGCCGTCGGCCGGCAAAAGGCCGAGCTGATGGACCACATGAAGAAGGCCAAGATGGCCGAGGAGGCCGAACGGCTGCTCGCCGACAGCGGCTGGCTTCCCGAACCGCTCCGCACCCCGGCGATCGAGACGCCGCTACCGCTGGCCAACGAGGCCGACGCGCTGCCGGCGTTCCTCGACGGCGGCGACGCGCAGCCGGAGGAGATCGCCCCTGCGGCGGACAACGACGAGGGCGGCGAGTCCGAATACGACATCGCGGCCTGACGCCGGTGCAGACGGGGCGGTCCAGGCCGTCCCGTCTGCCTTTTCCCCAAACTTCGCAGCCCGACCTCGTGCCGGGCTTTTCGCGTTTCAGGAGACATTCAATGGCCGACTATTTCTCGCCGACCGTCGTTCAACCCACCATCCCTCAGAGCGCGATGACGCCGCTGGAACGGCTGCTGCTATCCCGCATCTTCACTAGCGAACCCGATGGCGACGGGCTCTATTTCTACGCCGACCAGGGCATCAACGACATGCCCGCCTATGCGGTCGAGGAGGTTCGCGCCGCGCTGGCCGCCTCCGGCGACGTCGACAGCCAGGCCGCCGACCTCGTTCGGGCCGAACTCGCCAAGCTGGGCGCGGACGCCGTCAATCTCCAGCTCGACATGAGCGCGGCGAGCTGGGAAACCATCTTCCAGAGCGTCATCCGCCGCACGCCGACGCTGGCCTATGTCTCGGTCATCTCGGCCTGGACCTGCTCGAAGATGCGGCCCGACGGGTTCGGCGGCATGGCCGTGCTCATCACCACCGACGACGTCATGGTCCGCTCGACCGAGTCCATGCTCGACGAAATGCTTGGCCTTGCCGAATATGGCCGCATCGGCGTCGAACCGGGCCTTGGCTCCCACGTCCTGCTCAGTCTCGACGAAGAGGACGTCGTCGCCGAGATCGACCGTATCTTCGCGGCCACGCCGCCGCCCGGCATCGACCGCACCGAGATCGCACTGGGCGACGTTCGGACGGCGTGCGAGCGCAACGCCGCCTACGTCGATTACGCCGATTCGAAACGATACCAGTCCCTGCTCGCGGCTCTCCATGCGGTCTGTATCGCCGCCGCGCGCAAACACGCTGCCCGCTGACCGGCGCAGGCCGGCGGCAACCGCCACCGGCACATCAACGGCCCGGACGCCCTCGCGTCCGGGCCTTTTTTCTTACCCTCAGGAGACTGACCCATGCGAATTTCCGAAATCGAGACGGCCAACCCCGAAGCCCTCGCGCCCGTCCTGCTCGCCGCCATCCAGCGCCTCGGGCAGCTCGGCCGCAACGGGGCGCTCGCCCTGGCGAGCCTGCTGGAGGACGATGATTCCGACTTCGACGAGGCCGCCGAGTGGATCGCCGACATCGCATCCGGCGGATTGAAGGGCTGATCCGCCCGTTGCCGGTCCCTTCGTGGGGCCGGCGGCGAGAGGGAGAGGAAGGCGGGAAGCGGGCGGGTTGGCCGGCTTGAGAGAGAGCGGTCGGCAGCCCGCTTCCTTCCTGCTCTCCCGGAGACTGTCCATGACCGATGCTTCCATTCCCGCACGCGCGATGGATGCTACGCCCGTCGTGCTCGACGGCCAGGCCGTCCACGACACTGTGCCGCTCGGCGCCGTCCTGCGCTACTTCGACGGGACGCCGCAACCGCCCACGCGCTTCACGAAAAAACTGCGCGCCTGGAAAAACCGCAACAGCACCGGCCGCTTGATCGAAAAATTGCCGCCTTCGGCCATCGGCACCTCGACCTATCCGGCCCATTTCGTGCTCCACGAGGGCACCTACACATCGGACGGCGTTCCGATCCTCACCGTGCGCTGCCACTATTCCGTCACCACCGACCTGCGCTTCGAGGTCGTCGAACTGCCGCAGCCCGGCATGGTGCGCGTTCTAACGCGGCGGAACGGCAAGGACGAACTCAAGCATCTCGCGCCCGACATGGCGACCGCCCAAGCCTGGGCTGAGCGTAACCGATATTCCAATCTCGTCCTGGAGGTCGTCGAGGACGAAACGCCCGCCGCTCAGCTCGGGAGGGCGGCATGAACCAGCCCGTTTCGATTCCGGCGACCTATGGCCGGACCGCCGACGGCGATCTCGCGGCGCTTGTCTGCGACACCGCTTATGCCGCGATCCCCGGCAGGGAGGGATTGCGTATCGCTACGGCCTGGCGGCTCGAACCTCCGCTCTGCCAATGGAAACGCGCCGATTTCTATGGCGCGGTAGCCGTCGTCGGCGATGCGGCCGGGTTTCACGACTATGTCAGGGACCAAGTTCAGCATCGGGAAGAAAAGCTCCGCCTCGGCCGGGTGCGCGTCGATCAGCGCGTCTGGACCCCTTGGGACATCTCGCAAACCAGCGAGATCTTCGCCGAGGGCGTCGTCTTCTATTCGACCGCCAGTCATGGCGGCTTCAAGCTGGACGACGCTCGCAGCGCCGAGGTTCCCGACGCGCTGCGGTGTGACAACGGATGGTATGAGGAGGACGAGGACTGGTCGATAGTCGCCGTCACCTTCCCGGCGCTGTTCACCACCCTCGAACGACGCCACGCGGATCGCACGGTTCGCAACGCCTGGCCGGACTATTGGGAATCGGTTCACGGCCGGGAGCTGGCGCCGGGCGAATCCTGGGCGAAGGACCGCCGGCTGTTCCTCGAAGCCCATGCCCAGGACTGGATCGTGGTGGCCGCGATCACTTCCAAGGAGCATCCCGGCATGGTCGAGTGCGGTGCCGCGCTCGGCGGGAAGCGCAACATCAGCCAATGGCTCACCTTCCTCGTGTCCGATACCGAATATGTCTCCGGGCGTTTCGGCTTCGTGATCGACGAATCCCGGCACCGTCGAATCTGATGCCATCGGGCGGCCCCGTCCTGGGGTCGCCCCTTTTTTTGCCCGCCGGCCAGAGCCAGCACCGACCGTTCTTCGCCACGCAGGGCCGCTGGCTGCATCGCCATCCTCTCGCCACGCCGCGCGAAGCTCCGTCCCTCCCCAAGACGCCCGGTAAGGGCATCGCCCGCCTTGGGCCGCCAACCCGCAAGGGGTTCCCCTCGCTTCGCTCGGTGACGGCAGCGGCCGACGCCCTTCCTTGCAGCGTCAGCGGGACGGTTCCCGCGCAGGCAACGGAGTAACTGGCAATGACGAACGCACAGCGGCCCTTCAACGAATACGACATCGTGGTCTGGCCGGACGGGGACTGGGCCGAACTCGGCGAGGTCTGGGACGGTTACTGGAACTGGAAATCCGACGACTATGAGATCGTGCGCGCGGATGATGACGACCGGCTGAAGGCGCTGGGGCTCGCGGAGGATTTCGGCATCCCCTGAGAGGGAGAGGAGGGCCGGAATGGGGTGAGCCTGGCGGGGTTGAGAGAGAGGGTCCGCCGGCTTCCATCCCTTAGCCTCTCCCGGAGCATCCCGATGACCATGAACCGTTCCACGGCGCTCGCCGCCGTGCCGCTTGGCGCTGCCCGCCATTTTGCCGAAACCGCCGAGAAGCTGCTGGCGGCCGCCCAGCACATCCTTCCCCACCTCGAAGCCGGTCGCGCCGTCGACGCCAAGGCGCTGCGCGACGCGATGGAAACCGCGTTCGACGGGTCCGACGCCGAAGGCGCCTGGGACTGGAAATCGGCCTATGACGCCTGTGAGGCCGCGCAGATCCTGTTCCTGCGGAAATACGGCAATACGCTGTTCCGCAAATACGCCGACCCGCAGGCCCGGCTCGCGCTGATCGAGAAGATCGCCGGGCTGATGCCGACCCACACCCGCCGCTCGGAAACCAGCCAGGCGCTCCAGCAATTCTCGACGCCTGCCGGCCTCGCCCATGTCGCGGGTGTCGCCGCCGCCTTCCGACCGGGCGAGCGGGTGCTCGAACCCTCGGCTGGCACCGGCCTGCTGGCGATCCAGGCCGAGATCGCGCGTGCGCGCCTGATGCTCAACGAGCTGGCCGAAACCCGCGCCGCGGTGCTCGACCTGCTGTTCCCCGGCCTCGGCGTCACCACCCACGATGCCGCGCATATCCACGACTATCTCGATCCCGCCGCCGTGCCGGACCTGGTGGTGATGAACCCGCCTTTCTCGGTGATCGCCCATGTCGAAGCGCGGGTGAAGGATGCGGCGCTGCGCCATATCGGCTCGGCGCTGGCCCGGCTGCGCCCCGGCGGCCGTCTCGTCGTCATCACCGGCGCCACCTGCGCGCCTGACAATCCTGCCTTCACCGACGCCTTCGTCCAGTTCCAGGAGCGCGGCCGCGTCCTGTTCTCGGCGGCGATCGACGGCCGGGTCTATCAGAAGCATGGCACGACGATCGACACGCGCCTGACCGTGATCGACCGCGTGCCCGCCGACGATCCGCGCCGCTTCCCCGACGCGCTCGGCGTCGCCCCTGACACCGCCACGCTGCTGGACATGGTGCTTACCCAAGTGCCGCCGCGCACGCCCGCACCCGATACGCCGCCGCCCGCCGCGCCGCTCGCCGTGCAGACCATCGCGGCCCGTCCGGTGCGCCGCGTCGCCGTCGCCCGGCCCGCCGCCGCGCCTGCGACCGAAGGTGTCGAACTGGCCTACGCGCCCTGCAACGAGGCCGTCCCCGGCACCGCGAGCCTGACCGACGCGATCTACGAGCCCTATGCGCTCCAGTCGATCCGCATCCCCGGCGCCAAACCGCATCCGACCCCGCTGGTGCAGTCGGCGGCAATGGCCTCGGTGCCGCCGCCCGTGCCGAGCTATCGGCCATCGCTGCCGGCGCGGCTCGTCGATGACGGCATCCTCTCCGACGCCCAGCTCGAATCCGTCATCCTCGCGGGCGAGGCGCATGGCGAGCATCTCGCGGGCGGCTGGACCGTCGACAAGAGCTGGGATGTCGTCACCGCGGCGCCCGACCATGCCGAGAACGCCGTGCGCTTCCGGCGCGGCTGGATGCTCGGCGACGGCACCGGCGCGGGCAAGGGCCGCCAGGTCGCGGGCATCATCCTCGACAACTGGCTGAAGGGCCGCCGCCGCGCGGTCTGGGTCAGCCGCTCCGAGACGCTCCACCAGGACGCGATGCGCGACTGGGAGGCGCTGGGACAGGAACGCCTGCTGGTGACGCCGCTCTCGCGCTTCCGCCAAGGCACGCCGATCAAGCTCGACGAAGGCGTGCTGTTCACGACCTACGCCACGCTGCGTTCGCAGGACCGCGGCGAGAAGGCGAGCCGTGTCCAGCAGATCGTCGACTGGCTGGGCACCGATTTCGACGGCGTGATCGTGTTCGACGAATCGCACGCGATGGCGAATGCGGCCGGCGGCACGGGCGCGCGCGGCGAACAGGCGCCCTCGCAGCAGGGCCGCGCGGGCTTGCGGCTCCAGCACGCGCTGCCCAATGCGCGCATCGTCTATGTCTCGGCGACGGGCGCGACCACCGTGCAGAACCTCGCTTACGCCCAGCGTCTTGGCCTATGGGGCGGCGAGGACTTCCCGTTCGCCACGCGCGGCGAGTTCATCACCGCGGTCGAGAATGGCGGGGTCGCGGCGATGGAGGTGCTCGCCCGCGATCTCAAGGCGCTGGGCCTCTATTCGGCGCGCTCGCTATCCTTCGACGGCGTCGAATATGAGATGCTCGAGCATGAACTGACCCAGCCCCAGATCGCGATCTACGACGCCTATGCCGGGGCCTTCCAGGTCATCCACAACAATCTCGACGCGGCGATGCGGGCCGCGGGCAGCAACCTCAACAGCCAGGCCAAGTCGGCCGCGCGCAGCGCCTTCGAGTCCGCCAAGCAGCGTTTCTTCAACCACCTC
>JBAYPJ010000042.1:0-28996 GCA_041677785.1 Novosphingobium sp. | reverse complement strand
TGCGCACGCCCGAGTTCCACGCACGGATGGCGCGCGACGCCTTCCGCATCCGCCAGCACGAAGTGTTGCTGCAGCGCTATCTCACGGGCAACCGCGATCTCGTGGCGCTGTGCCACTGGAACGCGCACATCGACAACTGCTTCTTCTGGCGCGACGAAGGCGGCCTGCACAGCGGGCTGATCGACTGGGGCCGCGTCGGCCAGATCACCTTCGGCTCGATCCTCTGGGGCGGCCTCAGCGCCGCGCACCATGACATCTGGGACCACCATATCGACGACCTGCTGGCGCTGTTCGCCGCCGAGTACCACGCGCACGGCGGCCCGCTGGTGACGGCGGAGGAACTGGAGCTGCACCTGACGCTACACATGGCGACGATGGGCGTCGCCCGCGTGCTGGCCTTTCCCGAGGTGATCCTGTTCCGCCTGCCCGAATGCGTCCATGCCGCCGGGCCGCGGGACGAGATGTTCCACGCGGTCGATCCGGCGCGCAACTCGCTGCATATCTATACCGTGTTCCTCAAGTTCTGGCGGCGGCAGGGTTTCGGCAAGGCCCTGGACAGGTTGCTGGCGCGCGGGGAGGCGTAGCGCCCGACCGACGGCGGGGAATGCCATTGCGTCGCGGGCGCCCGGCGATAGACTGCGGCGGCCAGCCGGGAGAGCGCAGGCCATGACGATCGATCACCAGGCGCCGTTCGCAGGCGCCCATGCACTCATCTTCGGCGGGGCCAAGGGCATCGGCCGCTGCGTCTCGCGCGAATGGGCGCGGCGCGGGGCGCGGATCGCGGTCGCCGACATCGACGAGGCGGCGGCGCGGGCGACCGCCGCGGAGATTGAGGCGGCGGGCGGCCGGGCCGTCGGCATCGCCGCCGACGTCCTGTCCGACGATTCGATCGCCGCCGCCGTCACGGCCGCCGAGGCCGCGCTCGGCGAAATCGACATCCTGATGAACAATGTCGGCGGGATGCTGAACGGCCATCCCGAAGACATCCCGATGCACGAATGGCAGCGGATCGTGGAGCTGAACTACCTGGGCTCGGCGCGCGGCACGCTGCGGCTTCTGCCCGGGTTCCTTGCCCGCGGGCGGGGCCACATCGTCAATACCGCCTCGTTCGCCGGCCTCTATCCCTATGCGGCGAGCCGCGTGCCCTATGCCGCTTCCAAGGCGGCGGTAATCGCCATGACGCAGAACCTGGCGGTTTACTGCGAGCCCAAGGGCATCCGCGTCTCCTGCCTGATTCCGGGGCCGGTGGCGACGGGCGTGCTGGATTCGATGACCTCGTGGACAGAGGACTGCCCGATGCGCGGACCCGGCAAGGAAACCACGCTGATGCTGCCCGAGGATGTCGCCGTCGTGCTGGCGGACGGCATGCGCGACGGCCGCATCCTGATCCCGTCGGACCCGGTGGCCTTCGACATCGTCCGGCGCTGGGCGGAATCGCCCGACGCCTTCATCCGCGCCAGGATCGCCGAGTTCGAAGGCGGCGAGCGCGGCAATCCGGTGGTGCCGCCGGCGATCCTCGCCGCGATGGGCGCGCGAAAATGAACCGGCCGGGCATCGCAGGGCTTCGCGTGCCCGTTCGGGAACGGGCTTAGCGCGCCGAGCGCAGGACCATCTCCGCGCCCTTTTCGGCGATCATCATCGTCGGCGCGTTGGTGTTGCCCGAGGTGATCGTCGGCATCACCGAGGCATCGATGACGCGCAGCGCCTTTATGCCCCGCAGCCGCAGCTCGGCATCGACCACGCTGCCCATCGCGGCGGTGCCGACGGGATGGAAGATCGTCGTGCCGATCGCGCCGGCGGCGCGCTGGAGGGCTTCCTCGCTGTCGTGGCCCCCGGCGCCGATGGGGCCGGGCCGGACTTCCTCGGGGCGGTAGGCGGCCAGAGCGGGCTGGGAGACGATCTCGCGCGTGATGCGGATCGCCTGCGCGGCGACGCGGCGGTCGTTCTCGGTCGCGAGATAGTTGGGGCGGATGCTGGGGGGCGCCTGCGGATCGGCCGAGAGAATCGCGGTGCGGCCGCGGCTTTCGGGGCGCAGGTTGCAGACGCTGGCGGTGAACGCGGGGAAGGGGTCGAGACCCCCGGCCCCCCTGGCGCCGAACGCCTCCAGGCTCAGCGGCTGGACATGGTATTCGAGGTTGGCGGTGGCGTAGCGGTCGTGGCTTTTCGCGAACATGCCGAGCTGGCTTGGCGCCATGGCCATCGGGCCCGTGCGCCTGAGGACATATTCAAGCCCGATCAGTGCCTTGCCGATCAGCCCGGCGGCGCGCTGGTTGAGCGTCGAGACGCCGCTGACGCGATAGGCGCAGCGCAGTTGCAGGTGGTCCTGCAGGTTGCCGCCCACTTCCGGCCGGTCGAGTACCGGCGCGATGCCGAGCTGCGCGAGGCGCGCGGCATCGCCTATTCCCGAACGCTCGAGGATCGCCGGCGAGCCGATCGCGCCCGCCGCCAGCAGCACCTCGCCCCGCGCGCGGGCGATCCGTTCCTCGCCGCCGAGGCGGTAGGCCACGCCCACGGCGCGGCCGTCCTCGATCACCACGCGGTCGACCAGCGCGCCGGTCACGACCTTCAGGTTGGCGCGGCTGCGCACCGGCTTGAGGAAGGCGTCAGCCGCGCTCCAGCGCCAGCCCTTGCGCTGGGTGACGTCGAAGAAGGCCGAGCCTTCGTTGTCGCCGCGGTTGAAGTCCTCGATGGCGGGCAAACCCCATTCGCCGGCCGCGCGCTGGAAGGCGTCGAGGATGTCCCAGCGCAGCCGCTGCTTCTCGACGCGGATCTCGCCGCCGGCGCCGTGGAACGGGCTTTCGCCGGCGTAGTGGTCCTCCGCCTTGCGGAAACAGGGCAGCACGTCGTCCCAGCCCCAGCCGGGATTGCCCGCCTGCCGCCAGCCGTCGTAGTCCGCCGCCTGCCCGCGCATGTAGATCATGCCGTTGATCGACGAGCAGCCGCCCAGCACGCGCCCGCGCGGATACTTGAGCGACCGGCCGCCGAGGCCTTCTTCGGCGTCGGTCTGGTAGAGCCAGTCGGTGCGCGGGTTGCCGATGCAGTAGAGATAGCCGACCGGCACCCGGATCCAGATGTAGTCGTCCCGCCCGCCCGCTTCGAGCAGCAGCACGCGGTGGCGCGGATCGGCCGAGAGCCGGTTGGCGAGCACGCAGCCGGCGCTGCCGCCGCCGGTGATGATGAAGTCGAACGCTTCCATGGCCTGTATCCGGCGCATTCCCCGTTCGCGGCGGCGGGGCAAGCGTTTTGTTGCGCGAGGGGGCTGGACCGCCCGCCCGGTGGACAAAACCGTTTTCCTACATCGCCTTGTTCTGCCAGCTTCGCGGGTTGGAAAGAAGGGCGCCTGCACGGCCCGTCTTTTCCGGCTTCAGGACCGTGTAAACTGTGTCAACTTCGCCGGAGGTTTGAGCAAGATATGAACAGAAAGCCGATCTTCGATGCCGTGCGCGTCCTGCTGGGGCGCGGTTTCACCCAGGCGGAAGTCGAACTGCTCGACCGCGCCATCGACGGGGCCATCGACCGGGCCGAGGCGCCCGCGCCGGCGCACCGGCTCGGCGCCTTGTCCGAACAGTTCGAGAGCGGCGGGCGCGGGCCCGGTGCCGTGTCGAGCGGGGTGGGCGATGCCGGCGGCGTTTCCTACGGCATCTGGCAGCTTTCCAGCAGGGCGGGCACCGTGGCGGCCTTCCTTGCCGCCGAAGGCGGGCGCTGGCAGGCCGCGTTCGCTGGCCTCGGGCCGGGAACGACGGCCTTCACCGCCGCCTGGAAGGCGATCGCCGCGCGCGAGCCCGATGCCTTCGTCGCGGCGCAGCACGCTTTCATCGAACGCACGCATTATCGCCCCGCGGTGGCGGCGGTGCGGCAGCGGACCGGGTTCGACCTCGACGCGCGCCATCCGGCGGTGCGGGACGCCACATGGTCGGTCGCGGTCCAGCACGGCGGCGCGGTGACGGTCCTGGCGGCCGGGGTCGACAAGGCCGATCGCGCCAGTGCCCGCGCCGATGCCGGATACGACCGCGCGCTGGTCGCGGCGATCTATGCCGAGCGCGGCGACTATGTGCTGCGCGTCGCCGCGCGGGTCGGCCTGGGCTCGGCGCAGGGGCGCGTGCTGCAGGCGATCGTGCGCAACCGCTATCCGGCCGAACGGGCGGCGGCGCTGGCGATGTTCGACGATCCGGGGCCGGCATGACGGTTTGGCCCCTGAACACCTGGCATTCGGCGGGCGCTTAGCGATTTGGCAAGGGCACTTGCGCTAGCCAAGGCCCGTCATGGACGCGACTCCGATCGATTTCGACACGGCCGTGCCGCTCGATTCGCGGCTGGCAGCCGAGGGCGGCGACGCCGCGAAGGCGGCGGGCCGCAAATGGGCGGCGCTGCACGATGCGGCGGGCGTGGTGGCGACCCTGGCCGGCGTGGCACACCAGCCGGCCGTCGACGCGCACGGCTTTTCCGCCGCCGTCCGCCAGGCGCCGCACTGGCGGCGCGAGCAGGCCGAGCACGGGGTCGAGGACCTGGCCGCGATCATGGAGCCGGGCCTTGCCGCGCTGATCTCCGTTCAGACCGGCGGTGGCGACGCGGCGGCGCCGGCGCTGGCGCTCTGGCAGGAATTCGTCGCCGCGCGCGATGCGCTGGCGCGGCTGGTGCTGCCGCGGCACTGAACACCGCCGGCCCGGCATACTTGCAAGTTCGCGATATGTTCCTAGAAGGGGGCATGGCCGATGCCGATTCCCCCCTTCGCCCGCCCGGGCCTGCCGCCGCTGCTGCCGCCGTCGCGGGCGCGGAGCGTCGCGCGCTGGCGGTGGTACGTGGCGTCTGCCGGCTCTTCGCGCGCAACGATACCTGGTGCGTGCCGGAAATGCCGCTGCGCTGCGGCCGCCGCGCGGACCTGATGGGCATCGACGCCAAGGGGCGTATCACCATCGTCGAGATCAAGGTCAGCCGCGCCGATCTTCTGGGCGACGGCAAGTGGCCCGATTACCTCGACTATTGCGACCGCTTCTACTGGGGCCTGCCGCCCGAGCTTGATCGCGCGCCGCTGGAGACGCCCTCGTTCCTGCCCGAGCGCTGCGGCGTGATCGTCGCCGACGGCTACGACGCCGAGATCCTGCGCCCCGCGCCGCTGGTGCCGCTCGCCGCGGCGCGGCGCAAGGTGGAGACCGAGCGCCTGGCCCGCACGGCGCTGCGGCGGCTGGTCACCGGCGCCGATCCGCACACCGTGCGGTGGGGGCTGGAAGGCTGAGCCTGATCCGCCTGGGGGAAGTGGGCCTAGAAATGCCAGCCCAGGTTGCGGCCGATGAAGATCAGCACCATCGCGCCGACGATCGAGGCGAGGCAGCCCGCGCGGCTGAATTCGGACGAGCCGCGGCTGGTGACGAGGCCGGCGAGCAGCGAGCCGCCCACCCCGAGCAGGATCGTCATGACCCAGCCCATCTCGATCGCGCCGGGATAGAACCAGCGGGCGAATATGCCGACGACAAGGCCGCTGATGATGGCGCCGATCAGGTTTAGCATAAGGGCAAGCTCCTCTCGCGCGCGATCTTTGCCGCGATCGGCGGCGTTGGCAATCCCGCAGCGATAGCAGTCCGAAGGTTCGCGCATTTCGTCGTTGCGGCCGGCGAAAAAGGCGAGATAGTCTTCCCGATGCCGACCGGCGCGCGCACGCCGGCGGTCCGGGAGAATTGCGATGGCGTCCGCGACGCCGATTCCGATCCACGATGATACGGGTGAGAGAATGAACTTCGGCCTGAACGACGACCAGCAGATGTTGCGCGATACTTTCGCGCGGTTCCTCGACAGCGAGAGCAGCATGGCGCGCGTGCGCGGCGCGCAGGAGGCGGGCGGCTTCGACCGGGCGCTGTGGCAGGGGCTGGCCGAACTCGGCACTTTCGCGATGCGCGTGCCGGAGGCGGCCGGCGGGCTCGCCCTGGGTACGCTCGATGCCGCGCTGGTGGCGGAGGAACTGGGCCGGACGCTGGCTTCGGGCCCGGTGATCGAGACGCTGCTGGCGGCGCGGCTGCTCGGCCAGCTCGGCGCCGACGAAGCGCTGCTTGCCGGGCTGCTCGACGGCAGCCGGGTGGCGACGCTGGCGTTCCGCGACGTGGCGGGGCAGCCGGCGCAGTGGCTTTCGGGCGGCGCGCACGCCGATCTCGTCGTCGCGCGCCGGGGCGAGGACGTCATCGTCGCCACCCTCGGCGATGCCGACCGCAAGGCCGAGGAGAACCTGGCCTCGAACGGCATCGGCGAGGTGGATATCGGCAAGGCGCCGGCCGTGGTGCTCGCTTCGGGCGGGGCCGCGACCGGGGCCTTCGCCGCCGCGCTCGAGGAATGGAAGCTGCTTGCCGCCGCCGCGCTCAACGGCCTTGCGCGCGAGGCGGTGCGGCTCGCTGCCGCCTATGCCTGCGAGCGCCAGGCTTTCGGCCAGTTCATCGGCACCTTCCAGGCGATCTCCCACCCGCTGGCGAACTTCATCACCGAAGTCGAGGCGGGCCGGATGCTGGTGTGGAAGACGGTCCACCAGATCGGCGCGGGCGAGGCCGGGGCGGCGGCGAACGTCCCGCTGGCGCTGTGGTGGGCCGTGCAGACCGCGGTGCGCGCCGGCATCCAGGGGCTGCGCACGTTCGGCGGCTATGGCCTCACCACCGAATACGACATCCATCTCTACAACCTGCGCGCCAAGGCCTGGGGGCTGATCCACGGCGATCCGGCGCGGCTGCTGGAGGAAGCGGGGCGGCGGCTCTACGCGGGCGAGGCGGCGGCGCTGCCCGATGTCGGCGCGGTCTCGATCGACTTCGACCTCGGCCCCGAGGCGGAGCGGCTGGCGCGCGAGACCGACGCGTTCTTCCGCGAGACGCTGACGCCCGAGCTGAAGGCGCACGCGCATTACTCGTGGGACGGCCACCACCCCGACGTTCACCGCAAGCTGGCCCAGGCCGGGCTGCTGTTCCCCGAGCTGCCGCCGGAAAAGGGCGGGCGCGGCGCCTCGCCCTATGCCAGCCACGCCGCGGCCGAGGTGTGGGAGGAGCACGGCTGGAGCGGCCACGCCAAGGGCACGACGATGATGGTCGCGGCCATCATCGACAAGTTCGGCAGCGCGGAACTGAAAGAGGAGGTGCTGCGCCCCGTCCTGGCCGGCGAGGCGATCTGCAGCCTCGGCTATTCCGAGCCGGGATCGGGCTCCGACGTCTTCGCGGCCCAGACGCGGGCGGTGCCGGACGGCAACGGCTGGCGGATCGACGGCACCAAGATGTTCACCAGCGGCGCCAATATCTCCGACTACGTGCTGATGCTCTGCCGCACGAATCCCGACGCCCCCAAGCACAAGGGGCTGACGATGTTCATCCTGCCGATGAAGGCGCCGGGGATCACCGTGCAGCCGGTCTATACCTTTCAGGACGAACGGACCAACATCACCTTCTACGATGCGGTGAGGATCCCCGATTCCTGGCGCCTGGGCGATGTCGATGCCGGCGTGCGGACAATGAGCGCGGCGCTGGAGCTGGAGCATCGCGGCGGCGGGCAGAAGGCGCACGGCGTGATGATCCGCCATGCCGAGGCACTGGCGCGCGAGATCGCCTGGAACGGCCGGCCGCTGATCGAGGACGCCTGTGCGCAGGTGCGGCTCGCCCGCGCCCATGCGCACTACCAGCTCGCCACGCTGCTCGGCATGCGCTCGCTCTGGGCGGCCGAGGAGAAGCGGAACCTGCCCGCGGCGGGGCCGATGGCCAAGCTGTTCGGTACCGAGAAGTTCCTGGAGGACGGCAGCGACCTGCTCGACCTGACCGCGCCGCTCTCGCTGTCGAAGCGCGACGGCGCGGCGGCCTACATCAACCAGTCCTACCGCCACGCGCACGGCACGACGATCTATGCCGGCACCAGCGAGGTCCACCGCTCGATGATCGCCGAACGCGCGCTCGGCCTGCCGCGCAGCCGCGGGTGAACGAACGCCCGGCCTTCCCGCGCCCCGTCGTCACCCGGAGGGCGGGGACGCGGGGGCCGGAGGCGCAATTCCATCCGCAGAAATTTTCCCACAGATTCGCTTTGCCGCTTGCGCCCCGCGTGAGCGCCGGGAATTGCGCGCGTCGCCGCGTGCCGGGGTGCGGCCGACGGCCTTGCCGCCACGCGCCGATGCTCGCCGGATGTTTAACCCCCTTGCGTCCGAGTCCGATTTGGCCACTATAGATTGTGGTCGGGATGACGAAGGGCATCTAAACCTTGAATCCGGAAGCAGGCACGCCACATCGGTCCCTGCCCCGGCTGCAAGCGGCGAACAGCCCTTCCAACGGCCGCTATGGAGAACGAGCGGGGGATAAGTTTTTCCCCCGCGCCGCGTCGGTCTGCTAGGTTGGGCGCTTGCCCGCTGATTCGAACGAATGCGGAACATGGTTGATCGTGGGTTGTTCGGTAAACCGGGGGCGAACGTGGAATTCAGGAACGGAAACGAGAC
Organism: Novosphingobium sp.; assembly: GCA_041677785.1. GTDB lineage: Bacteria > Pseudomonadota > Alphaproteobacteria > Sphingomonadales > Sphingomonadaceae > Novosphingobium. The sequence goes on along the minus strand of JBAYPJ010000042.1, from coordinate 20,559 downwards.
GGAGATGGGCGGCGTGGAAACTGGCCTGTTCGGAGATGCCATGCCGGCTCGCACCGATATCAGGGAGGCGGGCGAAAGCCCGGCAGTGGCGATGACGCAGAAAACCGATCCCGGCGCAGCCGATCTCGTGGCCCAGCTCGGCGTGGAAGCGCTGGCCGGCGCGGCGAAGGCCGCGGCCGTGACGGCGGACGATTCCAAGTCCATCGCGGCGCGGCGCTTCGCCATCGTCACCGACGATGCGCGCGATGCGCTGCTGACCGATTTCGGCAAGGATACGCTCGACGACCGCTACCTGCTGCCCGGCGAGAAGTACCAGGATCTCTTCGCCCGCGTCGCCGACGCCTATGCCGACGACCAGGAGCACGCCCAGCGGCTCTACGATTATATCTCGAAGCTCTGGTTCATGCCGGCGACGCCGGTGCTGTCGAACGGCGGCACCGGGCGGGGGCTGCCGATCTCGTGCTACCTCAACTCGGTGGACGACAGCCTGGAAGGCATCGTCAACACCTGGAACGAGAACGTCTGGCTCGCCTCGCGCGGCGGCGGTATCGGCACCTACTGGGGCAAGGTGCGCGGCATCGGCGAGCCGGTGGGCCTCAACGGCAAGACCAGCGGCATCATCCCCTTCGTCCGCGTGATGGACAGCCTGACGCTGGCCATCAGCCAGGGCTCGCTGCGCCGCGGCTCGGCCGCCTGCTACCTCGACGTCTCGCACCCCGAGATCGAGGAGTTCCTGGAAATCCGCAAGCCGAGCGGCGACTTCAACCGCAAGGCGCTCAACCTGCATCATGGCGTCCTCATCACCGACGAGTTCATGGAAGCCGTGGCCGCGGGGGCGGAGTTCCACCTGCGCAGCCCCAAGGACGGCTCGGTGCGCAGCACGGTCGACGCCCGCTCGCTGTTCCAGAAGCTGGTCGAGACGCGCCTCGCCACCGGCGAGCCCTACATCGTCTTTTCCGACACCGTGAACCGGACGATGCCCCAGCACCACCGCGACCTGGGCCTCACGGTCTCCACCTCCAACCTCTGCTCGGAGATCACGCTGCCCACCGGCCGCGATCACCTCGGCAACGACCGCACCGCCGTCTGCTGCCTGTCGTCGCTCAACCTGGAAACCTGGGACCAGTGGCATACGGACGAACGCTTCATCGAGGACGTCATGCGCTTCCTCGACAACGTGCTGCAGGATTATATCGACCGCGCGCCGGACGAGATGGCCCGCGCCAAGTATTCCGCCGGCCGCGAGCGTTCGGTCGGCATGGGCGTGATGGGCTTCCACTCGTTCCTGCAGGGCAAGGGCATCGCCTTCGAAAGCGCCATGGCCAAGGCCTGGAACCTCAAGATGTTCAAGCACATCTCGGCCAGGGCCGACGCCGCCAGCCTGCTGCTTGCGCAGGAGCGCGGCGCCTGCCCCGACGCCGCCGACATGGGCGTGATGCAGCGCTTCAGCTGCAAGATGGCGATCGCGCCGACCGCGTCGATCAGCATCATCTGCGGCGGCACCAGCGCCTGCATCGAGCCGATCCCGGCGAACATCTATACGCACAAGACGCTCTCGGGCAGCTTCGTGGTCGAAAACCCCTACCTCAAGAAGCTGCTCGCCTCGAAGAGCAAGGATTCGACCAACGTGTGGAACTCGATCCTCGAGCACGGCGGCTCGGTCCAGCACCTCGACTTCCTCAGCCCCGAGGAGAAGGCGGTCTACAAGACCAGCTTCGAGATCGACCAGCGCTGGCTGCTGGAATTCGCCGCCGACCGCACGCCCTTCATCGACCAGGCGCAGTCGCTGAACCTCTACATCCCCGCCGACGTCGACAAGTGGGACCTGATGATGCTGCACTTCCAGGCCTGGGAGAAGGGCATCAAGAGCCTCTACTACCTGCGCTCCAAGTCCGTGCAGCGCGCCGGCTTCGCCGGCGGCGTGGAAGCGGATAACACGGCCGAGGCGCCCAGGTTCGAGCTGGAAGCCAAGCAGACCGATTACGAGGAATGCCTGGCCTGCCAGTAATCCCCCTCTCGCCCCGATCCGCTGCCGAAGGGGATCGGGGTGCATTGCCCGGCGGAAGATCGCCGCGGCCTGCCGGGCACGCGTCCGCCGCCATCGCGCCGCCGCTCCGCGCCTCCCATCGCCCCGGCGAAGCAACGCCGCCGTGATTGCCCGCGGCGCGGCTTGGTGGCATGGATGCGGCGATAAGGGAGAGAATGACAATGTCCGCGACGACTCTCGAACGCGCCTGGCCCACCCGCCTCGACGACATCCGCGTCGATTACCCGGACGCCCCGCCGCACGTGCCCAAGGACCGCATCGTCGACCTGTCGTGGGCCATGGGCAGCGCGCCCAACGATCTCGTCGATCCCTATGAGCCGTTCGGCTGGCTGAACGGCAAGGACATTCCGCGCCTGCTGTTCAATCCGCCGGCCGCGGGCGGCCTCGGCGCGGCGGCGGGCTCCGCGCCCGCCGGCAACTGGGTGGTGACGCATTACGAGGACATCGACCGCGTCTATTGCGACAACGACCATTTCTCGAACAAGGGCACGGCCGAGTTCCAGCGGCTGATCGGCGAGACGTTCCCCTCGATCCCGCTGGCGATCGACCCGCCCGAGCACACCAAGTACCGCATGTTCCTGGTGCCGTTCCTCTCCCCGGCGCGCATCACCCGCGACATCGAGCCGCGCATCCGCGAGGTCGTGGTCGAGATGATCGACGCGGTGAAGCACAAGGGCGAGGTCGACATGGCCTGGGACTTCGCCCGCGTCTTCCCGGTGCGCATCTTCATGGGGCTGATGGGCTTCCCCAAGGAGATGTTCGACGCGTTCCTCGAATGGGAATGGAACATCCTCCATTCGGGCAGCCTCGAAAAGATGCAGTGGGCGCTGCGCAACGTGCTCGACTTCCTGCGCGGATTCATCGCCGAGAAGGAAAGGAACCCCGACGAGCACCTGACCTCGGCGATCGTCCACGGCAAGATCGAGGGCAAGCCGCTGACCGAGGATGAGAAGATCGGCATGGTCTGGTTCCTCTGGCTCGGCGGGCTCGACACCGTCGCCGCGACGATCGCCCAGATGTACCGCCGCATGGCGCTGCAGCCCGAAATCCAGACGACGATCCGCGAACAGCCCGAGCTGATCAACGGCGCGGTCGAGGAATTCCTGCGCACCCAGCCGATCCTCAGCTCCGGCCGCCGCGCGACCAGGGATTTCGAGTGGCACGGCGTCCAGATCAAGGCGGGCGACGGGTTCTCCTGCCTCAATCCCGCCGGCAACTTCGATCCCACCCGCTTCGCCAACCCGCGCGAATTCGACCCGACGCGCAAGGGCAACCGCCACTTCACCCTGGTCGCGGGCGTCCACTCGTGCCTGGGCGGGCATCTCGCCCGGCGCGAACTGCGCGTGCTGCTGGAGGAATGGTTCAAGCGCATCCCGGAATTCGGGGTGAAGCCGGGCGCCGACACCACCGTGTTCCCCGGCCTGCTGTCGATCCGCAACCTGCCGCTCGTCTGGGACGCCAGCAAGGTCAGGTAGCCGCCCTACGCGTCGCGCTCAGCTCCAGGTGGCTTCGGGCGGCAGGCTCATCAGGATCGCGTCGATGTTGCCGCCGGTCTTGAGGCCGAACAGCGTGCCGCGGTCGTAGACCAGGTTGAACTCGGCATAGCGGCCGCGCCATTCGAGCTGGCGGCGCTTCTCGTCGGCCGTGAAGGCCTGCGCCATGCGCCGCCGCACCAGCCGCGGGAACACCGCGAGGAAAGCCTCGCCCACCGCGCGGGTGAAAGCGAAGTTCGCTTCCCACGCCTCGGTGCCCGCGCATTCCAGATGATCGTAGAAGATGCCGCCGACGCCGCGATGGACCTTGCGGTGGGGGATGTAGAAATAATCGTCGGCCCACTGCTTGAACCGCTCGTAGTAATCCGGCGCGTATGCGTCGCAGGCCGCCTTGAAGGCGGCGTGGAATTCGGCCGTGTCGTCTTCGTAGGGGATCGGCGGATTGAGGTCCGCGCCGCCGCCGAACCAGGCCTTGGTCGTCGTCAGGAAGCGGGTGTTCATGTGGACCGCCGGCACGTGCGGGTTGGCCATGTGGGCGACCAGGCTGATGCCGGTGGCGGAAAAGGCCGGCTGCTCGGCCGAGGCGCCGTTGATCGTGCCGGCGAAGTCGCGCGAAAGCTCGCCGACGACGGTGGAGACGTTGACCCCCACCTTCTCGAACACCTTGCCCTTCATCAGCCCGCGTACGCCGCCGCCCGTCTCTCCGGCGCTCTCGCCGCCCTCGACCGCGGCGCGCTGCCAGGGCCCGTATTCGAAGGCGGCATCGCTGCCCGCCTCGCGCTCGATCGCCTCGAACTCGGCGCAGATCCGGTCGCGCAGTTCCTCGAACCAGGCGCGGGCGCGGGCGGTGTAGGGAGTCCAGTCGGTCATGGGGTTCTCGTTTCTTGGCTGTTCCGGGTCGCTTGCCAAAACCCGGCGGCTGCGGCAAGGGCAGGGCATGGTTCCGTTTTCGTTCGCGGGCGAGGAGATGCGGCTGGTCGCCGGCCGCGCGCTGTTCTGGCCGCGCGAGCAGGCGCTGCTGGTGGCAGACCTCCACCTGGAAAAAGCCAGCTTCTTCGCCGTCCACGGCCAGCTTCTGCCCCCCTACGACAGCCGCGAGACGCTGGAGCGGCTGGCGACGGCGGTGCGGGAGACCGGCGCCAGGCGCGTCTATGCGCTGGGCGACAACTTCCACGACGCCGACGGCGCGCTCCGGCTGGAGCCCCATGCCGCGGGTATGCTGGCGGCGCTGACGCGCGCGCTGGACTGGGTGTGGATCGCCGGCAACCATGACGCGGGCCTTGCCGGCACCGCCGGCGGCGCGCTGGCCGGGGAGATCGCCGCGGGCGGCCTCGTGCTGCGGCACAAGGCACAGGCGAACGAGCGCCGGCCGGAGCTTTCGGGCCATTTCCACCCCCGGTTGCGGCTCGCCGCGCGCGGCCGGCGGATCGCCCGGCCCTGCGCGGTGATGAGCGAGCGGCGGCTGATCCTGCCGGCCTTCGGCGCGCTGACCGGCGGCATGGACGCGGCCGACCCGGCGATCCTGGCGGCGATGCAGCCGGCCCGGACGATCGAGGCGCTGGTCCCCGCGCGCGGGAAGGTGCTACACTATCCGCTCTGGCGCGCGGCCGCCTGACCGGCGGCGGGCCTGTCACCCCTGCCTGGCAGCGCAACGGGCGGGGGTGACGGAAGTAAGGCGATGCTCTTTCAGCGAACGGCTCAAATCAGGGAACGGCTCGAATCAGGCCGGCCCGCCGCCCCTGATCGACAATGCTTGCGATCTGTCCGATAATTCCCACTTTCCATGTTCGCGCGAATCGCTTTAAGGACGCCGCGCGGCACAATTCCAGGAGAACGCACTATAGCACCCCCACCACGGCGCATGATGACGCCTCCCGTCAAGAGCGGGCCTCGTTACAACAATATGATTCAAAACGACAAGGTTCGCGTCATCGACGAGAACGGCGAGAACCTCGGCGTCATGTATACCCGCGAGGCGATCGAGCAGGCGGCCGAAGTCGGCCTTGACCTGGTCGAGGTTTCGCCCAACGCCGACCCGCCGGTGTGCAAGTTCCTCGATGTCGGCAAGTTCCGCTACGAGGCGCAGAAGAAGGCCAACCTCGCGCGCAAGACGCAGAAGACGCAGGAGATCAAGGAGATCAAGATGCGTCCCAACATCGACGAGCACGACTACGAGGTGAAGATGCGCGCGGTGAGCCGCTTCATCGAAGAAGGCGACAAGGTGAAAGTCACCCTGCGCTTCCGCGGCCGCGAGTTCTCCCACCAGCAGCTCGGCATGAACCTGCTCCGGCGCGTGCAGGAAGGCGTCGCCGAGATCGCCAAGGTCGAGGCCTATCCGCGCATGGAAGGCCGCCAGATGCTGATGGTGCTGGCGCCGAAGTAAGGCCCGGAAAAGGCGCGTATCCTTCGACAGGTTCGGGGTAGGGGCGCGCAAGGGTTGCCGCCGGCCGGGCCTCATGTTCGACGGCGGAAGGTTCCCGATCGTAGGGGCGATGCGGGATGCGGCGGCGCTCGGTCATTGACCGGCCGCGCGCGGACGTCATAGGGGGCGCTGAACAAGAGTTCAAATCCGGGAGAGGCCGATCACCTACCTTGCCGAACTGCGCGCCGCGTGGCGCCCCCTGCTCGCCGCGACGATCGGCCTGGGCACCGGCATGTCGATCCTCGGCGTGGTTACGACCGCGATCGCGCCAAGCCTGGTGGCCGACGCCGGCTGGTCCAGGGCGGATTTCGCCCTGGTCGGCAGCCTGGCGCTGGTGACGTCATTCGCCTTCCCGTTCATCGGCCGCCTCACCGACGTCATGGGCGTGCGGCGGACCGCGCTGATCGGCATGGTGACGCTGCCGCTGGTCTACCTGGCCTACAGCCTGATGAACGACCAGCTCTGGGTCTATGTCGCGATCTTCTTCGTCCAGAGCGTGCTCTGCGTGACCACCACCGCCACTGTCTACAGCCGGCTCGTGGTCCAATACGTCGAGCGCGCACGCGGCCTGGCGCTGGCGATCGCGGTATCGGGCCCGGCCGTGACCGGCGCCATCGGCGCCCCGATCCTCAACGCCTATGTCGAGGCGCACGGCTGGCGCGATGCCTATCAGGCGGTGGCGATCTTCACCGCCATCGCCGGCGCGATCACCTACCTGCTGATCCCTCCGGAACGGCAGGAGGAAGGGCAGGCGCCGCGGCCCAAGCGCCGGGCGCGCGACGACTATCCGGTGATCCTGCGCGCCCACGCGTTCTGGATCCTGCTGGGGGTGATGCTCCTGTGCAACCTGCCCGCCACCATCATGCTGGTGCAGCTCAAGCTGCTGCTGCTCGACAACGGCGTCAGCGGCGAAGGCGCGGCGGTGATGCTTTCGGCGCTGTCGGTGGGCATGCTGGCGGGGCGTTTCATCGCCGGCCTGGCGCTCGACCGGTTCCGTGCCGATATCGTCTCGTTCCTGACGCTCGGACTGCCGAGCGTCGGCCTTTTCCTGATCGCGTCCAGCCTCGACGCGCCGGCCGTCCTGACGTTTGCGGTGTTCTGCCTCGGCTTCTCATTCGGCGCGGAAGGCGACATCGTCGGCTTCCTCGTCGCGCGCCATTTCGGCGTGGCGGTCTACAGCTCGGTCATGGGCCTGCTGACTTTCGCGATGTCGTTTTCGACCGCGTCGGGCGCCGCGCTGCTGAGCTTCACCATGGCGCGCACCGGCGGCTACGAGCTATACCTGACGATCTGCGGCATCGCCGTGCTCGCCGGCGCCTCGCTGCTGCTCCTGCTGGGTCCCGCCCGCGGGGGGCGGCACGCCGCGGCGACGGGGTAGCACTCTCCCGAGGCGGCTGGATTTTCCTACACGAGCCGAAACGGTTATCCGGATGCCATGGCACGAATCCCTGTTTCGCCGCGCGGCTTCCGCCGGCTCGCGATGCACACCGCTGCGGCCTCCCGCCGGGCGGTCCGGGCGCGCGCGCGGCGGTGCGCAGGGGCAGGGTTTTGCGTGCCCCCTGGACACCGTCAACTCCGTCAACTTCGTCAACTTCGGGTCAAGCGGGACGCCGAAACCGGCCGGCGTATCAACCTAAGCAGGACGGGCTCTAATCCCCCTTCCACTCGCGCCGCTCCTCGGCGGAGCGGAGCACTTCGTAGGCAAGCTGAAGCGCCTGGAAAGCTTTGGCCGCCTCGGCATCGTCGGGGCGAACGTCGGGATGGACTTCCTTGGCCTTGCTGCGCCAGGCTTTCTTCACCGCCTCGAAATCGGCATCGGGCTCCAGCCCCAGCAGTTCGAGCGCGCGCAGTTCGTCGCGGCTGCGGCTGCCGTCGCCCGAACCCGCCCAGGCATAGTGCGCCGACTCGCGATAGCCCGAACTGTCCCGCTTCTCGGCGCTCTCGCGCGCGGCAGCCTCCTCGGCGGTGAGGCCGGCGAAGTAATCCCAGCCGGCGTTGTATTCGGCGGCGTGCTTCTGGCAGAAATACCAGCGGTCCGGGCTGTTGGGTGATTTGGGCGCGGGGCAATCGCCCGGCTCGGTGCAGCCCTGGCGATCACACAGGCGCACCTGCGCCGCTTCGCGGCCGCCTTCGTACCCGCGCCAGCGCGGGAATCCCCAGTCGTTCGATCGGCGGGCGCGGCTCATCAGTCCGGGATAATCGGCCAGCCATGGCCAGTGCAAGGCTTGAAGCGGCTTCAGCGAAGATTAACCCGAAGCGGGGTAATTGCTGCATTGCAAAATCTACTAACCTACCTTATGGTTTCCACCCAGCATATTTCGAGACGCGCTATGAGCAAGCAACTGACGATATCGTCGGCTTTTTCCATCCTGATGATGGCCTGCTACGTGCTGTTCGGCGCCAACGTGGCACGCGAGGACCCCGATCTCGATGGCCTGGGTCTCGATGCCCTGCCGGTCCTTTCCGGACAGGGCCCGGTCGAAATCTCCGCCGCGACATTGCCCGACGCGGGCAGGCTGCTGCCCTCGCTGCGATAGGCCGATCGTCCCGATTCGATGCGGCAACGCAGCCCCTGCCCGGAAAGGGGAAGGGGCTGTCGCCTCGCTGCCGTGCTCCGGGCTCCGACCCGGGCGTTCAGTCGATCGTCACGGTTACCGCGCGGCGGTTCCGGGCCCAGGAGTCCTCGTCCGAGCCCAGGGCGATCGGGCGTTCCTTGCCATAGCTGACGGTGCTCAGCCGAGCCGGGTCCACACCCAGGCTCGCTAGGTAGTTCTTCGCCGCGTTGGCGCGCCGCTCGCCCAGCGCCAGGTTGTATTCGCGCGTGCCGCGCTCGTCGCAGTGGCCCTCGATCGTGGCGCGCTTTGCGGGATAGCGCATCAGCCACTGCGCCTGGCTCTGCAGCGCGGCCATGTCGGCGCTGTCGATGTTGTAGCGGTCGGTATCGAAATAGATCGTGTCCTGCCCCTGCATCAAGGCGACGAAGTCGGCCTGGCTGCCCGGAACGATGCGCGAGCCCATCCCTTCGTCGGTCGACGTGGCGACCCCGCTCGGCTCGGGCGGAAGTTGCTTGGGGGCCTTGCTCGCGCAAGCCGATACGGCCAGCGCGCCGGCCACGAGGACGGCGGTAGCGCCAAAATTCATTCGCCCAGACATCGCGATCTCCTTACTTTCCTGCAAGAACGGTGGAAAACGGCCATGTGTGTCATGTGTAACACATGAACCGAAATTTAGTGCCGGTTTTTCCAGCAGGCTTCTATGGCTGAATCGGACCCCACGCCGGATCGGACGCGTCGCCCGGCGTCGGCAGGCGGCGTTCGTTCCGCCCGGTGAGGTCCACCTGCCACAGCGTCGCCTTGCCGCTGTTCTTCTCGGTGCGGAAGAACTGGATGATGCGGCCGTTCGGGGCCCAGGTCGGCGCCTCGTCCTGCCAGCTATCGGTCAGGTAGCGCATGCCGCCGCCCGAGGGGCTGGTCACCGCGATACGCAGGTTGCCGGCGATGTGGGTGAAGGCGATCTGATCGCCGCGCGGGCTCCATTCGGGAGTCGCCGAGCGTCCGCCGAAAAAGCTGATGCGCTGCTGGTTCGATCCGTCGGCGTTCATCACATAGATCTGCTGGGTGCCCGAGCGGTCGCTTTCGAAGACGATCCGGCTTCCGTCGGGCGAGAAGCTGCCGCCGATGTCGATGGCCGGGCTGTCGGTCAGCTTGATCGGCCTGCCGCCGCCCGCCGCCGAGATCTTGTAGATGTCGGTGTTGCCGGCGATCGCCATCGAATAGAGGATCCACTTGCCGTCGGGCGACCAGCGCGGCGCGAACGTGGCGTTGCGGCTTTCGGTGATCAGCCGCTGCTGGTTGGTCGTCAGGTCATAGACGTAGATGCGCGGATTGCCGTTGAGGTAGGACAGGTAGAGTATCTGCCGGTAATCGGGCGAATAGCGCGGGGTCAGCGCGGTCGCCTGGCCGCTGGTCAGATAGCGGTGGTTGGCGCCGTCCGAATCCATGATGGCCAGCCGCTTCATGCGCCGGCTCTTGGGGCCCGTCTCGGCGATATAGGCGATCTTGCTGTCGAAGAACGGGCTCTCGCCAGACAGGCGCGAATAGACCATGTCCGCGCACTTGTGCGCGGCGCGGCGCCAGTCGGCCGGGCCGACCACCCAGCCGCCCTTGACGAGTTGCTGCTGCAACTGCACGTCGTAGAGATAGCAGCCGATGGTGAGCTGCCCGTCCGGGTTGGCGCGGACATAGCCCTGCACCAGCATCTCGGCACTGCGCGTGGACCATACCGGATAGTCGGGCGCCTGCACCTGGGCATAGGCGGGCTGCGGCAGCCCTGCCGGGCCCGAAGGCTTGAACAGCCCGTTGTTCCTGAGGTCGGCCGAGATCACATCCGAAAGCGCGCGGCCGAGCGAGGCGGTCGAGCCGGCGTTGGTCTGCGTCGGCACGTCCCGGTCGGTCGCGAAGGTCGTGATGGCGATGCCGAGATCCTGCCAGACGGACTCGTCGGAAACGGTGCCGGTCAGTCCCTCTTCCGGGGGCGGCGGTGGCGCGGGCTGCGCCGAAGCGGATACGGCGAGGACGAGAGCGGCGGCGGCGAACAGCGAAGCGCGAAGGGTCATTGCGAAAGCCTCTTGTCGAAGCGGATCGTCACCCGCTTCCATGTGTCGTAGTACTGATCGGGCAGATCGAACGGCGCGGCAAGCTCGACGGCGCGGATCGCCTGTTCGGCATGGCGGCCGGCCTGCGGACGGTTGGCGTCGGTGATCCCTTCCTGGCGCACCACCTGGGGCCGTCCGGCGATCGAGCCGTCGCGGTTGAGGTTCCAGCGCAGCACCGTCACCAGCTTTTCGGAATCGGCCCCTTCGGGCACCTTGCCCTGCCAGTGCGGCCGGATCGCGCGCGAGATCGCGCCGAGCAGCGAGGCCTGGACCTGCGGCCCCGCCGCCTGCGCGGGCGGATTGCGCGCCGTCCCGGGGTTCTGCGCGCCGGGAACGCCCTTGAGGAAATCGCTGCCGATGCGGCTGCCGCCCGTGGGACGCGTCGTCGATTGGGCCGGCGCGGCGGCCGGCTTGGCCGGTGCGGCGGCTGGCCGGGGCGCCGGGCTCGCCGCGGCGCGGGGCGCGGGACGCGGCGAGGCGACGGGGCGCGGCGCCGGCCGGGGCGGCTCCGGCTTCGCTTGCGGCTTCGGTTGGGGTTGGGGCTTCGGCTCAGGCCTGGGCTGGGGCTTGGCCGGTTCCACTTTCGGCGCGGGAGCTGGCGGAGCGGGAACTGGCGGCGCCGGCTCGCCCAGTTCGGGCGCGACATCGGGCGCGGCTTCCGCCTGCGGTTCGGGCGACGTCGAGGTAAGGCCGACGTCGTCGCTGATCGTCACCTCGATCCGGTCCGAAGGTATGGCCACCGGCGGGGTGCGCGGCAGTAACAGCAGCGCGACCAGCGCCACGTGCGCCACCAGGGCCACCGCCAGACCGATGCGTTCCTCGCTGCGAAGGGCGACGGCTGCCATCCCGATCGGCTATTCGCCGGCGCCTGAACCGCCGATTACCGCCGGCTGCGCGCCGCTCGCAGTGGTGACGAGCGAGATCGAGGTAAAGCCGGCGCGGTTCAGTTCGCCCATCACCGCCATTGCCCGGCCCCAGTCAATCGCCTTGTCCGCGCGCAGCGTCACCAGCGGCGGCTTGCCGTCGGCGCCTGGCGGCACGCCGGCGAGCCGATCGGCCAGTTCGCCCGGCGCGACCGGGTCCTGATCGAGATAGACCTGGCCCTCGCGCGTCAGCGTGATCGCGATCTGCTGCTTCTCCTCTGCCAGCGCCTTGGCGCGGCTCTCGGGAAGCTCGACCGGCACGCCGGCCTTGAGCAGCGGCGCGGTGACCATGAAAATGATCAGCAGCACCAGCATCACGTCGACCAGCGGGGTGACGTTGATCTCCGCCATCGGTGCCCGCCCGCGCCGCCGCCCGGCCCTGCGGCCGCCGGAAAGACCCATGGCCATCAGCCTGCTCCGCCCTGAAGGGGGAGGACCCCGGTCGCGTGCATCCTCACCCCTCCATCTGCCGGCTGAGGCTGGCGTGGAAGCGGTCGCCGAAGCGCTGCAGCGAGGCTTCGAAGCCGTTCACCCGGTGCGAGAAGCGGTTGTAGGCGATGACCGCGGGAATCGCGGCGAAAAGCCCGATCGCGGTGGCAAAAAGCGCTTCGGAAATACCCGGCGCCACGACCGCGAGCGAAGAGTTCTGCTGCTGGCCGATCTGGAAGAAGCTGTTCATGATGCCCCAGACGGTGCCGAACAGGCCGACGAAAGGCGCCACCGAACCCACCGTGGCCAGGAAGTTCAGCCGCTGCGCCAGGTTGTCCGCTTCCTGCGCGACGACCGAATCGATCGCCAGCGCCAGCCGCTGGCGCGCGCCCTCGCGGTCGATCGCCTTGCCGCCGGCCGAGCGCCGCCATTCGGCGAAGCCCGCCGCAGCCACCTTGGCCGAGGGCACGTCACCCTTGCCGCGCTGCGCCTGGAAGGCCTCGAAGTCGCGCGCCTGCCAGAAGTCCGCCTCGTAGGCCGCGCAGCGCCGCCGCACGCTGCCCATGCGCAGCGAAAAGGCGACGATGATCGCCCATACCCAGATGCTGGCGAGGACCAGCCCGGCCATGACCACCTGGACGACGATGTCGGCGTCGAGGAACAGCTTGACCGGATTGAGCCGTGTCGGCGCGCCGGCCGCGACGGCAAGGAGGGACAAGGTCGTCATTGGGGTCCTTCTGAAACGGAAACGATGGAAGCGAAGGCGGCGCGCCAGGCGTCGGGCTGCCGGCGTGGCCGCCCAGAGGGGGCGACGAAACCGACACGCAACCGCGCCTCGCTGAGCAGCCTGTCCCCGCGCAGCGCACGCTGGTGCATCCGGCAGCTCGCGGCGCGCAGTTCCTCGACGCGGCTTTCGATCAGCACCGTGTCGTCGAGCCGGGCAGGGGCGAGATAACGGATAGCCAGCTCGGACACGGCATAGGCGCCCTCGCCGGCTTCCTGAGCGGCGCGCTGGTCGATGCCCAGCAGGCGCAGCATGTCCGAACGCGCACGCTCGAACCAGCGCAGGTAATTGGCGTGATAGACGACGCCCGACAGGTCCGTGTCCTCGAAGTAGGCGCGCACCGCGAAGCGGTGCACGGCTCCGTCGAAACGGCCGCTGGTGGGTTCGGGGAACGACGTCATGCCGCGCGGTGTTAGCCGCTGGGCGAGTCGCAGGGCAACCCGTCGCGGTCGGCTCAAAGCGATTCCGGCACGGATTATCCGTGGATCGTCGCAATCACTCGGGCACGAGCATGTGGAAGAACTGGCGGCCGCCGAAGATATGGACATGCAGGTGCGGCACTTCCTGATGGCCGTGCCCGCCCATGTTGACCATCAGGCGATAGCCAGCCCCGTCGACGCCGAGCTGCCGGGTGATGATGCCGATGGCGCGGGTGAAGCCGGCGATCTCCGCATCGGAGGCCTTCAGCGTGAAATCGTCCCAGCTTACGTAGGCGCCCTTGGGGATCACCAGCACGTGCACCGGCGCCTGCGGGCGGATGTCGTTGAAGGCAAGCACGAACTCGTCCTCGTAGACCTTGTCGCATGGCAACTCGCCGCGCAGGATACGGGCGAAGACGTTGTTCTCGTCGTAAGGCTCGCGCGGGTCGATCGGCATGGGGTCTCCCTAGGATTTCCGTGAGGCTTTCTCGGCGATGCCCGACGTGCCCTCGCGCCGGTCTAGTTCGGCGAGGACGTCGGCCAGCGGCACGTCCTTCGCGCCGAGCAGGACGAGCACGTGGAACAGCAGATCGGCCGCTTCGGCCACCAGCGCGGCGCGGTCCTCGGCCAGCGCGGCGATGATCGTCTCGGTGGCTTCCTCGCCCAGCTTCTGCGCGATTTTCCTGACGCCGCGGGCGTTCAGCCGGGCGACGTAGCTCGAATCCGGATCGGCGCCGCGCCGGGCGGCAATCACCGCTTCGAGGCGGGCAAGCGTGTCGGAATCGGCCATGGGCGAAGCCATGCGGCGGCGCGCCCCTGCGGTCAAGCCGCCTCAGTCGCGGCGCCTCCCCGCGACGCGCCGGCCGATGAGCAGCCCGGCGACGCCAAGCGCGAACAGCGTCACGCCCGACGGATCGGGCAAGGCGATCGGATCGGCGGCATAGGCCGGCCCGGCGAATGCGAGGCTGGCCCCTGCGGCGGCGATGACTGTGCGGATGCGGTTCACGGCAGAAGTTAACGCAATCTTCGGGCCATGCCGGCGAAAGGCATCCCAAGAGGCGGCTTCAGTGGTTAACGATGCGGCGGGGATCGGCCGCATTGTCAGGGAGGCCGACAGCCTTCAACCGCGCGCGGGCAATCCCGCGGCGCGCAGGGCCGCGTGCGCCTCGGCGATAGAATGCGTGCCGAAATGGAAGATCGAGGCGGCCAGGACCGCGCTCGCATGGCCCTGGGTCACGCCTTCGACGAGATGGTCGAGCGTGCCGACGCCGCCGCTGGCGATCACCGGCACCGGGACGGTATCGGCGATGGCGCGGGTGAGTTGGAGGTCGTAGCCCTGCTGCGTGCCGTCGCCGTCCATCGAGGTGACAAGCAGTTCGCCCGCACCCAGTTCGGCAAGGCGGACAGCGTGCGCGACCGCGTCGATCCCCGTCGCCTTGCGGCCGCCGTGGGTGAATATCTCCCAGCCGCCGTCCTGCCTGCGCGCATCGACCGAGGCGACGACGCACTGGCTGCCGAACTTTTCGGCGATCTCTGCGATCACCTCGGGGCGGGCGACCGCTGCGGAATTGACCGCCACTTTGTCCGCGCCCGCCAGCAGCAGCGCGCGCGCGTCGTCGACCGAGCGTACGCCGCCGCCCACGGTCAGCGGCATGAAGCAGACCTCGGCCGTGCGCCGCACGACATCGAGCAGCGTGCCGCGCCCCTCGTGGCTGGCGGAGATGTCGAGAAAGCACAGCTCATCCGCGCCCGCCGCGTCATAGGCGCGCGCCTGCTCCACCGGGTCGCCGGCATCGCGCAGGTCGACGAAGTTGACGCCCTTGACCACGCGGCCGTCGGCGACGTCGAGGCAGGGGATGACGCGGATACGGACGGTCATGGAAGGCTCCGGCAGCGCGTGGCCTTCGACAAGCTCAGGCTGAGCGGGCCATTGGGCTCGGCGCAAAACATCCGCTCATGCTGAGCTTGTCGAAGCACACGCGCCGACATCAGCCCCGCTCCGCCATGGCGATCGCCGCCGCCAGGTCCAGCCGCCCGTCGTAGAGCGCCCGCCCGGTGATCACGCCCTCGATCCCGTCGCTTGCGTGGACTGCCAGCATGCGGATGTCGTCGAGGCCCTTGACGCCGCCGCTGGCGATCACCGGCAGGCCGGTGCGCCGCGCGAGGTCGACCGTGGCATCGATGTTGCAGCCTTTCAGCAGCCCGTCGCGGCCGATGTCGGTGAACAACAGGCTGGCCACGCCAGCATCCTCGAAACGGCGCGCCATGTCGACGATCGAGACGTCGGACACCTCGGCCCAGCCCTCGGTCGCGACCATACCGTCACGCGCGTCGACCGCGACGACCACGCCGCCGGGGAAGGCCCGGGCCATGTCCTTGACGAACTGCGGGTCCTTGAGCGCCGCGGTGCCCATGACCACGCGCGACACGCCGAGGTCGAACCAGCCCTCGACCGCCGCGCGCGTGCGAATGCCGCCGCCAAGCTGGACGTGGCCGGGAAAGGCCGCAAGGATCGCCTCCACCGCGGCGCGGTTCTCGGCCCGGCCGGCGAAGGAGCCGTCGAGGTCGACCACGTGGAGATGCTGCGATCCGGCTTCGGCAAAGAGCATCGCCTGCGCGGCCGGGTCGTCGCCATAGACCGTGGCGCGCGCCATATCGCCTTCGGCGAGGCGGACCACCTGGCCCTGCTTGAGATCGATGGCGGGAAAGACGATCATTCCTAAGGCTTCCACTCCAGGAAACGCGACAGGAGCGCCAGGCCGAATGCCTGGCTCTTCTCGGGATGGAACTGCACGCCGACCACGTTGTCGCGCGCGACCGCGGCGACGAGGCCGCCGCCGTGATCGGTCATCGCGGCGATGCAATGCCCGTCGTCGGGCACGAAGTGGTACGAATGCAGGAAATAGGCCTCGCCCGGCTCGATCAGCCCGCCTGCCGGCGAATGCCGCGACACGATCACGTCGTTCCAGCCCATGTGCGGGATCTTGATCGCCGGGTCGGTGACCTCGATCAGCCGCACCTCGCCCTCGATCCAGTCGAGCCCCTGGGTCACGCCGTGCTCGACGCCGCGGCTGGCGAGAAGCTGCATGCCGACGCAGATGCCGAGGAACGGCGCGCCGCCGACCAGCACGCGTTCCGCCATCGAATCGACCAGGTGCGGGATCGCCCGCAGCCCCTCGACGCAGGCGCGGAAACTGCCGACGCCGGGCAGGACGATACGGTCCGCCGCGCGCACCACGTCGGGATCGGAGGTCACGGTGACGCCGTCAGCCCCCGCCGCCTTCAGCGCGTTGGCCACCGAATGCAGGTTGCCTGCTCCGTAATCGACCAGCGCCAGCACTTCAGCCATGAACGATTGTCCCGCTCACGCGGGGGCGGCGCGAACCCGTCGCGCAGGCGCCGGGCTCAGCCACCAAGGAGCCCCTTGGTCGAAGGGATGACGCCGCCCTTGCGCGGATCGAGTTCCACCGCCTGGCGCATGGCGCGGGCGAAGCCCTTGAAGATCGCCTCGATGATGTGGTGGTTGTTCTGGCCGTGGAGCAGCTCGATGTGCAGCGTGATGCCCACCGCCTGCGAGATCGAGTGGAACCAGTGCTCGAACAGCTCCGTGTCCATCTCGCCCAGGCGCGGCTGGGTGAACGCGGCCTTCCACGTGAGCCAGGGCCGGCCCGAGATGTCGAGCGCGACGCGGGCCAGCGTCTCGTCCATCGGCGAATAGGCGTGGCCGTAGCGGCCGATGCCGGCCTTGTCGTCCAGCGCCTGGGCGATCGCCTGGCCGATGGCGATGGCGCTGTCCTCGGTGGTGTGGTGCTGGTCGACGTGAAGGTCGCCGACGATCTTGCAGGAAATATCGATCAGCGAATGGCGCGAGAACTGCTCGATCATGTGGTCGAGGAAGCCGATCCCGGTCGACACCTCATAGGTGCCGGTGCCGTCGAGATTGATCTCGACCGCGATGTCGGTCTCTTGAGTCTTGCGGGTGATCCGGGCGGTGCGCATGTGCAGGCCTATAGACACGAGACCGTGGGAATCAATGGCGGCGTCTGCGGAAAGCCTTGACCCATGGCCGCGGGAAGGCCACTTGAACAGCGATGACCGATGATGTGCCCGACAGCCTGATCCCCTACGACGAGATCGTGCAGGAAGCCCTGCGCGCCGTGGTCGGTCGCGTGCTCGGTCAGGTGGAGGCGACGGGCGGCGACTTGCCCGGCAACCACCATTTCTACATCACGTTCAAGACCGGCGCCCCCGGCGTATCGATTCCGGCGCATCTCAAAGAACGGTTCCCCGACGAGATGACCATCGTGCTCCAGAACAAGTTCTGGGAACTGAAGGTGGAAGACACTCTCTTTTCGGTCGGTCTCAGCTTCAACCAGGTTCCGGCCAAGCTGGTGATCCCCTTTGCCGCGATCACCGCCTTCGTCGACCCGGCGGTCGATTTCGGCCTGCAGTTCCAGGCGGTGGCCGCACAGTTCGAGCACGAGCCGCACGACGATGCGGAAAACGATTCGCAGGAACGTGCCCAGACTCCGCGCGTTTCTCCGCCGGAAGACGGCTCGAACGTCGTCTCGGTCGACTTCGGCCGCAAGAAGTAAAAGGGGGCGGCGGCCCCGTCAGCGAGGGTTGTCATGGCCTCAGGCAAGGTGAAGTCCGGCGGCAGCGTGGCGAAGAAGACCGCCGCCGCCAGGACCGGCGCGGACAATGTGGCGAAAGAGGCCGGGAAGGCGCTTCGCGAAACCCAGGGTCCCAGCCCCAGCCCGATGACCAACCTGATCATCGCCGACGTCGCGCTGCGCGGCGGCGGGCGGCTGCTGCGCCATGTCGTCGAACGGACGCTGCTCGGCGTCAAGTATCCGCCCGATAAGGCCCGCGACATCGTCAAGGGGCGCGGCATGACGCAGACGCTGCTGGGCACCGCTGTCGCCCGGGTCGCCACGCGCTCGGTGCCCGGCGCCCTGCTGGTCGGCGGCGGGCTCCTCGCCAAGACGCTCTATGACCGCAAAAGGCGGGGCAAGGCCATAGCCGAAGGCGCGGCCGCGGTCGAGGAGCAGGCCGACAACGCTTGATTTGCCCGCCCGCTGCCGCCATCAGCGGGCATGACCACCGCTCAAGATGCCGATGCCGACGCGCTGCACAGGCGCGGCCTGATGTTCGTCCTCTCCTCGCCTTCGGGCGCGGGCAAGACGACGATCTCGCGCATGCTGCTCGAGCATGACGAGCATATCGGCATGTCGATCTCGGTGACGACGCGCCCGCCACGACCCGGCGAGGTCGACGGCAAGGACTATATCTTCAAGAACCAGGCCGAGTTCGACGCGATGGTCGAGCAGGGCCAGTTCCTGGAATGGGCGCACGTCTTCGGGCACAGCTACGGCACGCCCAAGGCGCAGATCAAGGCGGGGCTCAAGGAAGGCCGGGACTTCCTGTTCGACATCGACTGGCAGGGCACCCAGCAGCTTTATCAGAAGGCTGAGGCCGACGTGGTGCGCGTCTTCCTGCTGCCGCCGAGCCTGGGCGAACTGCGCCGCCGCCTCACCTCCCGCGGCACCGACAGCCAGGACGTGATCGCCGCCCGCATGGCCCGCGCCCAGGCGGAGATCAGCCATTGGGACGGCTACGACTACGTCGTTGTCAACGACGACATCCGCACCTGCTTCGGGAAGGTCTTGCATATCCTCGCCGCCGAGCGCCTGCGTCGCGCGCGGCAGACCGGGCTGATCGGCTTCGTGCGCGAGCTGATGCGGCCGGAAGCCTGATCCGCGCGCAAGCCCGACACACCTTGTCCTGACGCGCCGCAGACGATAGGCGCCACCGCCGACACACGAGACGCCAAGGGAGCCAAGCATGTCCGAACTCGAAACCGCCATCGAAGCCGCCTGGGACGCGCGCGACACCGTCACGCCAGCCAGCAGCGACGTGCGCCGGGTGGTCGAGGAAGCGCTGGAACTGCTCGATTCGGGCGCGGCGCGCGTGGCCGAGCCCGATGGCTGCAATGGTTCGGGAGGGGGCGGCTGGAAGGTCAACCAGTGGCTCAAGAAGGCGGTGCTGCTCTCGTTCCGCCTCAATGACAACGGCCCCATCCCCTACGGCGCGGCCGGCGTCGATGCGTTCGACAAGGTGCCGCTGAAGTTCGAAGGCTGGAGCGAAGGCCGCTTCAAGGAAGCCGGCTTCCGCGTCGTTCCCGGCGCGGTGGCACGGCGCGGCGCCTTCATCGCCAGGGGCGTGGTGCTGATGCCCAGCTTCATCAACATCGGCGCCTATGTCGGCGAAGGCACGATGGTCGACACCTGGGCGACCGTGGGAAGCTGCGCGCAGATCGGCAAGGGCGTGCACATTTCGGGCGGCGCCGGCATCGGCGGCGTGCTGGAGCCGCTGCAGGCGAACCCGGTGGTGATCGAGGACAACTGCTTCATCGGCGCGCGTTCGGAAGTGGCCGAGGGCGTGATCGTTGGCGAGGGCGCGGTGATCTCGATGGGCGTGTTCCTCGGCGCCTCGACCAAGATCGTCGACCGCGCGACCGGCGAGGTCCACATCGGCCGGGTACCGCCCTATTCGGTGGTCGTTCCCGGCTCGCTCCCCGGCAAGCCGCTGCCCGACGGCACGCCCGGCCCCTCGCTCTACTGCGCGGTCATCGTCAAGACAGTGGACGCCCAGACGCGTTCCAAGACCGGGATCAACGAACTCCTGCGCGATTGAGGCCGGCGCCTTCTCCTCGCCCCGCGGAACCTTGGCCCGCGCTGCCGCGTTTCAATGACCCGATCTCTCGGGAGTGGACGCGAGGAGACGCGAGATGGAACGCATCGGCGACGAAGTGCACGTCACCACGGACGAGGCGCGGGGCGCCACAACGCCTCACATCGTCCGCTACGTGCTGATGATCAGCCTGGTGCTGGCGATCATCGCGCTGTCGGCGATCTGGATGACCGGCGCGATGAACGCACCGCAGGATCGTCCCGGCGACGGCATCACCAACCAGGCGCCGCCGACGAACTGACGTCGCCACCGGGCGCTTCGCCTTCGCCCGGCAAAACATCTGTCCCCGCGCCCGTGCTGAGGCGCGGGTCGGGGAGACGCGCAGCCATCGGATGGGTGCAGCCTCGAGAGGCACACATAAATTTGGCTGCACGATCGGCATCGCCAACAATCTCCATTGCTGGCATCCCGCCAGCTTGCTAGGGCCCCGCCCAGGCACCCGTAGCTCAGCTGGATAGAGCGCTGCCCTCCGAAGGCGGTAGTCAAGTCCAGCGAAGGCTGCAGGTGTTGGTAAAAGGTATTGATTTAACAATGGCTTGAGCGAATATCGGGTTTGCTCTTCAAGAAGCCAAAAAACTCGCGTAAGCATGACGTAAGCACCTCGCGAACGGTATGCACCCGTAGCTCAGCTGGAT
>JBAYPJ010000041.1:0-29670 GCA_041677785.1 Novosphingobium sp. | reverse complement strand
GTGCGCCGGGCAAATATAACCTCTACCTCGGCGGCGGTTTCCACGGGGAGCGGCTCAACCGCATGATCCGGGAAAACATCGGCGAGGCGGCCATTCTCGAGCTGCTGGCCGATGTGCTCGGCCGCTATGCGCGGGAACGGCAGCCGGGTGAGAATTTCGGGGACTTCACCATCCGCGCCGGCATCGTCCGCGAGGTCACGGAGGGACGCTTTTTCAATGACTGACGGACGCCACAACCAGGCCCGGCCGCAAACCATCGCGTCGGCCTATGGCGTGGCGACCGATTCCGCCTTCGGCGCCGTCGCGCCGCCGCTCTATCTGTCGAGCACGTACGAATTCGCCGGTTACGGCGAGGCGCGGCGCTATGACTATGGCCGGGCCGGCAACCCGACGCGCGACATCCTGGCCGAAGCCCTGGCCAGGCTGGAGGGCGGCGCCGGCGCCGTCATCACCTCGAGCGGGATGGCCGCGCTGGACCTGCTCGTCGGGCGGCAGCGGCCGAGTGATCTCATCCTCGCGCCGCACGATTGCTACGGCGGGACCATGCGCCTGCTCAAGGCGCGCGCCGAGCGCGGCCACTGCCGGGTCCGCTTCGTCGATCAGTCGGACGCGGCGAGCGTCGCGGCCACGCTTGCGGAAGGGCCCTCGCTGGTCCTGATCGAGACTCCCAGCAACCCCCTGATGCGCGTCGTCGATATCGCGGCGCTGGCCGATAAGGCGCACGCGGCGGGTGCCAGGGTGGCGGCCGACAACACTTTTCTGTCTCCGGCAATCCAGCGCCCGATCGCGCTGGGCGCCGATTATGTCATCCACTCCACTACCAAGTATCTCAACGGCCATTCCGACGTGATCGGCGGCGCGGTGGTCGCGGCGGATGCGGGCGAGGCCGACGAGCTGCGCCAGTGGGCCAACATTGTCGGCAGCACCGGCGCCCCGTTCGATGCCTGGCTGACCCTGCGCGGGCTGCGCACGCTGTTTCCGCGCATGGAGCAGCAGCAGGCCAACGCGATGGCGGTGGCCAACTTCCTCGACAATCATTCCGCAGTGGCGAAGGTGCATTATCCGGGGCTCGCTGCGCATCCGGGCCATGCCATTGCCTCGCGGCAGCAGCGCGGCTTCGGCGCGATGCTCAGCTTCGAACTGGCCGGCGGCGTTGCCGCGGTGCGCCGGTTCATTGGTGCGATCCGCTTCTTCACCCTTGCGGAATCGCTGGGCGGCGTCGAAAGCTTGGTCGCCCACCCGGCGACCATGACGCACGCCGACATGGGGGAAGAGGCCCGCGCCGTCGCCGGTATCGAAGACAGCCTGCTGCGGCTGTCGATCGGCCTGGAAGCAGAGCAGGATCTGATCGCCGGGCTGGAGGCAGGATTGGAAGCGTGCCGGGACTGATCGTCCTTGATGCCACGCGAACGAAAGGAGAGCGCCCGTGCCCGGATATGTGCTGATCGTCGATTTCTTCGGGGTGGTGCTCGCCGTGATCGGTTTTACCATGGCATTCTGCCAGCCGGCTTTCCGGCGCCTGATCGGCCGCCCGCAGGCGCCGGTATCCCGGGTCGTGAGCGAGGACGGCGGCGATCCGCTGACCTATATTCTGCGCATCGCCGGCGTCATGGTGATGATCTTCGGCATCGTCCTTGCCGGTATGTTCACGCTGTTCAACCTGGCCTAGCGGGATCGAGTCGCTTTCGTCGCGGGTTGAAGCAAGAGGGGGCAACACAAAGGCCGGAGCGCTGCCATGACGGATGACCGTGATACCCCGTTGGATGCCGGACAGCTCGAGGAGGCGGTGCACCATATCGCCGAGCAGTATCGTGCGCAGAAGCGGCCGATCGAGGATCTTGTCCGGGAAGTCGTGCTGGAACGGTTCTGCGCCGGCGGCGCCGCGCCCCATCTGCCTCTGCTCGACGAAATCGGCCGTCAGGTCCGGGTGCTGATCAAGCGCGGCGGTCCTGTCGATGCCATCGACGAAGCCTCGATCGAATCCTTTCCGGCCAGCGATCCCCCCGCCTGGATCGGCCGCAGGCATGGGAAAAGCGGAGACGGGTAATGGGCCGCTTGCGTCTCAAGCGGGTCTACGAACCGGCCGCGCCCGGCGACGGCAGCCGCGTGCTGGTCGACCGGCTCTGGCCGCGCGGCGTCTCGCGAAAGGCTGCCAAGCTCGATCTCTGGCTCAAGGAGATCGCGCCATCGACTGAGCTGCGCACGTGGTTCGGCCACGAGCCGGCGCGGTTCGACGCCTTCCGCGAGCGGTATTTCCGGGAGTTGGAGGGCAACCCGGCGCCGGTCGCCGAGCTTTGCGCGCTGGTCGAGGGCAACGACGTCACGCTGCTCTACGGGGCCCACGACCCACAGTTGAACCAGGCGGTCGTCCTGGCCGAGTTCCTCGAAAAGCGCGGATGCAAGCGCGAGGGCTGAGCCGCACGCGCGCTGCATTCCGCTATTTCAGCGTCAGCAGGTAATCGACCACTTCCTTGCGTTTGGCCGGGTTGGCGATACCGGCGAAGGGCATCCGGGTTCCCGGCACCAGCCGCTGCGGCGAGGTCAGCCATCGGTCGAACGTGGCGGCGTTCCATGTCAGCCCGGACTTCTTCAGGGCATCGCTGTAGGCATAGCCGGGCAGGCTCGCCGCGCCGCGCGTGGCGATACCCGCCAGACTGGGGCCGAAGCCGTTCGTGCCGGGCGTAGTCGTGTGGCAGGCGATGCAGGCGGCGAATGCGGCGGGCCGGAGCCTTGCAGGGGCGGTTTCGCCGGCGAGCGCGTCGCGGCCGCCGGCGAACGTGCCCGCCGCCAGCGCGGCGGCGGCGATGGCGGCCGTGGTCACCGTTCGGGAAAGTATCATCATGTCTACGGGTCTCGTGTGGAGAGGCGGCGCCGCCGTGGCGCCGCCGCCTCTCTCCGGCTTCAGGTGCGGGGCGATCAGAAGCGATCGAGGTTCATCACCTTGGTCCACGCCGCGACGAAGTCGTTCACGAACTTCTCGCGGGCGTCGTCGGAAGCATAGGCTTCCGCCACGGCGCGCAGCTCGGAGTTGGAGCCGAACACCAGATCCACCGGCGTCGCCCGCCACTTGAGCTGGCCGCTTGCGCGGTCGCGCCCTTCGTAGAGGCCCGGCGTCGCCGCCGACTTCGCCCACTGCGTGTCCATGGTCAGCAGGTTGACGAAGAAGTCGTTGGTCAACTGGCCGGGGCGGCTGGTGAGCACGCCGTCGGCCGAGCCGCGCCCGTTGGCGTTGAGCGCACGCATGCCGCCGACGAGCACCGTCATTTCCGGCACGGTCAGGGTCAGCATCCGGGCCTTGTCGACCAGCGCTTCGGCGGGCGCGAGGCTGCTGTCCGCCGCGTAGTAGTTGCGGAAGCCGTCGGCCCTGGACTCAAGCACCGCGAACGAGGCAACGTCGGTCTGCTGCTGGGTGGCGTCCACCCGGCCCGGCGTGAAGGGTACCGCCACGTCCTGCCCGGCCGCCTTGGCCGCCTGCTCGATGGCCGCGCCGCCGCCGAGCACGATCAGGTCGGCGATCGAGACCTGCTTGCCGTCCTTGCGTCCCTTGTTGAACTCGGTCTGGATGCGGGCGTACTGCGCCAGCACCTTCTTGAGTTCGGCGGGATCGTTGACCGCCCAGTCGCGCGCCGGAGCCAGCCGGATGCGCGCGCCGTCGGCGCCGCCGCGCATGTCGGTGCCGCGGAAGCTCGATGCGGAAGCCCAGGCGGTGCGCACCAGTTCAGGCCCGGTCAGGCTCGAGGCGAGGATCCTGGTCTTGAGCTGGGCGATGTCCTGCGCGTCGATCATGGCATAGCTGGCCGCCGGCAACGGGTCCTGCCACGTGAAGATCTCCGAAGGCACTTCGCTGCCGAGGTAGCGCGTCCGCGGGCCCATGTCGCGGTGAGTCAGCTTGAACCAGGCCCGCGCGAAGGCATCGGCGAAGAGCTGGGGGTCTTCGTGGAAGCCGAGCGCGATCTTGCGGAAGCCCGGGTCTTCCTTGAGCGCGATGTCGGTGGTGAACATGATCGGCGCGTGCCGCACGTCGGGGCGATGGGCGTCGGGCACCAGATTGGCCGCGTTCTTGTCGCTCGGCACCCACTGGACGGCACCGGCGGGGCTCCGCGTCTGCACCCAATCGAACCCGAACAGGTTGTCGAGATACTGCGTGGTGAACGCGATCGGGTTGGCCGACCACGCACCTTCGAGGCCGCTGGTGACGGTGTCCTCGGCGTTGCCCTTGCCGCACTTGTTCGCCCAGCCCAGGCCCTGGCTCTCGGCGCCCGAGCTGGCCGGATCGGCGCCCACGCATTCACCGGGCTTGTGCGCGCCATGCGCCTTGCCGAAGGTGTGGCCGCCCGCGATCAGCGCCACGGTTTCGTCGTCGCTCATCGCCATGCGGCCGAACGCCTCGCGGATGTCGTGCGCCGCCCCGATCGGATCGGGCTTGCCGTTGGGGCCTTCGGGGTTGACGTAGATGAGGCCCATCTCGGTCGCGGCCAGCGGGCCCCGCAGCTTGCGCTCGCCGTCCATGCGGCCGGTCGCGGAAGAGAGAAACTTGGTTTCCGTTCCCCAGAACACGAGGTCTGGTTCCCAGGCGTCGACCCGGCCGCCGCCGAAGCCCAGCGTCTGGAAGCCCATGTTCTCGAGCGCGACGTTGCCGGTCAGCACTATGAGATCGCCCCACGAGAGCTTGCGGCCGTACTTTTGCTTGATTGGCCAGAGCAGACGACGCGCCTTGTCGAGGCTGACGTTGTCGGGCCAGGAATTCAGCGGCTCGAACCGCTGCTCAGCGCCGCCGCCGCCGCCGCGTCCGTCGATCGTGCGGTAGGTGCCGGCGCTGTGCCAGGCCATGCGGATGAAGAACGGGCCGTAGTTGCCGTAATCCGCCGGCCACCAGGGCTGCGAGGTGGTCAGCGCCGTGTCGATGTCCTTCTTGACCGCCGCGAGATCGAGCGTTGCGAACTCCTTCGCATAGTCGAAGTCCGCGCCATAGGGGTTGGACTGCGGCGCGTTCTGGCGCAGCGGCGACAGGTCGAGCAGGTTGGGCCACCAGTCCCTGTTGGCCATGGGCTTTGCCGGTTCCGCCGTCTGCGCGGGCGCGCTGGCCTGCGCCATCGCCACCGGCGAGACGGCCATGGCGACGATGGCCAATAACGATGCTGTAGTCTTTCGCATATATATCCTCCTGTTTCGGTTGAAGGGTGGAAAACCCCGCGCGGCCGGGGGTTTTCCGGGGGTAATGATCAAGGGAGCGGGGACGCTGCCCCAGGGCTCAGGCCGGGTCTTTCAGGTAGGCGATGAGCGCCGCGCGATCCTCGGGCTTCGGCAGTCCCAAGAACGGGACGCACAAGCCGGGGATGTCGGCCTGGGGGGACTTGAGGAACCGATCGAGCCTCGCTTCGTCCCAGACGAAGGGCTGGGCGCGCAGCGCGTCGGTGTAGGCGAAGTCCGGCAGCGACGCCGCCGGGCGGCCGACGATGCCTTCGAGATGGGGGCCGGTCATCGGCCGCGCGGCCGCGCTGACCGAATGGCAGGCGATGCAGCGGATGAAATGCCGTTTCCCCACTTGCGCGGGCGAGGGGGCGGGCGGTGCGGCGATTGCCGCAGACATGCCTCCGGCCGCGACCGCCATCGCGGCGGCCAGAAAATACCGCTTCATCTGCGCCCCCTCCTTTCCCGCCGGCACGGCGAGATAGTCGTCCACCACTCCTGGCGAACCGATATGGCACGGGTTCAATTCGGCTAAATTGATTAATGTCAGAACTGTGATCGGTTCTATCTATCGAAGCAGCGCGGAGGCCGCCTCCGGCAACCGCCCGACCGCACATTTGCAACGGGACAGGTGCTAATTGTTGGCAGTTCGCGAATGTCGTGCCGTTTTCGGTAGGCCTGGCGTTGACAATGCAACGATCGGGGTGACAAAAACTGACCCTTCGGTATCATTGATTCGCGAGTTTGGCGGATCGGCTGCCGGACGGCGGAAAAGAGCGGCTGCGGGCCGTGCAGGCGGTTGGCCGGGCGGACCGGTGCTTGGCAGGACCGGCGCGCGCGGGCACAAGGTCGGGAAAAGACATTGGGAAAGGATCGAACGATGCTGCTGAGCAACCTGCCTGAGCGCTGGGACATGGAGGCCGACGTGGTGGCGATCGGCTCGGGCATCGGCGGTCTTTCCGCGGCGATCACCGCGCACGACCGCGGCGCCAGCGCGCTGGTGCTGGAGCGTTCCGAACAGGTCGGCGGCGTGACCGCACTATCGCAGGGGCAGGTGTGGGTTCCCGGCAACCATCATGCCGCCGCGCTCGGCATCGAGGATTCGGCCGACAGCGGCTTTCGCTATCTGCAGCGCCTTTCGATGGGTTACGGCGAGGATGGCGCCATCCTGAATTTCACCGTCCACGCACGCGAGGCGCTGCGCTATTTCGAGGAGCAGGCGGGCCTCCGGATGAACGTGATCCGCGGCTGCCCGGACTATTACTACGGTCTCACCAACGATAGCGTGTCGGAAGGCCGCCTGCTTGAGGTGGAGCCCTTTCCCGGCCCGTCGCTGGGCGAGGAATGGCAGGCCAAGACCCGGCTCTCGCCGCAGGTGCCTTACGGCCTCACCACGCAGGACATCGCCGACGCGGGCGGTCTGGCCGCGATGGTCAAGTGGGACTTCGAGCTTCTCGGCCAGCGGATCATGAAGGACGAACGATGCGCCGGCTCGGGGCTGGCCGCCTATTTCGTCAAGGCCGCGCTCGATCGCGGCATCCCGCTTGAAACCGGCCTCAGCGCCGAGGGCCTGATCGCCGACGGCACCCGCATCGTCGGCGTGCGGGCGGTGCGCGACGGCCGGGAAATCGCGATCAAGGCCAACAAGGGCGTCGTCATCGCGGTGTCTAGCTATGAGCGTCATCAGGAACTGGAAAAGACGCTGGGCAACCAGCTCGAACCCGAATCGATGCTGTTTTCCGCCATAGACGGCTCCAACATCCGGCTGGCCGGGCCGTTCGGCGCGAAGGTCGCCCGTGTGCCGGAGATCTCGATGGCGGGCTTCTCGGTTCCGGGCGAGGAAACCGACGAGGGGCTGCCGGTCTGGCGCAGCGCCATGCCGATCATCGGGTTGCCACATCACATCGTCGTCAACAGCAAGGGCAGGCGCTTCGGCAACGAGGGCTTCTACCGCAGCTTCTATTACCAGACCGACGTGATCGACGGGGTGAACCAGACGCACCCCAACTTTCCGTGCTGGATCGTCATCGACAGCCAGGCACGCGAGAAGTACGCCTTCGTCTCGGTCATGCCGGGCCAGGATTGGCCCGAGGGCTTCGGCGTTGTTGCCGATACGATCGAGGAACTGGCGAGCAAGGCCGGTATCGACCCGCAAGGGCTGGCCGACACGATCGCGCGGTTCAACGCCAATGCGGAAAAGGGCGTGGACCCCGACTTCGGCCGCGGCGAGCAGCCGTGGGGCGCATGGATGACCGGCGACAAGAGCCACAAGCCGAACCCCAACCTCGGCCCGCTGGTCAAGCCGCCGTTCTATGCGGTCAGGATGTCGCGGATGGGCGCCACCGGCATTCCCGCCGCCGGCCTGAAGATCGACCGCAACGCCAACGTGGTCGGCTGGGACGAACGGCCGATCCCCGGCCTCTACGCCGCCGGCAACTCGGCGGCGCGGATGGAGAGCGGCGCGGTGATGCAGAGCGGCGTGTCCAACGCGCGCGGCATGACTTACGGCTGGCTTGCCGCGCGCCACGCTTGCGGCGAGCCCAGCGGCCTGTTGGCGACCGCAGCCGAACGGATGGGGGGCTGAGCGCGCCATGATCGAGACAGAGCAGACCGTTCTCATCCGCGACGGTATCGACAGCATCTGGGCTTTCGCGCGCGACATTCGCGGCTGGGCGAGCCTTATGCCCGGTATGCAGGAATGCGAGGTGATCGACGACGACAACTCGCGCTGGACGCTCAAGGTCGGCGTCGGCGGGCTGGTGCGGACGGTGAAGGTCCGGGTCCACGTCGACCAGTGGGACGGACCGGATCGGGTCTTCTTCACCTACAAGCTCGAAGGCGATCCGGTGCAGGGCGGGGGGACCTATCATGCCGTGGCGAAAGGCCCCGGCGAGACCGAGGTGACGCTGGCGGTGCGCGTCGAGGGCAGCGGCCCGATGGCGCCGATGTGGGAAGCGATGGGGCGGCCGCTGCTGCCGCAACTCGCCAAGGGCTTCGCCGGACAGTTGCGCGACAGGATCGAGGCCGCCGCGACGGGCACCGCGTCTCAGCCCGTGCCCGCGAGGTCCTCCGTTCTCGCGGCGCTGGGCGCATGGCTGGGCAATATCTGGAAGGCCGTCTTCGGCCGAGTTGGGAGCGGACGCACATGAGTGAAGCGAACAAGCAGGTCGCCCTGGATTTCCTGAACGCCATGAGCGACGGCGATGCCGAGCGCATGGCGCGTTGCCTCACCGACGACGCGGAAACCTTTACCAAGGGGTTCGGCCAGGTGTCCGGCTGGCGCAATCGCGAGACCATGCTGGCGACCGCAGCCGCGTTCCGCGAGATCGTCCCCACCGGCTTCCGCCCCAAGATCGAGAAGGTGGTGGCCGAAGGCGATACGGTCGTGCTGGAGTTCGAGGGCAACGCCGAACTGAGGAACGGCAAGCCCTACTGCAACCAGTACGTCTTCATCTTCAGCTTCGCGGGCGGGCGGATCAGGCAGCTCAACGAGTATTTCTGCACGGTGCTCGCCGACACGACGATCCTGCCGCTGCTCGCCGAGCAGAGCGACGAGATGGCGCACGGAAACTGACCAGGGTGTCCCCTCACGGCGGACCGCCTCTTTGCGCCGCGCGCTCGCTTGCCCTATCAATCGGCGAAAAGAGGGGGGATGCAACTTGAGCGAGGCAAGCCACTTTCCGCTGCCGGTGACGACGGCGGAGATCACGCCCGAATGGCTGACCGCGGCGCTGCGCGTGCGCGCGCCCGGCGTTACCGTCCGCGCCATCGAGACGATCGACACGGTGCATGGCACGACCACCAAGATCCGCCTGCGGCTCGATCTCGACGAGGCGGGGCGGCGCGCCGGCATCCCGGAGATCGTCATCCTCAAGGGCGGGTTCGAACCGCACAGCCGCGCCGTGGGCATGGACCAGATGTTCGAGCGCGAGGCGCGCGCCTATCGCGACGTGTTCCCGGCGATGCCGCTGCCGACGCCGGACTGCTATTTCGCCGACTACGACGCCGAGCGGAAGCAGGGCATCGTCATCATGGAGGACCTCGTGCGGCGCGGCGTCAGCTTCTGCACGGTGCTGCGCCCGCAGACGCACGAGGAAGTCGCCCGCCGCCTGACCGTGCTGGCGCGGTTTCACGCGCGGAGCTGGAACAGCCCGGAACTGGCGCCCGGCGGCAAGTGGGGTGATCTGTTCGAGTTCTTCGGCATCATGCAGCCGTTCTTCGAGCACTACCTTGAGCCGGAGACCTGGGCGCGGTTCGTCGCGGCACCGCGCGGCGCGGCGTCGTCGGTGCGCTTCCACGACCGGGACTGGCTGGTGCGGGCGTGGACGGCGATGACCCGCTTCGCGCGCAGCCTGCCGCAATGCGTGATCCACGGCGACGTGCACCTCGGCAATCTCTACGTCTATCCCGACGGCACGCCCGGCTTCTTCGATTCGCTGGCGAGCACGGCGCCGGGCATGCTGGAAGTGGCCTACCACATCTCCGGCTCGCTCGATTCCGCCGATCGCCGGCGCTGGGAGGGCTCGCTGATCCAGGTCTATCTGGCGGAACTGGCCCGCAACGGCGTGGACGTCCCCTCGTTCGACGAGGCCTGGCGCCAGTACACGGTCCTGCTGCTCTACGGCCACTTCATCTTCTTCACCAACGAGATCGAACGGCAGGCGGAGCCGCTCAATTGCGCCGTCGTCTCGCGCACCAGCGCGGCCTTGGTCGACCTCGACTACCTGAGCGTGATCGAAACGCTGATGTAGGCCGCGCCGCCGTCAGCGGAAGAACAGCAGCCAGAGTATCAGGATGACGGGGATCGGCACCCCGATCAGCCAGAGAAGCGCAGCCTTTCCCATGATTTGGTCTCCCTTGCGGTTCCGGTCGCCGTGAAACTATCGGCCGCGCCGAATGTTGCGGGGATCAGGAAAGGAGCGATCGCATGGACCGCATCTTCACCAGGTTCGCCACGACCGTTTCGGGCGCCACCGGGCAACCGGTCGCCTTTATCGTGGCGCTTGCGGTGATCGTCGCATGGGGCATCTCCGGACCGGCCTTCGGCTATTCGGACACATGGCAGCTCGTGGTGAACACGGGCACGACCATCGTCACCTTCCTCATGGTGTTCCTCATCCAGAACAGCCAGAACCGGGATGCGGCGGCCATGCAGGCCAAGCTCGACGAGCTGATCCGGGCGGTGAAGACGGCGCGCGAGCAGTTCATCGCCATCGAGCATCTCACCGGGCGGGAGATCGAGGAGATCCGCGCCGCGATCGAGGAGGAGGCGGGTTCCGCCCCGGCGGACCGCGAAGACGCCCGGCGGTCGCTGGAGCACCTGCTGCGGCGCTTCTAGGCCCCGATCAACGCGCGACGGGCGGGCGCTTGCGGAAGATCACCGACACGTTGTTCGCCGGCATTTCCATCACCTGCTCCAGCATCAGGCCGTTCGCCCCGGCGCAGGCCGCCACCGCATCCAGCTCGCGCAGGCCCCAGCGCGGATCGCGACGCTTGAGGTCTGCGTCGAAGGCGGCGTTGCTCGGCTCGAGCGGGTGGTCCGCGCGGCGATAAGGGCCGTAGAGATAGAGCGGCTGGCCGGGCGCGAGCAGCCGGCCGGTGCCGCGCATCAGGCCCTCGGTCGCCTCCCAGGGGCTGATGTGGATCATGTTGATGCAGACCACCGCGTCGGCGCGGGCGATCGGCCAGACATCCGCCGCGGCGTCGAGATCGAGCGGCGGCAGCACGTTCGCGAGACGCTCCGCCTCCGCCCAGGCGGCGATCGAGGCCCGCGCATCGGGGGAAGGGTCGCTCGGCTGCCAGCGCAGCACCGGCGTGCCGCGCGCGAAATGGATCGCGTGCTCGCCCGAGCCGCTGGCGATCTCGAGCACGAGGCCGCGCTCGGGCAGCACCGTGCGCAGCACGTCGAGGATCGGCGCGCGGTTGCGCAAGGTCGCGGGCGCGTAGCGGCGTTGGTCAGGGTCCATGCCGCCTTTCTAGGATATTTCGCCCGAACGCACGAATCATCGCTTCGGCGTTGGCGCATCCATTGAAATCGCGGGTACGGACTGCGACATGGGCTCTTAAACCCACTTTCCAGGAGAACAGCAATGTCGGACGCCGACACCAAGGAAATGGCACAGAACGCCAAGAAGTACTGGTCCGCGGAAGGCTACACCGCAGGCGGCGTGATCCGCGAGGTCGATTACTCCACGCAGTCGGGCGGCCTCGATCCGATGTTCGAGGGCATCAAGATCGTCGACTGCGACACGCACATCACCGAGGCGCCGGACCTTTTCACCTCGCGCGCGCCGGCCGCCTACAAGGACAAGGTGCCTTACGTGAAGCTCGATCCCGACGGCGTCGAGCGCTGGTACGTGGGGGATCGCAACTTCGGCTCGATGGGCGGCAACGTCATCCGCAAGGACAACAACAAGCTGCTCGGCCGCCTCGCCTTCCCGAAGCTGGAGCAGGCGCATCCGGGCGGTCACATCATCAAGGACCGGCTCCAGGCGATGGACGACATGGGCATCTACGCCCAGATCGCCTTCCAGAACTCGGGCGTGACGCAGGCCGGCTCGCTGATGAGCCTGGGCGACAACGACCTCGCGATCAAGATCGTGCAGATCTACAACGATGCCTCGGTCGAGATCCAGCAGGAGTCGGGCAACCGTATCTTCAACATGGCGCACCTCCCGTTCTGGGACCACGGCGCGATGATGGCCGAGGCCAAGCGTTGCCACGACATGGGCCTTAAGGGCTTCGTCCTGCCCGACACGCCCGAGCGCGTGGGCGTGCCCAGCTTCATGCACGATCACTGGACCCCGCTGCTCGAGCTGTGCGAGGCCACGGGCCTGCCGCTCAACTTCCACCTCAATGCGGCGATCGACCCCAATACTCTGACCTGGGACGGCTTCGGCTTCGAGCAGACGCTGTCGGTGGTGGCGACGATGTTCTCGATCGGCAACGCCGCGACGCTGGGCAACTGGATGGTCTCGGGCCGGCTCGACCAGCACCCCAAGCTCAAGATCGGCCTGATCGAGAGCGGCGCCGGCTGGGTGCCCTTCGCCGTCGAGGCGCTGGAGCACCAGTTCGACGAGATGCTGCCGGTCAAGAAGGGCCTGCTGCACCGCCGGCCGTGGGAATACTTCCGCGATCACTTCATGTGCAGCTTCTGGTTCGAGAAGGTCGCGCCGAAGATCCTGCTGGAGACGATCGGCGTCGACAACGTCATGTTCGAGACCGACTTCCCGCATCCGACCTCGCTCTATCCGGGCGTGCAGGAGCACCTGAAGGACGTGCTGGGCGGCCATAGCCCCGAAGTGCGCAAGAAGGTGCTGCAGGACAATCCGGTCCGGCTCTACAACCTGGATATCTGAACGCAGGCGTCGTCCCGGCGAAAGCCGGGACCGCTGGCGGCTGGACGCGACCGCGCGTCGATGAGGCCGGCAATGGGGCTGGCGGTCCCCGATCAGGTCTGCGACGGCGTGCCTGTTACCGGCAGAAGTTGTTGCCGCTCAACTCGACGTGGAAATGGTCGCGGTGGGCGGCGTTGTAGGCCGGGCCCAGGACCGTGCCGAAGCGCTTGCAGGCGCTGGCGTGCACCACTTGCAGGAACCGGCGTTCGGCTGCCGAGCCCTCGTTCCAGTCGCCCAGCACGCTGATCCGGCGGCCGTCCGCGAGGATGAAGGCGGAGATGTCGATCGCCTCGGCGGTGGCGTGCGCCGAGCGCCGGGAACTGCCCGCGACGTTGCGGCAGTTGTAGCTGCCCATCGTCTCGATCCGCACCAGCGCGCTCCCCAGGATCTGCCGCGCCGCCCGGTCCACGCCGAAACGCGCCCAGCCGGCGAAGGTGCTGGCGAGCGGACAGGTGACGGGACCGAGGTTGGACAGCGCCAACTCGGCATGGTCGCCCTGCAGGCTGGCCAGCCGCACCGTGTTCAAGGTGGAGCAGCCGGCGCCGAAATACTGGTCGGCCAGCGGGGTGAAGCTGGCCTGCGTGGCCCCGAGGTTCGCCAGGCACTGGCGTGCCTCGGGGCGCGGGGTAAAGCTCGCCGTCGACTGCCCGATGGTCTGGCGTCCGGGCGCACGGGGCGCGTCGATGCAACCGCCGAGCGCCACGAGGAGAGGAAGAAGATAGAGTAACCGACGCATGATGCCGGCAACTCTCCGGCAACATAGTTAACAAGGGGTTGACGCTGCGGCGAACCGAACCGGGCGACGCGGTGCGGGCGGGATGAGCGCGCCGCCGTCCGACGCTGCGATGC
This sequence comes from Novosphingobium sp., assembly GCA_041677785.1. GTDB lineage: Bacteria > Pseudomonadota > Alphaproteobacteria > Sphingomonadales > Sphingomonadaceae > Novosphingobium. The sequence goes on along the minus strand of JBAYPJ010000041.1, from coordinate 16,234 downwards.
ATGGCGATCGGCCATCTATCCGTCTGTCCTCTTGACATGCGGCGGGGGGCCTCTAAATGCGCCGGCGGGCCACGCGGTCCCAACGCCGCGCGAGCTCTCTGCAAGGAGAGTCTACATGACTGACGTACAGATGCCGGCGCGCAAGCCTGCGCGCCCTTTCTTTTCTTCCGGTCCCTGCGCCAAGCCGCCCGGATATTCCGCCGACAAGCTCGCCACCGAATCGCTCGGCCGCTCGCACCGCGTCAAGATCGGCAAGTCGCGCCTTTCCTATTGCATCGACCTGATGCGCGAGCTGCTGGGGCTGCCCGAGACGCACCGCATCGGCATCGTGCCCGGCTCGGACACCGGCGCCTTCGAGATGGCGATGTGGACCATGCTGGGCGCGCGCGGCGTTACCGCGCTGGCCTGGGAGAGCTTCGGTGAAGGTTGGGTCACCGATGCCGTCAAGCAGCTCAAGCTCGAACCCACGGTAATCCGCGCCGACTACGGCCAGCTTCCCGATCTCGACAAGATCGACTGGTCGGACGACGTGCTGTTCACCTGGAACGGCACCACCAGCGGCGTGCGGGTGCCCGACGGCGAGTGGATTCCGGCCGACCGGCAGGGCCTCAGCTTTGCCGACGCGACCAGCGCGGTCTTCGCCTATGATATCCCGTGGGACAAGATCGATGTCGCCACCTTCTCGTGGCAGAAAGTGCTGGGCGGCGAGGGCGGCCACGGCGTGCTGATCCTGGGGCCCCGCGCGGTCGAGCGGCTGGAAAGCCATACGCCCGACTGGCCGCTGCCCAAGGTCTTTCGCCTCGTCTCCAAGGGCAAGCTGTCCGAAGGCATTTTCAAGGGCGAGACGATCAACACCCCCTCGATGCTCGCGGTCGAGGATGCGATCTTCGCGCTCGAATGGGCGAAGTCCGTCGGTGGGCTGAACGGCCTGCAGGCGCGCTGCACCGCCAATGCCGACGCGCTCGACAAGATCGTCCACGCGCGCCCCTGGCTCGGCCACCTCGCCGAGGATCGCGGCATCCGCTCGAAAACCTCGGTCTGCCTGACCGTCGCGGGTGCCGACGCCGACTTCATCAAGGCCTTTGCCGGCCTGCTGGAGAAGGAAGGCGCGGCCTATGACATCGCGGGCTATCGCGATGCCCCGCCGGGCCTGCGCATATGGTGCGGCGCCACCGTCGACACCGCCGATATCGAGGCGCTGGGTCCCTGGCTCGACTGGGCCTGGGAAAGCCTCGCGAAGTAAGCCGCCAACCGATCAGGCCGTCATTCCCGCGAAGGCGGGAGTCCATTTCCCGAGCTATCCTTTGACGCAATGTCCGGAGATGGGTCCCCGCTTTCGCGGGGATGACGAGAGTATTCGAGGAATCACCAAGATGACCACCAAGCCCAAAGTCCTCATTTCCGACAAGATGGACCCCAATGCCGCCGCGATCTTCCGCATGCGCGGCTGCGAGGTCGACGAGATCACCGGCAAGACTCCCGAAGAGCTGAAGGCGATCATCGGCCAGTACGATGGCCTCGCCATCCGCTCGGCGACCAAAGTGACGCAGGACATCCTCGATGCCGCGCCCAATCTCAAGGTCATCGGCCGCGCCGGCATCGGCGTCGACAACGTCGATATTCCCGCGGCTTCGGCCAAGGGCATCGTCGTGATGAACACGCCGTTCGGCAACTCGATCACCACCGCCGAGCACGCCATCGCGCTGATGTTCGCGCTCGCCCGCCAGCTCCCCGAGGCCGACGCCTCGACCCAGGCCGGCAAGTGGGAGAAAAACCGCTTCATGGGCGCCGAGGTGACGGGCAAGACGCTCGGCCTGATCGGCGCGGGCAACATCGGCTCGATCGTCGCCGACCGTGCCCTCGGCCTGCGCATGAAGGTCGTCGCCTACGATCCATTCCTCAGCCCCGAGCGCGCGATCGACATGGGCGTCGAGAAGGTCGAGCTGGACCAGCTTCTGGAGCGCGCCGACTTCATCACGCTGCACACGCCGCTGACCGACCAGACGCGCAACATCCTCTCGAGAGAGAACCTGGCCAAGACCAAGAAGGGCGTGCGCATCGTCAACTGCGCGCGCGGCGGCCTGGTCGACGAGGCGGCGCTGAAGGAAGCGCTCGATTCGGGCCACGTGGCGGGCGCGGCGCTCGACGTCTTCGTCACCGAGCCGGCGAAGGAGCACGCGCTGTTCGGCACGCCTAACTTCGTGGCAACGCCGCACCTGGGCGCCTCGACCAACGAGGCGCAGGTCAACGTCGCGCTGCAGGTGGCCGAGCAGATGGCCGACTACCTCGTCAACGGCGGTGTCACCAACGCGCTCAACATGCCGTCGCTGAGCGCGGAAGAGGCGCCCAAGCTCAAGCCCTACATGGCGCTGGCCGAGAAGCTGGGCAGCCTCGTCGGCCAGCTCACCACCGGGGTGATCCCGCGCATCTCGATCCACACCGAGGGCGCCGCGACCGAGCTTAACATCAAGCCGATCACGGCGGCGGTGCTGGCCGGGTTCCTGCGCGTGCAGTCGGACAGCGTGAACATGGTCAACGCACCGTTCCTCGCCAAGGAGCGCGGCATGGAAGTGCGCGAGATCAGGACCGAGCGCGAGGGCGACTATCACACGCTGGTGCGCGTCTCGGTGAAGACCGATGCGGGCGAGCGTTCGGTCGCGGGCACCCTGTTCAGCAATTCCGAGCCGCGCCTCGTCGAACTGTTCGGCATCAAGGTGGAGGCCGAACTGGCCGGCTACATGATGTACATCGTCAACGAGGACGCGCCCGGCTTCATCGGCCGCATCGGCACGCTGCTGGGCGAGAACGGGATCAACATCGGCACCTTCAACCTCGGCCGCCGCGAGGCGGGGGGCGAAGCGGTGCTGCTGCTCTCGGTGGACAGCCCGGTGTCGGACGCCGTGCTGGCCAAGGCCCGCGAGCTTCCGGGCGTCAAGCGCGTGATGGCGCTGGCGTTCTGAGGGCGATTAGGGCAATCGCCGGGCGCGTGCTTCGACAGGCTCGGCACGAGCGGGTCTTGTATTGATTACAGGCATCCGCTCAGCCTGAGCTTGTCGAAGGCCACGCAATGCCGTTGTCCCAACCGAGGCTCCATGGAAGACACCGACCGCGATCTGCTGCCCGAAGGGCTTGAGGACCGGCTGCCGCGCAGCGCGGCCGTGGCGGCGCGCGTGACGCGCGCCGCGATCGACATCATCGAAGGCCACGGCTACGACCGCGTCCAGCCGCCTTCGATCGAGTTCGAGAAATCGCTGGCGCGGCGCATGGAAGGCGTGCGGCCCCGCCGCATGTTCCGCTTCGTCGATCCGGCGAGCCTGCGGACGCTGGCGCTGCGCTCCGACATCACGCCGCAGGTGGGCCGGATGGCCGCGACCAGCCTGGCGCGCGCGGCGCGGCCGCTGCGGTTGTGCTATGCCGGCCAGGTGCTCACCATCAAGGGTGACGGGCTCGATCCCACGCGCGAGCGGCTGCAACTGGGTGCCGAACTGATCGGCAGCGATTCGGTGGCCGCCGCCGCCGAGATCGTCGTGATCGCCATCGAGGCGCTGCGTGCCGCGGGCGCGCAGGGCATCTCGGTCGACTTCACGCTGCCCGATCTTGTCGACACGCTGGCCGAGAAGGCGCTGCCGCTGGCGCCCGGAGCAATCGAGGCGGTGCGCCGCGAACTCGATGCCAAGGACGCGGGCGGGCTGGTTGAAGCCGGCGGCGAGGCCTACCTGCCGCTGCTTACCGCCATCGGGCCGTTCGATGCGGCGATCGAGCGGCTGGCGGCGATAGATGCCGCCACAGACCAGGGCGGCGGCGTTCTCGCCAGCCGGATCGAGGGGCTGCGGGCGATCGCCGCGCGCGTCGCGGGTCTGGCGCGGATCACGCTCGACCCTTCCGAACGCCACGGCTTCGAATACCAGAGCTGGTTCGGCTTCACGATCTATGCCGAGGATGTTCCCGGCGCGCTCGGCCGCGGCGGTACCTATCGCATCCTGACCCGCGAGGCGGGCGCGGACGAGCCCGCGACCGGCTTCTCGCTCTATCCCGATCCGCTGATCGACGCGCTCGCGGCGACCGAGCCGCGCCGCGACACGCTGTTCCTCCCGCTCGGCCACGACGCCGAGACCGCCGCGCGGCTGCGCGCGATCGGCTGGCGCACCGTCGCCGCGCTGGCCGAGGACGACGACGCGGCCGCGCTGGGCTGCACGCACCGCCTCGACGGCAGCGAGGCGGCGCCGGTCGGGCGATAGGACGGGGTGGGGAGGCCGGCCTTACAACCACATCCGCTCAGCCTGAGCGGCCTTGGGGTGCTTGGTGCTTGCAATCACCGTGATCCCAAAAAACATCCCCCTCCATCGCGGGAGGGGGAATATTTCGCCTCAGGATCACCGCTGTTTCAAACGAAGATGATCGTGCTCAGAACCCCAGATCCAGGATCGGGCCGTCGAAATTGCCGCCCAGCTTGGTGTTCGCCTGCGCCAGCTTGGCGGGCGGTTCGCCGGCGATGTAGCCGTCGATCAGGCGGTGGTAGTTGCTGATCAGCCCTTCGCGCTCCTTCGACAGGCGCAGCACCTCGAGCCCTTCGGAATGCAGCCCCTTCTGCTGGATCGGAATGTTGGAATAGTCCTGCCGCGGGATCATCGGGAAGTCCTGGCTGTCGAACGGCAGCACCGTCGGCTCCATCGGCACTTCGGGCTCCTGCCCTTCGGGATACTGGGTCAGCGACCAGATCTCGAACAGGCAGCTTTCCGGCCCCAGCGGGCGGATGCGGTACGACGACATGCTGGTGAAGTAGGTCAGCAGGAAATAGTGCGGGAAGAGGTATTCCACCGCTTCCACCGGATGGTCGCGCATGACCGTGGCGAGGTCGGGCACGTCCTCGCCGCGCTCGCGCAATTGCTTGGTGATCGCCTGGCAGACGAGGCCGTACCAGGTCATCATCGCCTGCTGCGGATCGTCGGGCAGCTCCACGTCGGCGAGCTGCTTGGCGATCTCTACCTCCTTGGCGTGGACGAGGCCGGCCATGCCGACGCTGAGCAGCTCCATCGAGGTGAGCGCTTCCTGGATGTTGTCCTTGACCGACAGGTTCGGGTTGGCCAGCGACCCCAGGCCGCCCGTCTCATTGCCGTAGCGCGCGTTGTAGAGACTGGGCTGTGCGTGCTGGAGCTGCGGGTGCGTCTTCATCACGTGGTAGCCTTCCATGAAGGCTTCCATCGCCACCTTCCAGTTCGCCGGCAGCACGGTCGCGAACCACCATTCGGAGCGCAGCTTGCTCATGCCGCGCGCTTCCAGCCGGTCGAGCACCGGCCCCAGGCATTCGCGCAGCGGGCGCGCGTCGGGGTTGTGGTTGATGAAGGCGCAGCCGCCCCAGGTTTCGACCCGCACCTTGCGCAGCGCCAGCTCGTCCTTGTCGAGCAGTTCCTGGTCGAACAGGTGGCGACCGTAGACGAAGGTGCATTCGCCGTCCATGTTCCAGCGCCAGCCGTGGAACGGGCAGATGAAGCCGGCCTTGGCGCAGTTGCCGTGCTCGGCGCCCTTGCCGCCGGCGATCGGCACGCCGCGGTGGCGGCAGTGGTTCTCGAAAGCCTTGAGCCCGTCCTTCGCGCGCACGACGATGACCGACTTGCCGACGTTGGAATATTCGATCCAGTCGCCGACGTTGGGGATCTGCTCCAGCCGGCAGGCCATCTGCCAGACGTTCGGCCAGAGGTGTTCGCATTCGAGGCGGTAGAACTCCTCGTCATAATACCGCGCGGCGGGGATCAGCGCGGGATTCTCGACCTGGAGCGGGTTGGCCGTGCGCAGCTGCTCGGCAATATCCATTTCGGCCATCGGGACACCTCTTGTGTTATCGTTGCTCAGGAAAAGGGCTCGTCGCCCAGGAGGATGGTCCGGCGCAGCAGACGGCCGCAGTCCGGATCGTAAGGCATGGCGCGGTGCAGCGTGCCGGTGTTGTCCCACATCACCGCGTCGCCGACCTTCCATTCGTGGCTGTAGTGATAGGGCTCGCTGGTGGCGAATTCCCGCAGGCCGTGAAGCGTGCGGGCGCTCTCGCGCAGGTCCATGCCGACCACCTGCTGCGTCGTGTTGCCCAGGATCAGCGACTTGCGGCCCGACCGGTGCTTCCACACCAGCGGCAGCACGATCTCGCCCTTCGCCTGCCAGTCCTCAAGCTGCGCGATCGTCGGCTCGGGGCAATGGTAGAGCTGCGAAACCCACATCGAATGGATCACGCGCAGGGTGTCGATCTCGGCCTTGCGTTCGGCCGGCAGGTCCTCGTAGGCAGCGTAGCAGTTGGAGAACTCGGTGTTGCCGCCCCAGGTCGCGAGCACCTTCGACGAGAGGATCGAGCCGCGGATCGGCACGGGGTTCATCGTCCCGTCGACATGCCAGAACAGCGAACCCTTCAGGTATTCGATGACCTGCCTGGAGTTTTCCTTGCTGTCGAGCGAGATGGAAAACACGGCGCCGCCGTCGACGCCGATCTCGGTGGCGTTGCCGCCGAGCAGGTTGGTGAAGATCACCTGCTCCTCGTCGGAGAAATGGACCTCGGGAAAAACGAGCACGCCGCGCGCTTCGAGCAGTTCGTTGACCTCGGCGGTGAGTTCGCCGCTGAGCAGTTCGTCCTTGCTGTTGAGGACGCGGCTGCCGATCTTCGGTTTGATCTCTTCCACCCGAAGGCGGGTGATTTCGGTAACGGCCATGTGGCGCTCTCCTGTCGCGGTCGGCGGTTCTTCTGCAAAGCTTGCAGATGATATCCGCCTGAGCTTGGCCCGGCCGGGAAAGCGCCGCTTTGATCTCGCGCAATTTCCCCGGCCGGGGAGGCGATTTCGCGCCCTAGTCGAGCCGCTCCGGCGCGCCCGTGCCCATGTACTTGGCAAGGTTGTAGTGCAGGTTGGTCACCTTGCGTTCCTGCCACGGGTTGGGCAGGTTGCCGCGGAACCCGCGCGACTTGTAGCCGAGCTGGACCTCGACCATGTTCGAGATGTCCTGCGAGATGACGTAGGGCCACTTGTCGAGATCCTGCTCGACATAGGTCCATTCGGTCTCGGGCTCCTCGCCCTCGGGGAAGCGGTCGAGCGCGACGGCCTCGAAGATGCACTTGTCCGGATCGGTGCCGTAGGGGCGGACCCGGTAGGACAGCGCGAACGTCGGTCCGGGGATGAAGTTGACGTTCGGGAAGATCGACAGGGCCAGACCGGCCGCCGCGACCTGCGCGTCGGTCAATTGCGGCCACTGGACGCCGCGGGCGGCATCCTCGGCCACCGCCATCTCCATCCAGCGCTTGTGCACTTCGGCCGCGGGCGTGCCTTCGGGCAGTTCGACGGGCAGGCGCTGGGCGGTCTTCACCAGCGTTTCGGACGTGCTGGCGCCGATGGTCTCCCAGTATTCCGCCTGCATCTGCGCGATCGTCGTGCGCGGATCGCCGTCGCCGGCGGCGCGGTGGACCGAGGTTTCGACGGCCGATCCGCTGTCGCGGTGCGCCTTCGAATCGAAGCCGGTCTGGCCGTGCAGCCCGAACGACTTGGAGAACGAGTAGAAATCGCCGTACTTGATCAGTTGCGGGTGCGTGCCCTGGACGTGGTAGGGTTCGAGGAACGCTTCCAGCGCGACTTTCCAGTTGCAGTCGAAGATGCCCCAGAAGCGGAAGCGATAGCGCATCCTGTCGAATTCGAAGGGGTCGATCAGCGTCGCGATCGGCTCCAGATATTCGCGCAAGGGGCCGGCTTCGGGGTCCATGTTGATCCAGATCCAGCCGCCCCAGGTATCGACCTGCACCGGCGTCAGGCTGGTGCAGACATTGTCCAGCGCGCCGTTCCAGTCCTCGCGGTCGGGGATGTAGGTGGCGTCGCCGTCGAGGTCGAAGGTCCAGGCGTGATAGTTGCAGCCGAACTTCAACTGGCTGCCCCTGGCGGAGTGGTTGCCGGTGTTCTGCTTGACCGGCGCCGGCCCGCCGCCGGTGTTGTTGCCCACCAGCCTGCGGCCGCGATGCGGGCAGACGTTGTGGAAGGCCTTGAGCGTGTCGGGCGTGTCGCGCACGATGAGGATGGAATCGTGGCAGATGTTGTAGGTGATGTAGTCACCCACCTGCCGCAGCTCCTCGACGCGGCCGGCCTGCTGCCAGACCTTCGACCACAGCCGTTCCGGCTCGGCTTCCGCATATTCGCGGCTGGTGAAGGCCTCGGCGGGGTAGATGAGCGCTTCCGACAGGTCCGGGGAAACGATCTTTTCAGGCTTGTTCATGGCAACCTCCCGATGAATTTCCGTTGGCGGCAACGAGCCGGGGCGCGGCCGGCGCCGCGCCCCCCTCGCATTCATTCCGCCGGGACGTCCTCTGCTTCGCGGATGAGTTCCAGGCCGGCGAGGTCGCCGGCGTTGCGCCATTTCTCGAGCATGGCCTCGAACGGGTAGTATCCCTCGCCCCAGGGCTCGCCGAAGATGTGGCGCTTCTTGGTCGTGTCGCCCTCGTTGTTGAAATAGCTGGGCGTGCACTCGTTGACGTAGGTGGAATTGTCGACGGCGACCGAGCGCAGGTGCGCGATGTAGGCGTCCTGCGCCTCCTGCGTCGGCTCGATCACCACGGCCCCGCGCAGCAGCGCCTGGCTGGCGACATAGCCGATGTGGAAGCCCTGATCGATGAAGGTCTTGGAATTGCTGGCGTTCGTTCCGGCCTGGGTGAAGCCGGTGAAGAACATGTTGGGGAAGTTGTGCGCCATCATCCCCTGGAAGGTCTGGAAGCCCTCGCGCCAGTAATCGTAGATCGACAGGCCGTCGCGCCCCTCGATCCGGTCGATGCCCCAGCGCCGGTCGAGGTCGTTGGTGACTTCGTAGCCCGAGGCGAGGATCAGGCAGTCGATCTCGTACTCCACGCCGTTGTGGACGAAGCCCTTTTCGGTCAGCCGCTCGACGCCCTGCGTCTCGGCGACGTCGATCAGCTTCACGTTGGGCTGGTTGAAGGCCGGATAGAAATCGTCGTTCGAGGCTGGCCGCTTGCACAGATAGCGGTAGTAGGGCTTGAGCGCCTCGGCCGTCGCGGGGTCCTTGACGATGTCGCAGCGGTTGCGCAGCCGTTCCATCACGCGATAGTCCATGATCTCGCGCCGGCGGGCATATTCCTCGGGCGTGATCTCGGGCCAGCCTTCGGCTTCCAGCTCGGCGGAGAGGTTGCGGCTGATCTCGGTCCAGATGTCCTGGATCATGTCGGGCTCGCCGGGCGCCAGCCGTTCCATCGCGGCGTGGTGGAAATTGCGGATGCGCTCTTCCTGCCAGCCGGGCTTCTGCGACCAATACCATTCGGGGTCGATCGGCCGGTTGTTGCGCTCGTCGATCGTCGAGGGCGTACGCTGGATCACGTAAGTCTGGCCCGCGTACCTGGCGAGATAGGGCACCACCTGGATCGCCGTCGCGCCGGTGCCGATGATCGCCACCTTCTTGTCGGCAAGCTTGGTCAGCGCCGGATTGCGCCATTCGCCGCCGGTGTAGTCATAGTCCCAGCGCGCGGTGTGGAAGATCTTGCCCTTGAACTCGTCGAGGCCGGGGATGCCGGGCAGCTTCGGCTTGTTCAGCGGCCCCATCGCCAGCACGACGAAGCGGGCCTTGATGTCGTCGCCGCGGTTGGTGCCCACCCGCCAGCGGTTGAGCGCCGGGTCCCAGACCAGCGATTCGATCAGCGTGTGGAACAGCGCGTTGTCGCGCAGGCCGAAGGTGTCGGCGATGATCTGGCAGTGATCGTGGATCTCGTAGCCGTCGGCGAATTTCTTCGACGGCATGTAATTGGTCTCTTCCAGCAGCGGCATGTAGACCAGCGAGTCGTTGTCGCACTGGATGCCGGGATAGCGGTTCCAGTACCAGGTGCCGCCGAAGTTGCCGCCGTGGTCGATGTTGTAGAAGTTCGTGATGCCCGCCTTCTTGAGCTGGGCGGCGACCATCATGCCGCAATAGCCGGCCCCCAGGATGACCACGTCGGTCTCTCCGGTGATCGGATCGCGCGGGGCGACGGGCGTATAGGGATCGACTTCGTAGATGTCCGCCCACTTGCCGCTGGCGGAGACGTACTGGTCGTTGTGGTTCTTCTTGATCCGGCGGTCGCGCTCGCGAAGGTATTTCGCGCGCAGCGCCGGGATGTCGATCTCGCTGGCGGGAGGGCAGTCGGAGGGCTGACAGATCATCGGGGCCTCGCTTTGCTGGAGTTATAATCAACAGTGTTGTTGATAAGGTAATCGAAGCATTCGCGCGCGCTTTGATCGAGATCAAAAAGCGGCGTTATTCGCGGAAATTGGCGGGTTTGACCCAAATCAATGTTGGCCGATGGCGGCGGACCCATAAGGCGATTGCCAGGTCGGTCTCGCCCGAAACCGACCTGGCCAGTTCTCCCCACCTCAGGCGGCCGTGCCTCGTGAACGGCCGCCGATTTTTTTGCGCGCGAGAGGGCGCTCATCCCTATTCCGTCGCCCCTGCGCAGGCAGGGGCCGATCCGGGGGGGCGGCTTGACGCCGCCGCTGCATCGACGAGGGGAGCTTATCCGGGGCCCTGCCTTCCGGCCATTGGCCTGAAGTTTATCCCGAGCTTGTCGAGGGGTAGGGGCAGGGGCGACAGGGCGGGAAGGAGCCGTGTGCCCTCAAAGAAGTGGGAAGCGCAATTTGCGCCCGAATCGTCCCCCGTAGGGGGGGGAGGGGTGGGCGTTCAGGCCAACCGCACGGCGCCTCAGCGCATCGGCACAGGCGCGCCGGTGCCCATGTAGCGGGCGAGGTTGCGGTGCAGGCTGACCACCGCGCCTTCGGCCTTGGGATTGGGGATGTTGCCCCTGAAGCCCAGCTCCTTCATCCCCTGCTGGACGGCCGCCATGTTGGAGAAGTCCTGCTTGAGCACGTAGGGGAAGTCCTTGGGATCGGCATAGGTCCACTCGGTTTCGGGCGCGCCGTCTTCGGGATAGAGTTCGTAGACCGCGACCTCGAAATAGCACTTGTCGGGATCGTAGCCGCAGGGCCGCGCCTGATAGCAGAGCATGTTGTTCACCGCGTGGCCGATCTGCTGGTTGGGGAAGATCTGCCAGCTCGTCCCGCTCGCCGCGACGTGCGCGGGATCGACCTTGGGCCAGAACACCCCGCGCGCCTCGTCGACCGCGCGGGCGGTGTCGAGCCAGTACTTGAGCACCTCGGCCGCCGGGGTGCCTTCGGGCAGCACATCGGGCAGGGTCTGGGCGACGTCCACCAGGGTCTGGGTGGTGTTGGTGTTGACGCCTTCCCAGGTATATTTCTGCATCTCGGCGGTAGTGGTGCGGGGGTCGCCGGCGCCCAGGCGCAGCTTGGAGGCGTTCTCCTTCGGGCCCTTGCCGGTGTCGTAGCCGATGTGGCTGTGCTTGCCCTGCGGCCGGCCCCAGCCGGTGAAATCGCCGAACGCCATGAATTCGGGGTGCGTGCCGGGGACGTGGTAGGTCTCGTTGAAGGCTTCGAGCGCGACTTTCCAGTTGCAGTCGAACACCGTCCAGAAACGCCAGCGCGGCCGCATGTTCTGCAGCTCGAAGGGATCGAGCATCGTCGCCGCCGGTTCGAGATAGTCGCGCAGCGGCTCGCAGGCGGGATCGAGGTTGATCCAGACGAACCCGCCCCAGGTGTCGCAGCGGACGGGCCCCAGGCGCGTGTCCTCGTCGGTCAGCGCGCCGCCCCATTCCTCCTGCGCCTGGATGAAGGTGCACTGCCCCTCGATGTCGAAGGTCCAGGCGTGGAAGCCGCAGACGAAGTTCATCTTCCTGCCGCGCGCGTTGCGCTGGCCTTCCGGCGTGTCGACCAGCCGGCGGCCGCGGTGCGTGCAGACGTTGTGATAGGCCTTGATGGTGTCCGGCGCGGTGCGCACGATCAGCACGGAATCGTCGAGGATGTCATAGGTGATGTAGTTGCCGACCTCGGGCAGATCCTCGATCCGCCCGGCCTGGAGCCAGACCTTGCGCCACAGCCGGTCGCGCTCCGCGCGGGCATAGTCGTGCGAGATATAGGCCTCTGCCGGGATGCGCACCGCCTTCGGGGTCGTTTCCGCGCTTTCCGCAATTCTGCCCATGTCACCCATCATAACCTCCGGCGGCCAATTTTTCGTCCAATGGGCGGATATTGGCACGGAACCGTGGGGATGCTCATTGATCGAGCGCAAAGTGCCGCTGCGTCGCCGGGGCGATGCTGGCGCGTTCATGGGGTGATTTGACTTCGATCAATGCCGCCTGGCCGCCCGGGACAAAGACTTCGCGCGGCGAGCCCTCGGGTCAGAACCCCGTCGCTTGCGGGAGGGGATCGTGCCGGCTGCCTGCGGAAATGGCCCGGTCCGGTCCGGCGACCCGGCCAGGAACGGAGACGAACGATGCAAATGAACGACATGGTGGTCATCAGCACCGACGATCACATCTGCGAACCGCCCACGCTGTTCGACAACCAGCTTTCGGGAGAACTGCTCGCCAGCGCGCCCAAGCTCAGGACCGACAGCCAGGGCAAGAACTTCTGGCAGTACCAGGGCTACATCCGCCCTTCGGTGGGCCTCAACGCTGTGGTCGGCCGGCCTTTCGAGGAATACGGCATGGAGCCGACCTCGCTCGACCAGCTCCGCGACGGCTGCTGGGACGTGCACAAGCGCATCGACGATATGGACGTGAACGGCGTCGCCGCATCGATGTGCTTCGGCAACTCGATCGGCTTCGACGGCCAGACCTTCCACAAGGCGCCCGACAAGAAGCTCTCGCTGCGCCACATGCAGGCCTACAACGACTGGCATTATGACGAATGGTGCATGGCCTATCCGGGCCGCTTCATCCCGCTCGCCATCCTGCCGACCTGGGACATCGACGCCACCGTCGCCGAGATCGACCGCTGCGCGAAAAAGGGCTTTCGCGTCGTCTCGATGAACGAGAACCCGACCGTGCAGGGCCTGCCCAGCATCCACAATGACTACTGGAACCCCGTGTTCAAGGCGCTGATGGACAACGACATGACCATCGCGCTGCACATCGGCTCGGGCAACCCGGCGCCGCACGCGTCGATGGAGACGCCGATCGAGGCGTGGATCAGCACGATGCCGATGTCGGTGGCGCAGGGCGTGGCCGACTGGCTCCAGCTCGAGGAACTGCACCAGTATCCGGACATGCGCATCATCGTCTCGGAAGGCTCGATCGGCTGGGTGCCCTACCTGATGGAGCGCGCCGACTTCTCGAACTGGCGCCACAAGGCCTGGACGCGCTCGCGCTTCCAGGACATCAAGCCCAGCGAGCTGATGAAGCGCCACTTCGCGCACTGCTTCCTGTGGGACCCCTACGGCCTCAAGAACCTGTCCGAAGTGGGCGAGGACAACGTCACCTACGAGGTCGACTATCCGCATTCCGACGCGCTCTGGCCCGATGCCGCCGAGCTGCTGTGGGAGCAGGTCAAGAACCTGACCGACGAGCAGATCGACAAGATCACCCACCTCAACGCGATCAGGTGGCTGCGCCACGACGCCCTGTTCGCGCACAACAGGCGCGAGGACATGACCGTCGGCGCCTGCCACGCCCGCGCCGCGGCGAAGAAGGTGGACACCGCGCCCAAGTCCTCGGGCGGCTCGGTGCCGACGACCGAGACCCGGCCGGTCACTTCGGGCGACATCATGGAGATGTTCAAGGCCCACGCCGAAAAGCGGGCGAAGGAAGTCGAAGCGGCCTGAGCGGGGCCGGAACGCATGCTGAATGCGCGGCGGAAGCGATTTCCGCCGCGCATTCGATTCCGCCGCGCGTTCGGGGGGAGGCCGGTCGGTGCGGCGCGTCTATTCCTGGGCGGCTGCGATGATCGCCTTGGCTGCCGGTTCCGCCCCGGCGACGGCGCGGTCGATGCAGTTGGCGTCGGGGCTCAGCGGATAGAGCCTGTCGAGGTATTGGCAGGCGTCGGTCGCCACCCGCTTGATCCGCGTCATCAGCCGCGCCGCGTCGGCCGGCTGGGCGAGGTCGAGGTCGCCGTAGAGCGCGGCGATGCGGATCGTCGTCATGACGACGATGGGTGCGCCCGTGGTGCCGCTGCGTTCGGGCGGCGGGGGCAGGGTGCGCGGCGCTTCCACGACGATGACCTTGTCCTCGGCGGCCTCCTCGCCGTCGCCGGGCGTCTGGGCGCTGGCAGCGGCGGCGAGCGCGACGGAGGTGCCGATCAGCAAAAGACCCGATGCCGCAAGGCGGGAACGCTTCAATATCACGGGAATGCCTTTCTGAAGAGGCCGGCGTGAGCGGCCGTGGGGGTAAGGTCCATCATGCAAGGCTCCAGGCGGCGACGGCAAGGCCGGATGCGAAGAGCGCGGCGATAAGCGGGATCGCCGCGCGCAGGCCGCCGTGCCCCCGGCCGATAGCCATGGTCATGCCCGCCTTGATCGCGGTGTTGGCCAGGATCGGCACCGCCAGCACCAGGCCGGCGGTGTGATCGTCGAGAGTGCCGGCGGGAAGGCCGGCCATGGTCATCACCGCGGCGTCGACGTCCGACAGTCCGGTCAGGCCCAGCAGCAGGGCGATGCCCCGGCTGCCCAGAAGCTCATGGGCCCAGCGCGCCGCCAGCGACAGGACCGCGACCAGGCCGGCAAGGAACAGGCCGGCCCCGAAGCCGAGCGGATTGGCGATCCCGGCAGAGCTGGCCTGGGTCGCGCGGCCGCGCCAGGCGAGCAGCCCGAACAGCGTGCCGACGATGGTGGCGGGCGCCATCGCCAGCGCCAGCGAGGGCACCGCGCGCGGCACCAGTACCAGCGCCAGCAACTGGACGCGCACGAACATGACGATCGAGGCCACCGCGATGCCGGCGGTCAGCGCGCCGCGCGCGCCGGGTTCGCTGCGCAGCCGTCGCGCGTAGTCGGCCGTGACCGCGGTGGACGAGACGAGCGATCCGGTCAGCGCGACGAGCAGGATGCCGCGCCCCTGGCCGAAGCGCCGGGCCGCGACGTAGCCGACGAACGATACCCCCATGACGAACACCACCACCATCCAGATGCGGCGGGGGTTCCAGGCGTCATAGGGCCCCAGGTTGGCGTCCGGCAGCAGCGGCAGCACCACGAGCGCGACGAGGACGAAGCGCGAGGCTGCCTCGATCTCACCGGTGTCCATCCCTTTCAGCACGCTGTGCATCGATTGCCGCGCGGAGAGGATGGCGAACATCACGGCCGCTCCGGCGAGCGCCACCGTCGGCGAGAGCCGGGTCGCCGCCATGCCGATGACGAACGTCAGCAGCCCGGCGATCGTCGTCGTTGCCGAGAGCTGGTTCAGCCGGGTGCCTTTCGCATAGCCGATCGCCAGCACCGCGACGAGGCCCGCGGCCAGCATGAAGGCGACCGCGTCGGGCACGAGGCCGGCCACGCCCCCCAGAAGGCCGATCAGGCCGAAGGTGCGAAATCCCGCGACCCGCTGGCCGTTGTCCAGCAGGCGCTGGCTGTAGCCGCGCTCGAGACCGACCAGCAATCCGGCGGCTACCGCGGCGAACATGCCGATTTGGGGGTGTGTCAATTCCATCGTCACCGGGCGATATCGCCCGATGCAGGCGCCGCGCCTTACGCAATACTACGGGGCCCCCGCCGCGGCGAAGGCCCCGTCGCATCGCTCAGAAGCGGAAGTAGACGCCGCCGCTGACCACCCAGGGATCCAGCTTGAGCTTGGTCGCAAGCGTGGCGGCGCCCGCCGCGTCCTGGAAAGTGGCGGTCGTGCCGATCCAGTATTTCTTGGCGTCCAGGCTGATGCCCATGCCGCTGTCGCCCAGCGGCACGTCCACGCCGCCCTGCACGACCACGCCCAGTTCGTTGGACAGCCTCATCTTGTCGGTGCCCAGCGCCCTGGCCGTGGCGCCCGGCTTTTCGCCGAAAACCAGGAACGCGGCCGGGCCAGCCCCGACATAGGGCCGGATCGGGCCCAGGTTCAGGTGATACTTGGCCGTCACCGTCGCGGGCAGGATCAGCACGTGGTCGACCAGACGGGTGCCGGCAAGGCCGCCGGCGCCGCTGACGTGATGCTGCGTCAGGCAGCAGATCGTCTCGACCGAGACGTTGGGAGTGAAATAGTATTCCACCGCCAGCGTCGGCACGACATTGTCGTTGACCCGCGTTTGCGGACCGGCGGTGGCGGCGACCGCACCCCCCAGCGCGGTGCCGGCGTCGATCGTCTCGACCTTGTCGATCTTGCCGTCGGGCAGCACGCCCGTCGCCAGCAGCTTGACCTGCCAACGCCCGTCCGGGCTGCCTGCGAGAGCTGGAGTCGCGAGTAGGGTCGCGGCGG
>JBAYPJ010000040.1:0-30143 GCA_041677785.1 Novosphingobium sp. | reverse complement strand
CGGCTACGCCCGCCAGCTCGAACGCGGCTTCGCCGCCGCGCACCGCCGCCATGCGGCCGGCGAACCCGCCGAGGACATCGTGCTGGGGTGAACGTCCCCCTGCCCGCCGCCGGTCAGCCGCCGGGGCGCTGCCGCCGCCATCGCCACCAGATGCCGAAAATGGCCGGTCCTTCCACCAGGTAGCGGCGCCACAGCCGCCGCGGCTCGCTGGCGAGGCGGAAGGCCCATTCCATCTTCGCCGCCTGGACGAAGCGCGGCGCCCGCCGCTTCCTGCCGGTGAGGAATTCGAGCGAAGCACCGACGCACAAGGCGACGCCGCCCGCCCGGCCGCGCGCCTTGATGAGATGCGCGATCATCTCGCTCTGCGGCGCGCCGACGGTCAGCAGCGTGAGGTGCGGCCGCACCTCCTCGACGAAGGCGGCTACGACGGCCTGCGCGGCCGGATCGGTTCGCAATCCCATCGGCGGGTGATGGTGGAAGACCTGCGCCTCGGGGCGGGCGGCGGCGAGCCACCGTCGCTCCGCCTCGTCCCCGCCCACCAGCGCGATCCGCGTGCCGGCGGGCAAGGCGCTCGCCAGCAGCCGCGCAGTAAGGTCGCTGCCCGCCACCACCGGCAGGCCGATGCCGCTGCGGCGCGCCAGCAGCGCCAGTATCCGGCTGTCGCAGAGCCGCAGGTCCGCTTCTTCGTATGCCTGCCACAAGCGGGCACGGCCGGGGTCGCCGGGGCGGTGCAGTTGGACGACGTGATCGACGTTGGGCGTCACCAGATAGCGGAAGGCCGGCGCGCGCAGGCTGGCGACGACCCAGTCGCATGCCGCCGCTTCATCGAGTGGCGCAAAGCGCAGGCCCAGGAACGCGGCGTCCGCTTCGGTCCCGACATCGGCCTCGACCGGGACATCGACATGCCCCTCGGCTTCGGCAGCCGGGGCTTTCACCGCGGGGCGGTCCATCGCGGGGCGGCTCATCGGCGGCCAAGACGCCCGAGCAGCCCCGGCGGAGGCCGCTCGCCGGTGCGCAGGTCGACGCCGAAGAGAGTCCTGGCCTGGGCCATGCCGGCCTCGGCATCGGCCGTGCAGCGCGCGTCCGGAACCTTCTGGCAAAGCTCGATATACAGCTTCCAGCCGCTCAGCAGAGCGGGCGTGGCGACGGTCAGGCGCCGCGCGATCGCCAGCGCGCGCGTCTCCTGGCCGGTCTGTTCGAGCCAGTCGGTATAGGCTCGCGCCAAGGCGGAATCCTGGTCGTTGCGCTCGAAGCCGTCGCGGAAGGCAAGGTTCACGGCGGCGTCGTTGCCCTTGAGCTGGTGCGCCCGGGCAAGCGCAAGGTAGGCCGCCGGCATTTGCGGACAGTTCGCGGCGGCCGTCTGGCTGGCGACGACAGCCTCGTCCGCGCGCCGCCGGGCAAGGCTCACCTGCGCCTTCGCCACCAGCGCATCGCAATGTGTCGCATCGCGCCCGAGGATCGCGGCCGCCTGGGCCGATCCGTCGTCGAGCCGGCCCCGCGCAACGGCGATCCTGGCGCGCAGCGCGGCAACGTCCTCGCCTCCGGGCGCGCCGAGCAGCGCGGCCTCCGCCCGGTCGGGATCGTCGCGATCGATGTAGTACCGCACCACCGCCTTGCGCACCGGCGGCCCCGCCTGCGCGGCCAGGTCCCGCAGCGCCGCCGCGTCGAGCGGCGCGGGATCGTATTCGCGCCACAGCCGCATGGCCGCTTCCGCATCGGCGTCGCCGAGCGTCTTGATCATGATCATCTGGCGTACGATGCCCCGCGCCCGCGCCGTCTCGCCCAGCTTGTAGAGCGTATCGGCCTCGTCGATGTCGAGGCTCCGGTTTTCGGGGATGGATTTGCGAAGATACTCGAGCATCGCCACCATGTCCCTGCCTTCGCCCCGCAGCCGGTAGAGTTCGAGCAGCGTCATGGCGATACCCGAGGTCACTCCGGTCGTCTTGCGCGCCTCTTCCATGATCGCGAAGGATTCGTCCGTGCGGCCGAGCAGCGCCAGCACGCGGGCCTTGAGGATGAGGCCGCCTTCGTCCCTGGGGGCGGTCGCCAGCATCGCATCGGCATTGGCCAGCGCGTCATCGTATTTGTGCCTGATGATGTTGTGGAGGCCCTTGACGAGCAGCGCCCGCCCGTTCCTGGGGTCGAGCGTCAGCAGGCGGTCGGCGGCGCTTTCGGATTCGTCGGGATGCCCCACGCTCAAGCCAAGCTGGGCGACGCCGAGCAAGGCCTCGACATTGCTGGCATCGAGCGACAGCGCGTTGCTGTAGCCCCGGAAGGCATTGCTCGGCGATTGCGCCGCCATTTCTATCCGCGCGCGCAGCAGATGCAGTTCGGCGATGTCGTCACGCTCCGCGATCGCCTTCGCGATCGTCTGGCGCGCGGCGGCGAGTTGGCCGCTATCGAACTGGGACTGCGCCAGCGCGCCCGTTTCCACCGCGGATTGTGCTGAGTTGGAACACCCGGCGAGCAATGCACAGACGAACGGGAGAGTCGAAAGACCAACGCGGCGTAAAACACGGTAAATTGGCTGGCAAGAAGACATTGAGTTCCTTATAGCGAGCGCAATTTTCCAGTCGACCGCTTTGGAGGGAATCCGGATGGGCTTATGGGAGCGTGGTGCGCTTGCCGGGATATGCGTTGCGGGGGCGTGCGCCGTCGCCATCCTGCCGGCATCGGCGCAATCTGCACCAGCATCGACCGCCGGGCTCTCCGCCGCATATCGAATCAACCCGGGGGACGAGTTGGAGATCTATGTCTGGGGCGAGGAACGCCTGCAGCGGACGGTGCGCGTTCTGCCCGACGGAACGCTGGCGTTCCCGCTGGTCGGCCAGGTCAAGGCGCAGGGCATGTTGCCGCAGGATCTGGAAAAGACGATCAGCGAGCGGCTGCGCGACCAGTACCGCGGCCAGGTTCCGCAAGTCACCGTTTCGGTCAGGTCCCCCTCGGGCATGCAGTTCTCCGTGATGGGCAAGGTCCGGTCGCCGGGCGCGTTCACGCCCGGACGCTACACCACCATCCTGGAGGCGCTGAGCCTGGCCGGCGGCCCGGCCGAGTTCGCGAACCTCGATTCGGTCATGGTCATCCGCAAGCAGGGCGACCAGTTGACGACGATACGGTTCCGCCTGTCCTCGCTGTTCAAGTCCGGCACCGGTGACGCCAACGCCGCGCGAACGATCATCCAGCCCGGCGATACGATCATCGTACCATGACCAGACGGACAGTCCGGCGGGCACGCGCATTCTCCTTGATCATCCCGGGCGTCTGCTGCCTGGCCCCGTCGGCGTTCGCGGAAACCCGCGGCGGCGTCGACCTGACCGCATCCACGACGGTCGCCAGCAACCCGGACCTGGCAACCAATTCCGATACCAGCGTCGCCGGAACGGTGAACATCTCGCCCTGGCTGCGGATGGCGGACGAACTGTCCTATGTCGGCCTGCGGGGGAACCTGCAGTTCGACAAGTACTCGCATCGTTCCGACAGCGAGGCTTCGGGCTGGGCCAGCCTGGACGCGGGCAAGCGGATGTCCCCCTATGTGACGATCGGCGGCGGACTGGCCTACCGCAGGACCAACCGCATCCTCGAAGACCTGCTGTCGCGCGGCGCCGACGGCGCCAGCGGCATCGGTGGGGGCGACATCGGCGGCGGGGGCGGAGAAGTCGAGCTGCCGTCCGCACCGGTGCCGGATGTCAGCTTCGGCGGCGTGCAGACGCGCAACGAAAGCTTCGAAGGCAACCTCAGCGCGAGCGTGCTGACGAGCACGCGCGGCTCGCTGAACCTGGCCATCGGCGGCCGCGCCGCGCGGTACAACGCGCCCAACGTCGCGAACCTGAACTCCTATACCGCGTCCGCGGGGTACGGCCACACGCTGTCCGAACGCACGCGGCTGACCACAAGCGTATCCTACGTCCGCAACGATTTCCTCGGCACCCGCGTCAGCGACGGGTCGACCATCAGCCCGCAGATCGGCATTACCCAGCAGCTCGGGCCGACGCTGTCGGTCACCGCCAGCGTCGGCGTCTCGCGGTCCCGGTCGCGGCGCCCGGACAACACGATCAGGGGCTTCACCATCTTCGCCGGCGATTTCGAGCTGTGCAAAGACACTGAGCGTTCGAAATACTGCCTGATTGCCAGCCGGTCGGCCGAATCGACGGCCCTCGGCGGAGCCTCCGCATCCACCCGGGTCAGCTTCAATCTGGCGCGGCGGGTCGGGCGGCGCGATTCGCTCTCGGCGGACGTCTATTACGTGAACTACGACAGCCCGACGCAGGCGGTGACGGGACGCGTATCGAAGTTCATCGGAGCGTCGGGATCGTACTCGCACTATTTCACGGAGCGGTTCAGCGCCGTTGCCACGCCCAGCCTCGTCAGGCTGAACAGCGATAGCGGCACCAGGACCAGCTACCAGATACGGCTCGGCCTTCGCTACCGCTTTGGAGCCCGGTGATGAACCAGACGACAGACCTCGACGAACCGCAGGGCGGCGGCTTCCTCGTACACCTGCCGGCGATCCTGTGGCACAGGCGATGGTTCATCGTCGTTCCCGTGATCCTGGGCATCATCGGCGCGATCGTCGCCAACCTCGTCACCCCGGCCGTCTATCAGTCGAGCGCGCTGATGCTCGTCCAGTCGCCCCAGCTCTCGGGCAACATCATCGGCTCCAGTTCGACCGAACTGGTCGATCGCCGCATCGCCCGGATCAACGAGCAGGTGACAAGCCGCCCCGACCTTATCGCGCTGATCGAAAAACATCAGCTATACAAAAGCATGCGCGACACGCAGCCGCTTTCCGAAGTGATCGAGCGCATGCGCACGGCGATCAACCTGACGCCCACCAGCGTGGCCGGGGGTCCGGGCACCGGCGACCGGACGATCGCGTTCCGCCTGTCCTTCGACTATGGCGAGCCGGGGCCCGCGCAGGCCGTGGCACAGGACCTGATGCAGCGGATCGTAGAACTCGACGCCACGACCAACAGCGAGCAGGCCGGCCGGCGCGTCGCGTTCCTGACCGAAGAGGCCAGAGGGCTCGAACAGAGGGTCCGCGACATCCAGGGCAAGATCGCGGCGATCAACGCCGAAAACGGCGGCGTTCTGTCGGGCGGCGGTATGATCTACGGCAACAGCGGCAGCTACGACGTGCAGATCGCCGCGCTCCAGCGCGACAACGCCAACCTGGTCGGACAGCGCGACGCGGCGCGCACGTCCGACAACCGCGATCCCGTGGTGGCTTCGGCCGAACAGCAGCTCGCCTCGGCCAGGGCCGTCTATTCCGAACAGCACCCCGACGTGGTGATCGCCAAGCAGCGTCTCGCCGAGGCCCGGGAGCTGGCGAAGTCGAACACCCGCAAGCTGCCGCTCGACCAGATCGACCAGCAGATTGCGTTCAACAATTCCCAGATCGCGGCGCTGCGGGCGGCGCAGCAGCAGGAGCGATCGCAGACCGCCATGGCGCGCGCGGCCCAATCGCGCGCGCCCCTCATCAAGTCGGAGCTTACCGAGCTGCAGCAGCAGCTTGCGGGCGTCAACGACAAGTACCAGACGGTCTCGACCCAGCTCATGGCCGCCCGCGCGGGGGTGCGCGCCGAGGACGAGCAACTGGGCGAGCGCCTTATCGTGGTCGATCCTCCGGTCGTTCCCGACAAGCCGATCTGGCCCGATCGCCTCCTGCTCGCCGCCATGGGCATCGGCGGCGGCCTGGCGTTGGGGCTGGTCCTGGCTCTGGCGGTCGAGCTTCTGCTTCACCCCATCCGTGACCCTCTCGCGCTTTCGGCCATCGTCGGCACCGCCCCGCTCGCCATGATCCCGCTGATCAAGGAGCGGCCCAAACCGCAGCAAACGCAAAGACGCTGGCCCATCATCGGGCGGCTATGGTCCCGATCGCGATGAACGAGGTAACTCAGATGACTTCCGCCACCGATCGGGATTCCACCGCGCCGCTGCCGCTGCCGCCGATCGCCGACCTTCCCGTCTATACGCCCGACGCCGGGGTTCTGGAGCGCAACGCGCTTGTCGGCTTCGACAGCCGCGATCCGCGATCCCGGCCGTTCAACCTGCTGCGCACGCAGGTCGCCAAGCGGATCGCCGCCCGCAAGGCCGTCGTCGTCGGGATCACTTCGGCAACGCCCAATGCCGGAAAATCCTTCCTGTCGCTCAATCTCGCCGCCTCGCTCGCGCGCGTGGCCGAGCAGAACGTCTACCTCCTCGACTTCGACTTGCGTCGCGGATCGGTCGCGGCCGGACTGGAGATGACGCCCGAGGCGGGAATCTCGGATTTCCTGGACGGTTCGACCGACGACTTGGGCGGGCTGGGCTGGCGGATCGGCGACACCGACCTTGCCGTCTTTCCCACCCGCGCGATCAGCGGCAATTCGGCGGAGCTTATCGCCGGAGACCGCTTCACCCAGCTTGTCGACGCCTTCCGCGCGATCCCGGGCAACACCATCGTCATCTGCGACATGCCGCCGGCATTCGCCAACGACGATGCGATGATCGCGATGCAGAAGCTCGACGGCTTCTTCCTGGTGATCGACAGCGGCCGCACCACCAAGCGCCAGGTCAACGACACGATGGTCATGCTGCAACCCGCGCCCTGCCTCGGCGCGGTCCTGAACCGCTACAACGGCGGCCTCATGGAATCCTACGGCTACGGCTATGGCTATGGCTCGAAGGCCTATGACGCCTATTACTCCTAGAGCCCGGCCCGGCCGCGCCGCGACGGGCGCCGCCACTACCGGCGAAGGCGGGCGTCAGCCGATCCAAAGTCTTGCTTAGGGCCGATTTTTTGCATTGCAGCAGAACTGTCCTAAAATGATGCACTGAAAAATTAACACTTTCGTAAGGTAGGCGAATCGCCTAATAAGCGTGTCGGCAATCTTCTAGGTCACCGCTCGCAAACGGGCTAAAGGGGAATCTCGATGAAACGTATCCTTTCGACGCTAACCGCCCTGTCTGCCGTGATGGTGGCCAACCAGGCGTATGCGACTGATTTCGTGCTTTCGGGCAACAACGCGAATCCGTTGTATGGCAATTTCAACATCACCTATCAGGATGCTACGGACACCAGCGCGTTCCTGCAGCACCTGGTCGGCGTCGGCTCCTTCACCGACAACTTCTTCTTCGCGCCGCTGATTCCTTCGATCGGCAGCGGCTCCTCGATCACGAACGTCACCGCCAATCTGCAGTTCGCGGCGCCGCCGAACGGTCTCACGATCACGGGCTATGCCCTGGACGCCGCCGTCAAGACCGCTTTGGAGAATGCCTTCCTCGCCGCGGATTATAGCACTTACCTGCCGACCATCCTCGGTGCCGCCACCCTGGCCAACCAGGTCTATTTCCAGGCAGGCACCGGCGACACCCTGCAGCAGCAGCTGACAAACGTTCCGCTGAGCGACCAGAACTTCTATAAGATCACCGTCTCCGGTCAGGGCAACATCGGCGGCTCGCTGTACAGCGGCAACCTGTCCTCCACGGCGGTTCCCGAACCGGCCACGTGGGCGATGATGCTCGCCGGCTTCGGTGCCATCGGCTTCGTGATGCGTAACCGCCGGAAGCCGCAGCCGAAGGTGCGCTTCGCGTTCTAAGGCATACGCGCCAAAGTAATCAGATAACGGCGGCTTCGGCCGCCGTTATTGTTTCCAGCGTTTCTATCGGTTCAGGAGGCCGTGCAACACAAGGCGCCAGATAACGCCCCGGACGCAAACTAACGCCTCAGACGAACACAGGCCTCAGACGAACGCTGGCTGGCGCGATCGGGAACGCCGGGCGCGCGGCGGCGAAACGTCCAGGCGCGCGCGGTTGAGGCGTGAAGCCGGTTCCGAGACTTGCGGGAAGCGGTTGCCGCTGTTCAGCGGTACCGGCTCGGCAACATTGCTGGCCAGGCGATTGTAGATCCCCAGTTCCTCCTTCTCTGAGAAGAAGAAGGCGTACAGCGAATGCGAGGCGCCTCCGCCCTTGGCATGTTCGGTAATGTGGCGGCGGATTTCGGAAACCTTCAGCCACATCAGGCAGGACGGCGCGGCAACCGCCTCGTTGGTCCGCGGCGCACCGACCGATCGGAAGCCGAGCATCGATTCGTAGAACCGGCGATGCCGCGGGTTCACCTCGATGAACAGGTCGGTGCAGTTGTAGTGGTGCGTCCCATAGATGAAGATGATGTGGAACAGCGACGCCAGCAGATGCAGCGACGGCTTCGAGGTATCGAAGGCGAACTTGGTCAGTTCACATAGTTTGGCGTCGGGAAATGCGCGGAACCTGTCGAGTTCCTCCCGGAAGGTTCTGTCGCAGGCGAGCCCATCGGGCGAATCCACCGTCAGGCTGAGCGTGCCGATGGTCGAATTCCGCGATGATGCGGTGAACGTCACGCAGTTGGACGATGTCGGCACCTTGTGGTCACGCCCATAGCCGCGCGCGGAATACTTCCGGCTGATCAGCATATTGGCAGTATTCCGCTCGCCATCGCAATCGGCGAGACGAACCGTGATCGTCTTGCTGCCGGATTCGTCGTTGGCGTTCGGCAACTGGAACGTGTGCAGGCCGGCATGCTCGACCGCCGACTCGCGACGAGCCCGATATGGCAACTTGCTATGCATAACCACGTATGATCCCCGCTTTGCCATTCCCACGACCCAGTGGGCAAAGGTTCCCCGCTGTCCCAGCACGGATGCTCCGGCCAGGCATGGCGTACCCGGGCACCGACCATCTCGGCGCCATCGCAAAATTTATGGATTGTCGATTAAGAAGGGCTGGAGCCCAATGGTTAACATGTTGCTAGCACACCGCCGAATCCGGTGGATATATTATTATGAAAACCAACGCCTAGGACCTGTCAGCCAGAAATTCCCGCTACCTGACCATAGTATTCATTATACCTCATATCAAAATATATGTTGCGAACCCGTACCTAATTCATTGGTCATCATCACACGGACAGCCCTGTTTTTATCATGCGCAAGGGCAGCGGCCGTGTTGCGGCGTGGCGTTCTACGTCAGGACCGCACGAGAGGACTTGAGCGTGTATGGGGCTGCCGCCGACGCTTTAAAGTCCGCCTCGACCAGTTGTGTCGGAATTGGTCCGAAACGATCGCGCATCCGGCAACCGGCGGCATTCAGCCGCCTTCGTGCAGTTCGCGCAAAAAGCGATCGTACTGTTCGGCGATCACGGGCCAGGCAAAGCGCCCCACGGCCGCATCGGCGGGGCCGCGCCTCCGCTCTAGCGCGGCGGCAAGCGCGCCATGGAGCGCGCCGGGGCTCTCGGTGTCGCACAGGAACGGACCGTCGCCCACGATCCAGCGCAACCGCGGCGTATCATGGCCGACGATCGGCAGGCCGCTCGCCATCGCTTCGACGAAGACATTGCCGAACGATTCGAACAGCGACATGTGCAGGAAGGCGTCCGCCGAACGATACAGCGCCGGCATGTCGCCCGCCGTCAGCGTCAGCCGCGTGAAACGGCCGTCCAGCAGCCGCGCGGCAAGCGCCTGCGCTTCGTCGCGCAGCGGGCCGTCGCCGGCGACCACCAGATGCGCATCGGGCAGCATCGCCACCGCACGAATGCCGTCGAGCACCCGCTTGCTCTCGATCAGCGCGCTGACCATCAGCACCACCGGCCGATCCGCCGGCAGCCCGAAGCGCGCCCGCTCACCCACGCCCTCGCCGAAGCGCGAAAGGTCCGCGCCGTTGGGAATCAGCGCGCAGCGCCAGCGGTGGCGGTTCGTCTCGAAATAATCGGGATTGATGCACACCAGGCCGTCGCATCCGAACAGGCGGTATTCGGCGTTGCCCGCGCGGGCCGGCCAGTCTCCGTTCTGGGTGACGAATATCTGCAGCGGCCGGCGGCCGAACGCGGGCCGCCGCAGGGCAAGCTGCGTGAAGGGAAACGAGCAGGTGAGCACCGCGTCGAAATCCGCCGGGCGATAGCGGGTGAGCAGCGCTGCCGCGAAAGTCATGTCCTCCCACATCACCTCGCTGCGCAGCGGCGGGAAGAAGGGGAAGCGCTCGAACCGCTCGCGCGGGACCGAGGGCACGTGACGGAAGCGGTACGCCGTACCGTCGCGCGCATGCCCCGAACCGAAAACGCTGACGCGGTGTCCGCGAACGGCAAGGTTCTGGGCCACCGCGAGCAATGCGATCTCGGCGCCTCTTTCCACCTTGTGGAAACCCGGCAGGGCAAAGGCGATACGCAGGGGGCGGTCAGCTGCCAACGTCATCCCGTTGCCTTTCGCGACGATTCCAAAGTCTGGCCGGCCCCGGCGGCCGTGCTATCCAATTTCGACCGCCACGCAGGTCTGGCCAGAGCCGCCGCGGCAAGGATGGCCGGGAAATAGGCATAGCTGTTCAGCCAGGAATCCACGCCCGCCGCGATGACGATGACGGCCAGGATTCCGCTTCTTCCCGCCCACGACTCTCGCAGCGCACCGCCGAATATGGCGATCGTCGCGAAGATCAGCGAAAGCACACCGAACTGGCCGACGATCAGAAGGGGAAGCCCCGAAGGGTGCGATCCCAGCGGCCGCCACCAGTCCCAGACGCCATACCCGGTCAGAGCGGCGCGCTGGATCGTGGGCAGCGCCTCCTGATCGCGCTTGACGCGCCAGCCCAGCGAGCCGCGGCCCGCCTCACGCAATCCGTGGTATACGACCTGCCCGGCCGCCGTGCTTTTCGCCCAGTATTCCAGCGGCAGCTTGCCGGAAACGTAGCCTGGCCCGCCTGTCACCAGCAGCGCGGCGGTGACCACGATCCCGATGCGCCGCACCCTGGCCGAGGCGAGCAGCCAGACGACGCCGAGCAGGAGCAGGATGATCGCGCCGGCCGATTGCGAGGCAATCGCGCAGAGCACGAGCAGCCCGGCAATCATCGCATCGGTCCGCCGCCGGCGCAGCAACGCCCTGCCGAATGCCGCCAGCGCGGCCATGGCGACCCAGATGCCGTACTGATTGCCGTGCTCGAAAAAGCCCACCGGGCGGAAGCCGAGATAGCGCGCCGCCCCATCCGTCTGGAAAGGGTGTGGACCGAACACCCTCGCGTAGATGCCTGGCGGCTGCAGCCCTTCGAGGATCGCCACCGGCAGCAGAACGAGGCCGCTTACGATCAGCGCGGTTACCAGCCCCTCACGGCCGGACCGGTCGGACAGGACCAGCCGGCCTATCATCCAGGCCATGCCCCATGTCCCGGCGAGATACCCGGCCTGGACCAGCCCGGCGGCAGCCGGTACGCGGCCAGCGGCCCAGGCAATCAGGGGCGAAAGGCAGAACGCCGCGATTGCGGCATCCAGCCGGGCCGGCCGGAACGCCCGGAACAGATGCGGTGCATGCAGCGCCAGGCAGGCCAGCACGACGATCGGACAGATCAGTGCCTTGGTTATCAGCAGGCTGCTGGGCAGCAGGGTGCCGATGACATCGACGGTATATTGCTCCGAAACGATAAATCGGGCGGGATAATCGGCGACCGGCAGGAACATCCAGCCGCCCAGGATAGAGATCAAGGCGGCCTGCATCGGTGGACGCAGCCGGAAAACGGCTACCGTCGCCACCGCGTAGGCGATATACACTCCGATGATGACGCTCGAGGCAGACACGATCCGGCTAGCCTCGCGAAGCCTGATGATGGCCGGCTTCGCCATGGCCCTGCTGGCGTCGATACGGGCGAAGTACTGGGGTCATGCCGTTCTGTCGCTGGCGGCTTTCATCGAATCCTACCGGGGCGAGCGCCACGCGTTCCATGTCTGGGTGCGCGACGGCCTGCTGGGCCTGTCGGCGCCACATGAGGCAAAGCAGGCCCTGCAAGCCAAGCTGCTCAATTTCGCGATCGTCGGCGGATGCATCGCGGTGCTGCTGCTGCTGCCCTATTTCCTGCGCGCGTCCGGCGGCCGCCGCCTGATGCTTGTGGGCACGTCGCTGATCCTGGGGATGCTGGCGCTGGAGATGATATCTCCACACCATATCGACGCCGTGATCTATCATGCGGAAGGCCCCTTCTACCGCTCCGCCATCGTCTATTTCGCGGGTGCCATGGCCGTGACCGCCGGCGGGCTGATGCAACGCCGGCAGTCACGGCCCAGGGCCGTTCCATCCGCCTAGGACAACCCGGCGATCAGGACTTCGTCGCGGCGGCGGGCTTTGCGCTCGCAGCCGGCTTCGGCGGCTCGAAGCCGGTCTGGTACTCGATCTTCGCGGCGTCGCGCGCGGTCTTGAGCCGCTGCTGGAGAAGCTTGGCCAGTTCCTCGTTGCGCATCAACTGGGCTGCGGGGGGGTGCGCATCGGCGCCGGCCAGCGGCACCGTCTGGCTTCCGGTCAGCACGGCGACCACCACCTGCCCATTTTCCGGCACGAGGAAAGGCTCGCCGGGCGGCAGCGCCTTGAGCCGTTCCAGAACCTGCGGCGGAAGGGCAGCCGAATCGAGGTGCCCCGCGCTGCGCTGGAACTTGATGTTCATGGCCTCCAGCCTCTTGGTCACAGCTTCCATGCTGTGATCGTCCTTCAGCGCCTGCAGGTCGGTCGGATTCGCCGGCATCGGGAACGTGATGCGGTCGGCGGAATAAACCGTCCGCTCCCCGAAACGGGCGGGGTGCTCGGCGATATACTTGTCGATGGCGGCAGCATCGGGCACCCGCTGGGTCTTGGTGATCTTCCGGCTGAACATGTCGATGAGCAGCATCTCATCGTTCTTGCGCTTGCGCGCGATGTATTCAGGGTCCTTGTCGATGCCGTCCTCGCGCGCCGTGGCCGCGACAAGCCGGCGGTCGATGATGCGCTGCAGCGCAGCCTGCTGCACGAGCTTGCGGTCGACGTTCTGGGGAAGCTCGGCACCGCCGATCTCGGCGTTGATCTCCTGCTGCGTGATCTCCTC
The DNA here is from genome assembly GCA_041677785.1 of Novosphingobium sp. Taxonomy (GTDB): domain Bacteria; phylum Pseudomonadota; class Alphaproteobacteria; order Sphingomonadales; family Sphingomonadaceae; genus Novosphingobium. Next base: position 17,303 of record JBAYPJ010000040.1, on the reverse strand, counting down.
GCCATTGACGATCGCCACGACCTGGCCCGTGGCCTCCCGCTTGCATCCCGCCAAAGCCAGGACCGCCAGCGCGCACCCCAAATAAACTTGTGTCGTCCGCATCATGTTCCTTTCCGGCCACTCCTCTCGGCCTGTATCGTCTCGTCAGTTCGTGCCGCCCACCAGCACGCGTTGCAACGGCGGGGGGCTCACTTCCATGAATGTCGCCAAGAACCGGCGGAGAATCTGCAGCGAGCGCGCCTGATCGTTATCGGCGATCGAGACCCGCATCAGCGCTCCGTCGGGAACGGCTCCGCGGAGGTTGGCCTGCATCACGCTGATGCGCTGATCGAGCCAGCTGCGCGGGAACGCATTGCCCAGCCGTGTCCAGTAAAGCACCTGCTCGATGCGCTCCACCCCCGACGCGGTGAACGCGTTGGCGGCGATCTCGCGATCCGGCGAAAGCATAAGGTCCACAGGCCGGGTCGCCGAAAGCTTGTAGCCGCCCGCAGGATAGCAGACTTCGGGACGGTGCAACTGTAGCACGCCGTCCTGCTTGTAGTTGTAGGCAATGCACAGCATCACAGGCGGCTCATCGGCGGCCGCGAAGATACGCGTCACGAGATTGTCGTAAAGCCTATCGGAAAGCTCGTCGGGCGGCGGCAGGACCACACCGCTTGCCGACACGACCGTCCAGGGTCCGACTTCCTGCGGAACCCAGCCGGTGAACTTGTCCTTGCTGATGGGTGCGTTGCGCACCTTTGGCTGCGCCGCGTAAGTACCTCCGGCGGCGCAGGCCAGGATCCCGCCGACGACGAAATGCCGCCTGCTGAAGACCAGGTTGCGCCCTCCGGGATGCTTCTGCTTCGGGTCATTCATGGACGTTACCCCACGGACAGATCGGCGCGCGGCCCAGCGCCAGGACGGACGACTAGGTTCCACAAGGGCTTCAGCACGCCGTCGAACGCAAATATCGTCAGCAACGCGACAGCGAACATCAGTATGCCCGCAAAGTTGTGAAGAAAGCCCTGAGCCGCCGCTTCGCCCATGTGATAGGTCAGCAGGATCAGGATGATCACCCGGACCAGATTGGCGATGAGCGCGACCGGGACGATCAGGAGCACGAGCAGCAGGGCATAGCGCCATTCCGCCTGATGGCGGATGTAGATGTAGAACAGCGAAATCGCGGAAAGCGAAATGATCGAGTTGAGACCGGAGCAGGCAGCGGCCACCAGCAACTCGTACTGGCCGATATAGATCATCACCCCCTGCCCGCCGATCGGATAGCCGAGCGCGTGAAGAATCGCGATCGCCGCCTGGGAGACCCCCACCTTCATCGGCAGGGTGATGGCCGCCACGATCGTATCCGGCGGCGGGAACATGAACGCGATGTAGAAGAGCGGAAACCACAGCAGCCGCATGACCGTGCCGCCGACAACGCTGTACATCGCGGTGAGCAGGCAGGCATACATCAGGTAGCCTTCGACCTCGACCACCTGCGTGATCCGGGCCAGCGCATAGCCGGGCAGGAATATTGCAAGCAGCAGAGCCACCCGCCAGACGGGCGGTGCCTCGGCCGACGGCGCGGCGCTGGGCCAGAGACGGAACAGCAGCCAGAGCCCCGTCGCCAGGACGATGGGCCCGTGGGCGCCCTGCTCGGTGCTCCAGCTTTCGCGCGCGACGAACGCCAGGGTCGGGGCGGCCAGCAGAAGCATGCCGGCGGCCAGTGCCAGAGCCGCGACACGGTTTACGTTCGCGGTTCCGCCCCCCCATGATCTGCCGAACCGCGCTGCCTGGACCTCCGCCGACATTTCCATTTGAAAATCGCGCTCCCGAGGACCCGTGGTGCAGCCCAGAACCAGCCTGAGCTTGTAGACAGTTTCCGAATAGGTGGCAATCGCGGCACGGTCGTTCAACTTCATACTGTCTGATTATGGATCACCTTGAACGGCCGATGGTTCGTTCAGGGAAAAACTGCTAAATGGCCGCCGGGGCTGCCGCGATCTTTTGAGGTACAATGCTACAGATCTCTCAAGGCATGATGCGGCCGCGCCCTGCCCGGCCCAACTTCCGCAAACGCGGACCGATGGCCGGCGTCGCACTGGCGGCCATCGGCCTCGTCGCCGTGCTGGCGATCGCCGCCTGGACGATGCTGGGGTATCGGACGCCCGCGCCCCACACCCTGCGCCTCGACATCAGCACGCCACCGCCCCCGCTTCCTCCGCCCCTCAAGGAAGGGGTCATTCCCATGGACCGCACCAGGGCGGAACTGATCAACGCCGGCATCGCCGTGTCCAAAGCCCTGGTGGAGCCGGCGCGACCTTTCGCGGCGGTGGTGGCGGACATCGTCAGCCGCCAATCGGCTGTCGAGTGCCTGACGACCGCGATCTATTACGAAGCGGCCAGCGAAAGCGACAAAGGCCAGCGCGCGGTCGCGCAGGTGGTGCTGAACCGCGTCCGCCACCCGGCCTTTCCGAAATCGGTCTGCGGCGTCGTCTACGAAGGCGCGGAGCGGCGGACCGGTTGCCAGTTCTCGTTCACCTGCGACGGCAGTCTGGCGCGCAAGCCCTCGCAGGCCGGCTGGGCCCGCGCGCGAAACATCGCGCTCGCCGCCCTGGCGGGCCACGTCGAACCCTCGGTGGGAACGGCCACCCATTATCACACGGTCTGGGTCGTGCCCTATTGGGCCTGGTCGCTCGACAAGATCGAGACGCTGGGCGCACACATCTTCTACCGCTGGCCCGGCTATTGGGGACGCCGCGCCGCATTCACGGGGGTCTATGCCGGTGAGGCCGACGCCAGACAGGCGGGCAGGATGATTCCGGACCCGCTCGATCTTTCCGGCGATGCGGCGGTGACCGCTTCCAGGCCAGCCGGACCGCACCTACTCGCCGACGAACTGGAAGGCCTGTCGCCGGTAACCCGCATCGCCGCAGCCCCGGCCCATGCGCCGCGCGCCGATCAGGAAGGCGGCACGCTCGTGGTCGATGAGAATGCGGGCAGGCTGATCGGCCGGGCGCCAATCGGCAATTCAGCGCCGCAATAGGCGGCGCGCGAAGGCGGCCGCCGGCGCCAGCAGCGGCAGCCGATCGTAGAACCGCGGATCGGCGATATCACTTCGCGAGGAACGCTGGACGGCCAGCGGCGGGACGGCGAAGCGCGTCGCCACATCGGGATGCGCCCGGCGGAACCAGATGTAGGCCGCATCGATGGGCGGATGGACGCCTTCGTACCGTAAGCCGTCGAGGTAGGTGCAGACGTGCCGCGCGCCGGCGGCGCTGAAACCCATCATGTGCGCGCCGATGATGTCGCTGGCGGCAAGGTTCGCAGGGTCCTTGGCATAGTAGCCGCCGTAGAAGATGTCCCAGCCCTCGCCGAATTCGTAATCACGGGCGGCGGGCGTGAAATCGCAGTCGTCCTCGAGGATCAGCACCGACTGGTTCGCCGCAACCGCCTCACGCAGGATGGCGTGCTGGCTGCGATAGACGCCATGGGCGCCGATCGACGTGAAATCGCCGGCATCGGCAGGCCTGATCGCCGCGAAGAAGGACACGCGAGGGTCGCCGGAAAGGCCAACGGCGGCTAGTTCGCGCTCCATATCCCGCCTGCGATCCCGGCGCTCCGGCAGGTTGATGATGCGAATGCGGTCAAATGGCGTGAACACGGATCAGCGGGCCTCGGTCGAAAACAGGGGGATCAGCGGCAGGACCGCGCGATCGATGGCGAATTCATCCTGCACCGCCGCGCCTGCGGCCGAGCCCAGCCTGTCGCGCAGGGCGCGGTCGGAGGCGAGCACGGCCATGGCCTCGGCCAAAGCGCGCCAGTGCGACGGCGGAACCAGCAGCCCGTTCGTCCCGTCGCGGACGATCTCCGGAATCCCGGCGACACCGCTCGCGACGACCGGCTTGCCAAGCGCCATGGCCTCGATGATGACCACGGGCAGTCCCTCCATGAAGCTGGGCAGGACCAACACGTCGGAGCGCGCGATCGCCTCCAGCGTTTCGGCTTCGCTCAGCGCGCCGTGAAACCGCACCGCATCGGCGATGCCCAGTTCCCCGGCAAGCGCCTCCAGTTCGGCACGGAGCGGCCCGTCGCCGACCAGGACCAGCCGCGCACCCGGCGTGCGGCCGCGCACGACGGCGAAAGCCTCGAGCAATCCGCGCTGCCCCTTCTCACGCGATAGCCGGCCGACGCTGATGAACGCGATCCCGTCACCCCCGCCGGGCATTGCCGCCGGCAGCGCGGCCGGATCCACCCCACAACGCACGATGTGCAGCTTGCGCCAATGGCGCGAATCGACGACGCGCATCGCCTGAGCGCGCATGAACCAGCTCGCGCAGGCGACGAAGTCCGCGCGCGCGATCTTGTCGGCCAGCAGCAGCCCGGCCGGATAATCCGTTTCCGAGATACCGTGCAGCGTCATGCTCCACGGTATCCGCCGCAGATGCGCCGCGAGCAGCCCGACGGTCGCGCCGCTGTTGGCGAAATGGACATGGAGGCGCGCGGCTCCGGCTCGGCGCAGCAGCCGGGTGAGCAGCGCCGCCTCGATGAAGTGGAATAGCGCCCAGATCAGCGGACGCAGGCCAGGCGCCCGGTGGCGCAGCGCCAGCCGAAGCGTGCCGAAGGCGCGCGCGGGCGTGGCGAGGAATGCGGCGGCCAGCGCGGACAGATAGGCCAGCGGCGATCGCCCGAGGACGCTCTGCGTTTCCGCGCGCGCGGCCCGCTCCACCTCTGACGCCGGCTGCCCCTTCGCCGGGCGGATCGTGAACACCGCGATATCCAGCCCCGCGCCGCGCAGCGCCGCGATCTCGCGCCGGATGAAGGTGTGCGAAGGCGCTGGATACTCGCTGGCGAGATAGGCGATCCGGTTCATTTATAGAACACCGTGCCGCCCACGCGCCCACGCAACGCGCGGCTGACGAAGGTAAGGATACCCAGGGTTTCGGCTGCCTTGCCGACAAGCAGCAGCGCGCCCTCGGCCGGGCCGTGCCGGTAGGCCAGCCGCAGGAACTGCAATGCCCAGAGGGCGGGCGCGAGCACGATCAGGCGCCAGTCGATCGCCAGCGCGGCCGCGATCGCCACGCAAGCCACGCCCAGCGTCCAGCAGAGCGCGCGGACCGTTTCGCGACGATAGAGCGGATCGGGGCGGCGATGCGTCAGCCACCACGCCTGGGCATAGCCAAGACCGCCGCGCACGGCACGCAGCCACCATTGACGGAAGCGATGCATCGCCGCGTCGTGGACCGTCATGGCAGCATCAAGCCGCCAGACCCGCCAGCCCTCGGCGCGAAGGCGGTGGCACAGCTCCGGCTCTTCGCCCGCGGCCAGGGCGGGATCGTATCCGCCGACGGCGACGAGCGAGGAGCGGCGCATCAGCGCATCGCCGCCGCAGGCCCGCGCCTCGCCGACCGGAGTATTCCATTCGGTATCGCACAGCCGGTTGTAGAACGAGGCGTCCGGATACCGCTCGCGGCGCCGGCCGCAAACGACGGCCACGTCCGCGCGGGAATCGAGGAACGCCACGGCCGCCGCGATCCAGCCACGCTCGAACTCGCAGTCCCCATCGACGAACTGGACGTAGTCCAGCTCGGGATGCACGGCGACGAGTGCTTTCAGCCCAGCGTTGCGCGCCCGCGCGGCGGTGAACGGCTCCGTCATATCGAGATCGACGACACGCGCGCCCAACGCGCGCGCCAGGTCGCTGCTGCCGTCGGTCGAGGCGCTGTCGACGTAGACCACCGGCGCGCTCGCCACATCGATCGAGGTCAGGCAGCGCCGCAGCCGCTCGCCCTCATTGCGGCCGATCGCGACGATGCCGACACGAACCGCGCCTTCAGCCACGCGCCACCACCACGGCGGGCGGACAAAGAGAAGTGGAATGCAAGGGGTCGTGCGCGTCCGTCATGCCCGCCTGCATAGCAACAGTTTCATAACGGTCCATTATTCTTGGCGCGGACGGCGCCATCAGCGGTTGCGGCAGGGACATCCTTGGCTAAATTGCGCGCGGGGCTTTCGATCGAGCACGGGTTCGCCGCGGGGCGGCGACCGGGCCGGAGCGGCCTGCCCCACCGATCCGGATTGAAACCCGCTCCCTTTTGGCGTTTACCCAAAAGCGGATTCCTTTTGCTACAGGCTGATAAATGAAGCTGAAATCGGTACTGAGATCGGCGCAGAGCACGATTCCGTTCATTCGGCCCTTCAAGTTCGAAGCCTACAATTTCGGCACGCGCTATCTCGGTTGGCCGCTCGAGCCGGAGTTTCGCCTGCTCGCAAACCTCGGCCCAGCCTCGCTCGCGCTCGACGTCGGCGGGAACTGGGGCCAGAGCATCTACGCCCTCAAGCGCACGGCCAGGCCCGCCAAAATCATTTCGTTCGAGCCGAATCCCGTTCTGGCCGGCCGGTTGCGACGCCGTTTCGCCAACGACGGCTCGGTCGATATCCACAGTTGCGCCCTGTCGAACTCCAGGGGCGAGTTCACCCTCTACATGCCCCGTTACGGCAACTACCTTTACGACGGGTTGGCCTCGCTCAAGTACGAAGAGGCCAGGGACTGGTTCACGCCGGAACGATTCGCCTGGTTCGATCCAGCCAGACTCAGCATCGAAAGCGCGACCGTCGAGACAATGACGCTGGATTCGCTCGCGCTTTCGCCCGCGGTCGTCAAGATCGACGTGCAGGGGGCGGAGGAACTGGTCGTCGAGGGCGGCATCGAGACGTTCGATCGATGTAAACCTATCACCATTATGGAATGCCCGACTGCGCAGATCGTCTCGCAGCTCTCGGAAATGGATCTGCATGCGTATTTCTACAACGAAGGACAACTGCAGCACTGGGAAGGGCACAACAGCAATGTCGTTTTCATGACCAACGCGCATCGGACCACGCTGGGCCTCTAGCACCGCCGGCAAGCCCGGCACCGGACATGCACGGAAACATACCAGGCTCGGCGTCTGCGCCCATCACCGGCAGACCCCAGCCCGCAGGAGCTCACGATTGCGCCAGGACGCCACCTTTCATTCGATCCAGTTGCTCCGCGCGGTGGCGGCGACGCTCGTCGTGCTGTTCCACACCCAGCAGTCCTTCGCCCATGGGCTGAGCGCGCCGCTGTTCGATCAGGAAACCTACCTGTTCGCGTTCGGCGCGGTGGGCGTGCACATCTTCTTCGTCATCAGCGGCTTCATCATGGTCCTGACGGGCCGCCCGCCCGGCAAGCCCTACAATGCGCCGCAGTTCCTCAAGCGGCGGCTCCTGCGCATCTATCCGATCTACTGGCTCTGCGCGCTGGCCTACGTCGCGACGCATGCGGCGATCGGCCGGCCCTACGATGTCTCGCCCGGCGATTTCGTGGGCGCGCTGCTGCTCTGGCCGGGGGACGCCGCCCGGCTGATCGGGCCGGCGTGGACGCTGTCCTTCGAGATGTACTTCTACATCTGCTTCGGCCTTGCCATGATGCTCTCGCTCACGCGCGGCCTGATCGTGCTGGGGGCCGCGTTCATGGGCGCGATCGCGCTGGGGCAGCTCCTTCCCGACAAGGGTTCCGCGATGTGGCTGGTCACCAACCCGCTGCTGCTCGAATTCCTCGCCGGCGCCGCGATCGGCTGGCTGGCGCACGCCGGCCGGCTGCCGCTGCGCTGGGGACCGGCGCTGACCGGCCTGGGCGTCGCGCTGTTCGGGGCGGGTATCGTCATCGGCTTCGATCGGCTGCCGAGCGCCGTATCCTGGGGCGTTCCGAGCGCGGTGCTGGTGCTCGGCCTCGTCTCCTGGGAGCTGCGCAGCGGCGCGGCGCCGGCGGTGCGCCGGCTCGGCAAGCTGGGGGACAGCAGCTATGTCCTCTATCTGATCCACGTGCTGATGATCACGCTGGCGCTCGCGCTCTGCCAGACGCTTGGGCTGGCGCCGGCGCCGCCGCTTGCCGCCGGCATCCTGGCGCTTCTCGCCATCCCGGTGGCCGAAGTCATCCATCGCAAGGTCGAGCTGCCCATGCTGGCGCTCCTCCGCCGCAATCGCGGCCGCGCCGCCCCGGCGGGAGAGACTGTACCCGGCACCCGGAAATCGCCTGACCGCGCGCTCCCGCCCGCCCGCGCGGCGTCGACGCCGGCGGCCGAGCCTCCCGTGGTCGTCAGCATCACGACGATACCCAGCCGCATCGCCCACATCCGGCCGACGCTGGAATCGCTGCTCCAAGGCGAACTGGTGCCGAGCAGGATCCTGCTGGTCCATCCCGAATACAGCGCCCGCGAGCAGGTGAAGTACGAGATCCCGGCCTTCCTGACCGATCCGTCATTCGGCCAGGGCATCGTCGAGCCCGCCCTCGTTTCGACCGACTGGGGCCCCGGCACCAAGTACCTCGGCGCGCTCGAACACATCCACGAGGACTGCTACCTGGTCATTGCCGACGACGACGTCTGCTATCGGCCCCAATTCCTGCGGCAACTGGTGGAAGCCCAGAAGTCGGACCACGATGCCTCGTTCTCCTTCTACACTTATCGCGAGGGTGGCGTCACGATCGGCCAGGGGTGCGACGGGATGAGCTTCTGGTCCCCGAACCTGGCGGGCCTGCGCGCGTTCGCCGAACGGCACGTGGGGCAGACCTCGCTGCGCTTTCACGATGACCTGTGGGTCAGCTACTTCCTGGCCCTGCGGGGCATCCCGATCCGGGACCTGCGGCCTCTGCTGGATGGCGGGCTCGTCTACGAACAGCAACTGGCCGATGGCGGGCTGGCCGCGCAATCGGGCGCGCTCGCGCGCGAGGAGATCACCAGGGTCCATCTCGCGCGGCTGCATCGCGAAGCGGGCATGCCGTTACGGCGCAAGGCGTGGTTCGGAGCGATGGCCGCCGGCGACGCCGGCATCGGACGGGTCAGGCGCACATATCGCAGAGCGTGTCGGATAGCCGGCATGGGGGGTGAATGACAGCCGGATGCGCCGTGCCGCGCTCCCGTCAGGTCGCGGGATCGGGAACGGAAGCAAGCGCGGGCGCGTATTCCGCCTCCGCCCGCCTGCGGCGCGCCTCGCGGCGTTCGAGCGCCCGCGCACGCGTCATCCCCGATATGATGCCGACCCCGATCGCGAAGGTATATTGTGACTGATAGAGCACCCAGACCCATTCGTACTGGATGTGCAGGGCCAGGGTCATGAATGTGACGGTGCATCCCAGCACCACGTCTCCCCTGGGATCGCGCTTGTTCCCGAACGCGAAGCGCCAGCCCGCCAGAATGATCGCCCCGAGCATGGCGATGAAGCTCAACAGCCCCAGCCAACCGGTTTCCGCCGCCACCAGCAGGTAGGTATTGTGGACGTTGGCCGCACGGCTGGTCCAGTTCCAGATGACGCCGGCGCGCTTCGAATATCCCTCGGCATTCGCCACGACGACATACTGGTTGGCCCCGACGCCCATCGGATGATCGGCGAACATCGCCTTTGCCGCGCGCTCGAACGCTTCACGCTCCGCATCCATTCCCCCGGACCCGCCGGCCTGGGCTATCTGCCCGAAGCGGTTGCTCATCCCCTGAATGATGAGCGGCGAGGTGAGCGCAAGCGCGAGCGCGGCGAAGCCGACGACCTGCCACTTGCGTTGGGTGGGCCGGCGCACGATCGACAGGACCATGAACAGCGCGACGCCGATCAGGCTGAAACCGACGGCCCCGCGCGAGGCGCCCAAGCCGATCACGATCAGCGATGACAGCACGCCAAGCATCAGCACACGGTTCCGCGAGCCCCCCGCCAGCATGGCAAGCAGCAGGACAAGCACGAACTGGGCCATGATCCCAAGTAGATTCTGATGCCCCATCCGTCCCGTCGTCTGGAAGGCGCCCTCAAGCTTCTGCAAGATACAGAACCACGCCTGATAGCCGATCCCTGCCGCCAGACCCATTGCCAGCCAGGTGAGCCCGCGCTCGTCAGGCGCGATCTTCGCGACCGCGACCATCAGGATCAGCACGCGCAAAAGCTGGAACGGATAGAACAACGACCCCATCGGCACGTTCGATTGCGCGACGGACAGCAGCCCTGCCAGCATGTAGGCGATCACATAACCGCTCAGAGGCGGCAGGCCCCGCGGCTTGCGATGGGTGGTGATGATCGCCAGCGCCAGCGAATCGAGCAAGGTGATGACGAGGCCTTTGACATAGCCCGGCCAGGCGGGCCAACTGATCAAGGCACCGTCGAGGTTCCACGAATTCAGCGTGAACGGCAGCAGGCCCAAGCCAAAATAGGCCCAATGAACCTTACGCGGATTGGCCTTGATCCAGGCGACGAACACAGGATAGGCCAGCAGGACGAAAGCGGACGCAAGATAGTGCATTCAGCTTCAGCCTCGCCACATGCCGACACAGGGTTAATCCGCTTTGCCACGCCCGGTCGATCGGTTAGGCAAGCCATGGCCCGTGAATAGGCGGGCGTGGCCGCAGACTCAAGCGCTTGGAGATTGCACATGCGGATTCGGGCGCACGGATGCGCGCGGCGACGGGGTGTCGCCATCATACCGATACGCAAGGGTGCGGCATGCTGAACCGCGAGACAGAGGCGCCCCGCAATCCGTTCGACGAACGCGCGGGCGGGCCGCGCGACAAGGTGCTGGACGGCTTGCGGGCCGTGGCGGTGCTGGCGGTCGTTGCTGGCCATGGGGTTCTGTTCCGCTTCGGCACGATACTGGACGCCGCTCCCGAACTGAGGAGCACGGCGGGCTCGATCGCGATCACGGGGGTGCGGGTATTCTTCCTGATCAGCGGCTACGTCATCACGCGGCTGCTGCTGATGGAATACCGCGAGCGGGGAACGGTCAGCCTGGCGAAATTCTACACGCGCCGGATCACGCGGATCATTCCTCCGTTCGCGGTCTATCTCGGCACGGTCCTGCTGCTCTCGCAAGCCGGATATATCCACCTTCCGCCCGGCGAGATCGCCGCGGCGGGCGCTTTCGTCTGCAATACGAACCTGCATCCATGCACCTGGTTCGTCGGGCATAGCTGGAGCCTGGCGGTCGAAGAACAATTCTACCTGTTCTGGCCGCTCTTGCTGACGATCGTGACGCCCAAACGGGTCCCGGCGCTGCTGTCGGCCATCGCGCTGGCGCTGCTTGCCGTCGCGCTTTACCGGAGCGGCGGCTCATTCAATAATGAGATTTCGTTCCTGTTCATAGTCATCGGGGCATTCATGGCCTCGCACGTGGGACTGCAGCGCCTGTTCGTGGCCTGGGTTTCCGCACCGGTCTGGCTGGCCGCCGCGCTGGCCTTCGCCACCGGCTCGCTGTTCGCCCCCGATATGGCGATGATCGTTCTCGGCCCGCTGCTTCTGACGATCTTCGTCTTCGGCGCCGCGAACTTCGCGCTGCTCGCTGCGCTGCTGAAGTCGCGCCCCTTCCAGATCGTCGGCGCCTGTTCCTACAGCCTCTACCTGTGGCAGCAGTTGTTCCTCGGCGCTCCGGCCAGCTACTTCGGGCCGCCACCGCCGCTATGGGGGCTGCCGATCGCCGTATGGCTGTCCTGGCGATTCATCGAGAAGCCCGGAATAGCGCTCGGGCGCGCCTGGACCCGTCCCGCCCCGGCGCCCGCGCCGGCCGAGACGCACTTTACCTGAAACCGCCTGGACTCCGCTTGAAACGGGTTCCGCACCGCGCGACCTTCCGGGTACGCGCGGAGCACGCTCCGGGCGTACGGGAGGCGCCGTGTGTCGCAATGGAACAGGGTTAACCGGCTTTTCCGCGATCCGCGGATGGTTTACCCATTCGGATGAGCACAAGGATCAACCGGCCTGCCAGGGGAATGGCTTGGACACTGCGAAACCGAGACCGATGACAGGACGCATCGCCATGCTCGACGGCTGGCGGGCGTTGAGCATCCTGGCGGTTCTGGCCGGCCACCTGCTGCCTCTGGGCCCGGGCCGGTGGCAGATGAACGGGATGGTTGCCAGTTCGGGGATGGCGATCTTCTTTACCTTGTCCGGCTTCCTCATCACCCAGCTGCTGCTTCGGGACGACCGGGTAGTTCCGTTCCTGATCCGCCGCCTGTTCCGCATCCTGCCGCTCGTCTGGGCGGCGATGGTCCTGCTGGCGCTGGCCGTCCCGGCCAACCGGGAGCTGCTGTTCGCGAACCTCGCCTTCTACGCCAACCTGCCGCCTTCCTCGCTCATGGAAGGCGGCCACCATTTGTGGAGCCTGTGCGTCGAGGTCCAGTTCTATCTGGCCGTGGCGCTGCTCGTCGCGGTGGCTGGGCGCCGCGGCCTCTATGTCCTGCCCGTGCTGGCGCTCGTGGTCACGGGCCTGCGTATCCATGCCGGCCAGCCGATCAGCATCGTGACCTGGCATCGGGTGGACGAGATCCTGGCCGGCGCCACGCTCGCGCTCGTGGTCGACCGCATCGGGTCCGAGGGCACCGGCTGGCGTCCGCCCACTTGGCTGCCGCTGCTGCTGGGCGTGCTGCTGGCCGCTTCGGCGCACCCTGCGCTGCCCCTTTGGAACTATGCCCGCCCCTATCTGGCGGCGGCGATGGTCGGCGTCTCGCTCTATGCCGCGCCCGAATGGATGCGGCGTATCTGGACCGGAGCCGTCGCGCGCTACATCGCGGAGATCAGCTACGCGCTCTACGTGGCGCATGGCGCGCTGGCCGCGACCTGGCTGGGCGGCCTCGATGCCTCGACGTTCGAACGGTACAGCCGGCGGCCGCTGCTTTTCGCCCTCACTTTCGGGCTCGCCCACATCTCCACCTATTATTACGAGCAGCGTTTCACCGCGCTCGGCAAGCGGCTGGCCCGCTATGTCTCGGATGGCGCACGGCGCACGGCGACCGCACCGAAGATGGACGGCAGCACGCTTACCTGACGCCGGGCAGCTTCAGCGAAGCGGGAATGGAATCCAGAGACACTACGAGCCGGACAGTTCGTCCGGCAACCTACTGGTCGAGAAATCACGCTGATCGAGGGGTGATCAAACCGGCTGCAACGTAAAATCGACCATGATCTCGCCCGAGATCGCCTCGAGCGCGGCCTGGACCCGTTCGGGCGAGGTGCTGGCCGGCACGGTCAGCCGGGCGGTGGCGCGGAACAGATGCTCGCCCTGCCAGGGGCCCATCTGCGTACGCGTGACGAAATCGTCGATGTTGACGCCGAGGCCGGCAAGCACCGCGGTCACTTCGTGGACGATACCTGGCCGGTCCTGGCCCACGAGTTCGAACCATAGCGGCTTGCCTTCGGCCGGCGGTGCCTCGCCGGCAGGCGCGATGGCGACGTGGAGGCCGCTTTCGTTCAGCCGCTGTACCGCCGCTTCAAGCTCGCCCAGCCGCGCGGCCTCCAGCTCGACCAGGATCGCGCCGACGTACTTGCCGCCGAGGCGGCTGAGATGGCTTTCCAGCCAGTTGCCGCCCGCGGCGAAGACCGCTTCGGCCAGGCCCTGGGTCAGCCCCGGCCGATCCCCGCCGACGGCCGAGAGGATGATACTGGTCTTCATCGCCGGGCTCCTCCTTCGTTGCCGGAGGCCGGGGCAGCGGTCCGGCACAAGAACCGAACCGCCTCCCGCTCAGGCGTCGGCCGGCTCGGCGTGCCGGCTGAACATCGCCACGATGTCGCCCGAGGTGATCGGGCGGCGTTCGCCGATATCGGCCGGCCGCTCGCCGCTCTGCGACTTGATCGAGGTGTCGACCCCCTTCGCCGCCGCCCTGGCCCGCAGCGCGCCGACGTTGATCGTCTCGCGCGTGTGCTGCTTGAACGGGGTGAAGTTGAAGCTGCGCATGGCGTTGAGATGCGTGATCTTGTCGATCTGTTCGTCGGTCAGGTGGCCCACCGACTTCCACAGCACCTCGGGCGCATTCGGCCAGGGCGTGTCGGAGTGCGGATAATCGACTTCGTACATGACGTTGTCCTCACCCACGAGGTCGAGGTTCCTGAGCCCGTAGGCATCGTCGATGAAGCAGCTCGAGAAGTGGCGCTGGAACACCTCGGACGGCTTCATGTCGCCGAAATAGGTGTCCGAATGCGTCCAGGCGCGGTGCTGCTCGTTGCTGTAGTCGGCCCGTTCCAGCAGATAGGGAATCCAGCCGATGCCGCTTTCCGACAGCGCGATCTTCATCGTCGGATAGCGGTGCAGCGCGGCCAGGTTCAGCCAGTCGGCCGCGCCGAAGGCCACCGCCATCGGCATCGTCGCGATGTTGACCTCGATCGGCGATTCCATCGACGGGTGCGGGGACACGTTGCCGCAGCCGATGTGCAGGCAGATCGTGGTTTCGCAATCGGTCACCGCCTTCCAGAACGGCTCCCAGTGGTCGGCATGGACGCTGGGCAGGCCGCGCTTGGTCGGGTTGTCGTTGAATACGACCGCGTGGCAGCCCTTGGCGGCCAGCCGGTGCACTTCCTCGGCCATCAGCTTCGGGTCCCACAGCGGCAGCAGGCCGAGCGGGATGAAGCGGTCGGGATAGGCGCCGCACCATTCGTCGATGTGCCAGTCGTTGTAGGCGCGCAGGTGGGTGAGCGAGAGCTTCTTGTCAGGCGCGTTAAGATAGAGGCCGCCGTCCATCTGCGCGAGGCTGGAGAAGTTCATCGACGAGGCGATGCCGTTGACGTCCATGTCGTCGACGCGTGCGTGCACGTCATAGCAGCCCTTGCGAAGCTGGCTGAGGTTGGTCGGCTCGAAGCCGTATTCCTCGCGCGGGCGCCCGACGACGGCATTGAGCGCCACCGAACCCATCTGCATGCCCTGGTATTCCCAGTAGTTGGCGCCGTTGTCGCGCTCGTGCAGCCTGGGGGCGGTGGCCAGCGCCTCGCCGGAAAGCTGGTTGTCGAAAACGTCCGCCGGTTCGGTGATGTGATCGTCGACGCTGATCAGCACCATCTCTTCCATTTTCATCGCACGCACTCCCATGCTTCTTGTGTGGTACGGGTCTGCGGCAACTGGTCCGGCAGATCAACGGGAATCGCGCGCGCGTCGGCGCCTGGCCAGGCGGGCCGCCGATCCATCGCCCGGGCGGACCGGCATGAGGTCAGTGGGGCACGATCTGCACTTTCAGGTGATCGTTCGGCCCGCGCATCTCCTCGACGAGCGCCGGCAGGCGCGACAGCGGAACCGTCTCGGTCACCGCCACGCGCGGGCGGATGCGGCCGGCATCGAAGGCGCGGACCGTCTCGCTGAAGTCGTCGGGCGCGTAGCCGACGGGAAAGACCATCGTCACCTCGCGAAAGGCGTTGAACGCCGGCACGACGGGATCGTGCCCGGTGCACATGCCGAGCGAGACGACGGTGCCGCCGGTGCGCACCCGCGCCACCGCCTCGCCCAGCGCGCCGGGCCGGCCGATGGCTTCGACGACGCAGTCGGGCGGCGCCGGCAACGCGCGGTCGAGCGCTTCGGGATCGTCGGCCAGGCTGACCGCCGCGTCCGCGCCCATGGCCAGCGCGATGGCGTGGCGCGCGGCGGTGCGCGTGAGCACAACGATCCGCCCCGCCCCCATCTGCCGCGCCCAGTATACCGCCGCCATCCCCATCGAGCCCGCGCCGATGACGAGCACGCTGTCGCCCTTCGCCAGCCGAGCCATGCGGAACGCGCGGCGGCCGCAGGCGATCGGCTCCACCAGCGCACCTTCGGCCATGCTGACCGAGGCGGGGAAGCGGAAGGCGGAGTTCTCGGTAACAACCATCCGTTCGCCGAAGCCCCCGAACTGCTGCGTCCCCGCCTCGCAGAACAGCGGCCGCCCGGCGCGGCATGGCGGGCAGTCCCCGCAGAACCCGTGCGGCAGCACGGCCACGGCATCGCCCACCCTGAGCCCGGTCACGTCGCGGCCGACCTCGATCACGGTGCCCGCGGTCTCATGCCCCATCCGGCTTCCCGGCGCATAGTCGAACGCAGAGCCCGAGGTCAGGCTGATATCGCTGCCGCAGATGCCGCAGCGCCCCACCTCGATCCGCACCGAACCGGGCGCGAGCGGATCGTCGGCGATATTCTCGATGGCAATGGGCTTTCCCGCCCCGTTGAATACCGCGACGCGCATCGAACCCCGCAATCTCCCATGCCCCGCCGACATAGCCGTCGGGTTCGTGGCCGGTGCCGACAGGCTGGACGCGGCGAACGCAAGGCGGGCAGGACCGGCGCAGAAGCGGAAATTTCTTGCCCACGTCAAGCCCTCCCGGCTGCAGGCACGGCATTTTGCCACAACTTTTGTTGCAAGTGCGTTTCTCCGCTACCATCTTGGGTGGTAGATACGGGGGGAAGGATAAGCGCGCACAGGAGTTGCTTATGCCGACCGGCGATCTCTTTTCCGACTTTGCCCGCAGCTACGAAGCGCGGCGACAGACGGAGATGTCGCTGGAAGAGTATCTCAAGGGCTGCCGCGGCGATCCGATGATGTACGCCACCGCGCCGGAACGATTGCTCGCGGCGATCGGCGAACCCCAGGTGGTCGACACCTCGATGGACCCGCGCCTCGGCCGGATCTTCATGAACCGGACGATCCGGCTCTATCCCAGCTTCGCCGAATTCTACGGCATGGAAGAGACGATCGAGCGCATCGTCTCCTACCTGCGCCACGCCGCGCAGGGACTGGAGGAGCGCAAGCAGGTGCTCTACCTGCTCGGTCCGGTCGGCGGCGGCAAGTCCTCGCTGGCCGAGCGGCTCAAGGCGCTGATGGAAATCCACCCGATCTATGTGCTGAAGGCCGGCGAGGAAATCAGCCCGGTGTTCGAAAGCCCGCTGGCGCTGTTCGACCCAGAAATAAACGGCGCGGCGATAGAGGACCAGTACGGCATCCCGCGGCGGCGGCTGTCCGGCCTGATCAGCCCCTGGTGCCGCAAGCGGCTCGACGAGTTCAAGGGCGACATCTCGCGCTTCCAGGTGGTCCGGCTGATGCCCTCGCGCATCCACCAGATCGCCATCGCCAAGACCGAGCCGGGCGACGAGAACAACCAGGACATCTCCTCGCTGGTGGGCAAGGTCGACATCCGCAAGCTGGAGACGCTCTCGCAGAACGACCCCGACGCCTACAGCTATTCGGGCGGGCTCAACCGCGCGAACCAGGGGATGCTCGAGTTCGTCGAGATGTTCAAGGCGCCGATCAAGATGCTGCACCCGCTGCTGACGGCGACGCAGGAACAGAACTACATCGGCACCGAGAACATCGGCGCGATCCCCTTCACCGGCATTGTCATGGCCCATTCGAACGAAAGCGAATGGACCAACTTCAAGAACAACAAGAACAACGAAGCCTTCATCGACCGCATCTACGTGATCAAGGTGCCTTATTGCCTGCGCGCCACCGAGGAGCGGCATATCTACGAGAAGCTGATCAAGGGGTCCGAGCTGGCCGCCGCCCCTTGCGCGCCCGGCACGCTCGACATGCTGGCCCGCTTTT
>JBAYPJ010000039.1:0-30701 GCA_041677785.1 Novosphingobium sp. | reverse complement strand
GACATTTTGCGTAGGGCTGATCCCGGATTACGCCAGCATAGGCTTCTGGGCGCCTGCCCTGCTGATCCTGCTGCGTATGGTGCAGGGCTTTTCGACCGGCGGCGAATATGGCGGGGCGGCCACCTTCATGGCCGAATATGCGCCTGACGATCGGCGCGGCTTCTATGGCAGTTTCCTGGAGTTCGGGACGCTGGCGGGTTTTTCGCTCGGCGCTTTCCTGATGTTGACCTTCTCCCTGCTCCTGGGCAACGCGGCGATGCACGAATGGGGGTGGCGCATTCCTTTTCTTATCGCCGCCCCCATGGGCTTGATCGGCATGTATCTACGCTCGCGCATGGAGGACACGCCGATCTTTCGTGAGGAAGGCCGTAGGCAGGAGGCGATGGAAACGCCGCGTCTGCCCTCGCTCTTTCGACGCCACTGGCGGCCGATGCTTGTCGTCGGCGGGCTTGTCGTCGCCCTCAACGTCGTAAACTACACGTTGCTCAGCTATATGCCGACCTACCTCCAGCGGCGCATCGGCCTGTCGCCTGACGGGGCATTGATTGTGCCGCTCGTCGGCATGTTGTTCATGATGGCTTTCCTGCCCGTTGCGGGCAGCCTGTCCGATCGGGTGGGACGGCGCTTCATGTGGAAGCTGTCGCTGATCGGGCTGCTCGTGGCGGTGGTGCCGCTTTATATGCTGATGGCCACGGGCCTGGCCGGGGCGTTTGTCGGCTTCATCCTGCTGGGCTTGCTCTATGTGCCGCAGCTTGCGACCATATCGGCGACCTTCCCCGCGATGTTCCCCACGTCGGTTCGCTTTGCCGGCTTCGCGATAGCTTACAATGTCTCCACATCGCTCTTCGGCGGCACGGCACCGGCTATCGGCAGCGGTCTTATTACCCTCACTGGCAATGAACTGATGCCTGCATTCTACATGATGGCCTCCTGTCTCGTCGGCCTCGCCGCCCTGCGCTTCATGCCGGAAACAGCGGGCCGCTCCCTGCACGAAGATCCTTTCTCCGACAGGACGCAAGATTGATGTCCGCTTTTCTCAATGCCGTTGATCCCATCGACGCTCTAATGCAGGCATGGGCGCCGGAACCCTGGATGCAGGCCGGCCTTGCGCTGCTTCTGCTGCTGATCTTCGCTTGGCTGACCAACTGGCTCGCCAAGCGGATCGTGCTGCGGCTCGTCATGCGCGTGCTCGACCGCTTCCCCTCCCAGATCGGGGCGAACCATATCGGCGCCATCGTCGCGCGCCTGTCCAATATCGTGCCGGCGCTCGTGATCCAGGCCGGCATTATCGTGGTCCCGCACATACCCGCCGCGGTGATCACCCTCATCCAGAGCCTGTGCGCGGGCTTCATCATCCTGACGATCGCCATGGCGCTGTGCGTGGGCCTCGAGCTGGCAAACGATGTCTATCAACGCCGTCCCGATGCCGCCAATCGCCCCATCAAGGGCTATGTGCAGGTTGGCAAGATGTTCATCTATGGCGCCGCGGCCATTCTCATCATGGCCGCCCTGATGAACCGTTCGCCCTTGCTCCTGCTTTCCGGCCTCGGTGCGATGGCGGCCGTGCTCATGCTCGTGTTCAAGGATACCATCCTGTCGCTCGTGGCGTCAGTGCAGATCGGTTCCAACGACATGATCCGGCTGGGCGACTGGATCGAGATGCCGCAGCTCAACGCCAACGGGGATGTCATCGACATCGCCCTGCACACGGTGAAAGTGCAGAATTTCGATAAGACTATCACAACGATACCGACGCATCGGCTGATCAACGAGAGCTTTCGCAATTGGCGCGGCATGTCGGAAGCGGGTGGTCGCCGCATCATGCGCTCGCTGATGGTCGACCAGAACAGTATTCGTTTCCTCGATGAGGATAGCCTGGACGATCTTTCCCGTTTCGCGCTGCTGCGTGATTATCTGCAAGCCAAGCAGGACGAAGTGCAGCGCTGGAACGCGAATCACGCGGGCCAGGAAATCCTCAACAGCCGACGCCTCACGAATATCGGCACGTTTCGCGCCTATGCAATCGCCTATCTGAAAGCGCGGCCCGATATCGCCGATGACAAGACAATGCTGGTTCGGCAACTCGCGCCCAGCGAGAATGGCCTGCCGCTGCAGATCTATGCCTTCACCAACACGACGGTATGGAGCGAGTACGAAGGAGTACAGGCCGACATTTTCGATCATCTGATCGCCATCATGCCTGAGTTCGGCCTCAGTCTGTTTCAGCGCCCAACGGGCGCCGACCTTTCGCCGATACGGGCAACGACAGCCTTGCGATCCTCAAGGCAGCTTGATGAAATCGAAGGAATGGCGGGATAGGGGAGTACCTGTGCTCCCCTGAAATATGCCTGATCTCGAGTAGAGTCCGACGCAAAGCCGGACAAGATGAAGCGCAGCAGGTTCAGCGAAGAGCAGGTGGCGCGCCCGGCAGGATTCGAACCTGCGGCCCCAAGCTTAGAAGGCTCGTGCTCTATCCAACTGAGCTACGGGCGCGCTGCGGTTTTTCCTTAGCGTGCTTCGCGGCGGGCGCAAACCGTGATGGCGGCGATGTCCGGGGCGCCGGGAGGGGGATATGCGCCAGGTTGCGTCCGGCTTTGCGGATCGCGACAAGACAGGTTAGGCACCGTCCATGGATCAGCCGCTTTCCCGCATCGACGGCAGCACCGGCGCACGCCGGCATTTCCGCTATTTCGACTATGCCATGGCGGCCTTCGTCGCCATCCTGCTGCTGTCGAACCTGATCGGCGCCGCCAAGCTCACCACCGTGGGCAGCTTCACCTTCGGCGCGGGCATCCTGTTCTTTCCGGTGTCCTACGTGCTCGGCGACGTACTGACCGAGGTCTATGGCTATGCCAACGCCCGCCGCTGCGTCTGGGCCGGCTTCGTCGCCATGCTGTTCATGGCCTTCATGAGCTACGTCGTCGTCGCCATGCCGGCTTCGCCGACCTGGGGCTGCGCCTCGAGCGAGGACCCGGCGTTCGCCGGGCTCGGGCTCGATCACGGCGCCATCTGCCAGTCCACCTACGTCTCGGTGTTCGGCAGCACCTGGCGGATCGTGCTCGCTTCGGTCCTCGCCTTCTGGGCGGGCGAGTTCGTCAACGCATTCGTTCTCGCCAAGATGAAGGTCATCACGCACGGCAAGCACCTGTGGGCGCGCACCATCGGTTCGACCGTGTTCGGCCAGGCGATCGACAGCGCGCTGTTCTATCCGATCGCGTTCCTCGGCATCTGGGAAACGCACGACGTGCTGCTGGTGATGGTGACCAATTGGGCGCTGAAAGTGACCTGGGAAGCCGTCCTGACGCCGGCCACTTATGTGGCGGTCGGCTGGCTGAAGAACCGCGAGGGCGTCGACGTCTACGACACCGACACCGAGTTCTCGCCCTTCGCCAAGACGGACTCGGTCTGACCGGCCCGACGCCGTGACCATGGCGCTCGATCGCATCCTGCTGTCCGACTTCCGCAACCACCGGCAGACGCGGATCGAGGGGACCGCGCAGTTCAATCTGCTGGTCGGCGAGAACGGCGCGGGCAAGACCAACGTGCTCGAGGCGATCTCGCTCTTTGCGCCGGGGCGGGGGCTGCGGCGCGCGAACCTGACCGACATGGCGGGGCAGGGCGGTTCGGGCCGCTTCGCCGTCAGCGCCGAACTGGCGAGCCCGGCCGGGCCGGTGCGGCTGGGCACGGGCACCACGGCGGAACGGCCGGGGCGCCGCGTGGTCCAGATCAACCAGGCCGAGGTGCCGGCGGTCCGCCTGGGGGAGTGGCTGGGCATCGGCTGGCTGACCCCGGCGATGGATCGCCTCTTCGCCGAGGGTGCGGGCGCCCGGCGGCGCTTCCTCGACCGGCTGGTGCTGGCGGTGGAGCCGGGCCACGCGCGGCACGCGGCCAGGCTGGAGGCCGCGCTGCGCGAGCGCAACCGGCTGCTGGCCGGGCCGGCAGAGCCTGATCCCGCCTGGCTCGACGCCATCGAGGTGCAGATCGCCGAGGCCGGCGCTGCCGTGGCGCAGGCCCGCGCCCGGCTGGTTGCGCGACTGCGGACCGCGCTGGCCGAACTGCCGGAAGCGCCCTTCGCGCGGCCGGCGCTCGCCTATCTGCCGGGCGGCCCGCTCGATCCGGCCGAACTGGCGCGCGCGCTGGCCGAAGGGCGCCGCCGCGACCGGGCGGCGCAGCGTACGCTCACCGGCCCCCACCGCGACGAACTGGCCGTGACGATGGCGGGCAAGAGCCAGCCGGCGGCCGAATGCTCGACCGGGGAGCAGAAGGCGATGCTGATCGCCATCGCCCTTGCCCATGCCGGTCTGGCCGACGGCGACTGGCCGCGCCTGCTGCTGCTCGACGAGGTCGCCGCGCATCTCGACCCCGTGCGGCGCGAGGCGCTGTTCGACCGGCTGCGCGCCGGGGCGGCGCAAGTCTGGCTGACCGGCACCGAACTTGCCCCCTTCGCCGCGATCGAACGCGAGGCGGCGGTGTGGCGGGTCAGCGCGGGGGCAGCGGAGCGGTTGGCTTAGGCACGGCCGCCGCTACCTCGTCGATCGTTGCGGCGACGATGGCGTCGATGCCGTGCTCTGTCGGATGCAATCTGTCTTCCTGGACGAGGTCGGGGCGGTCCATCACCGCCTGCAGGAAGAACGGCACCAGCACCGCGCCATGCTTCTTCGCCAGCGCCGGATAGATCGCGTCGAACGCCCGGCGGTACTCGGCGCCCAGGTTCGGCGGGGCGAGCATGCCCATCAGCACGACGGGGATGCCGCGCCGGCCGAGTTCGGCAAGGATGGCGTCGAGGTTCGCCCGCGCCTGCTCGGGCGGCAGCGCGCGCAGCATGTCGTTGGCGCCCAGTTCGATGAGCGCGAGGTCGGGCGGTGGCTTCTGGTTGTCGAGCGTGAAGGCCAGCCGCGCCAGCCCGTCGGCGGTGGTGTTGCCCGAAACGCCCGCGTTGGCGATGCGGGCGTTGATCCCGCGCGCGCGCAACGCGGCCTCCAGCCTGGCCGGATAGCTCTGATCGGACTTGAGGCCGTAGCCCGCGAACAGGCTGTCGCCCAGCGCCAGGATGCGCATCTCGCGCCCCATCACCGGGATCTCGGGCGGAGCCTCGGCGCTTTCGCTGGGAGGGGTCGGCGGCGGCTCGCTCTTGCCGCAGGCGGCGAGCAGCAGTGCGCCCGCCAGCGCGGGGACATACAATTTCATACAGGTGTCTCCTTGCCGGACCGCGCCTAGCTATGCCATCCCCGCGACGTGACAACCCCCCCGGCTATCGCAGCGCAGAACCTCACCCTGACTCTCGGCACCGGCGCAAGCGCCGTCGCGATCCTCAAGGGCATCGACCTTATCGTGCCGCAGGGGCAGACGCTGGCGCTGCTCGGCCCCTCGGGATCGGGCAAAAGTTCGCTGATGGCGGTGCTGTCTGGCCTGGAACGCGCGAGTTCCGGCTCGCTCGGGGTCGCCGGGGAGGATTTCGGCAATCTGGACGAGGATGCGCTGGCGCGCGCGCGGCGGGGCCGGATCGGCATCGTGCTCCAGGCCTTCCACCTGCTGCCGACGATGACCGCGCTGGAGAACGTCGCCACGCCGCTCGAACTCGCCGGCCTGCCGCAGCCCCGCGAACGCGCGGCGGCGGAGCTTGAGGCGGTGGGGCTCGGCCATCGTCTGGGGCACTATCCGGCCCAGCTTTCCGGGGGCGAGCAGCAGCGGGTCGCCATCGCCCGCGCCACCGCGCCCCGCCCCGCACTGATCTTCGCCGACGAACCCACCGGCAACCTTGACGCGGCGACCGGCGCCGGGATCGTCGATCTGCTCTTCGCCCGCCGTGCCGAGACGCAGGCGACGCTGGTGATCATCACCCACGACGGCGCGCTGGCCGAGCGTTGCGAGCGCGTGGTGACGCTCGCCGACGGGCGGATCGCGAGCGACAGCGCACAGTGAACGCAAGCGCGCTTTCCTGGTCCGCCGCATGGCGTATTGCGCGGCGGGACCTCTCGGCCCGGTTCCGCGGCTTGCGGCTGCTGCTCGTCTGCCTGTTCCTGGGCGTCGGCGCGATCGCCGCGATCGGTACGCTGACCGGCTCGATCGAAAGCGAGCTGGCCTCGCGGGGGCGGGCGATCCTGGGCGGCGACATCGAGGCGCAAGTCTGGCAGCGGGGATTGCAGCCCGACGAGCGCCGCGCCCTGGCCGCGCTGGGCGTGGTGTCCGAAGGCACGCGCATGCAGGCCATGGCCAGCGCCGGGGACGCCACCGCCCCGGTTGAGCTGAAGGCGGTCGACGCGCGCTGGCCGCTGGTGGGACGCCTGCGCCTCGAGGACGGGCGCGAGGTCGGCGCGCCGCCGGACGGAACCGCCTGGATCGGCGCAGGCGCGGCCGAGCGGCTCGGCGTGCCGCCGGGCGGTGCCATCGTCATCGGCGGCGAGCGGCTGACGATCGCCGGCATCATCGCCGACGAGCCCGACCGGCTGAGCGAAGGGCTCTCGCTCGGCGCCGTCGCCATCGTTAGTGACGCGCTGCCGCGCCGTGCCGGCCTCACTGCGCCGGGGGCGATGTTCCGCACCAAGGCACGCGTCGCCATGCCGCCCGGCGGCGATCCGGAAAATGCCGTTGCGGCGCTCAAGCGGCAGTTCCCCGACGCGGGGTTCTCGTTCCGCACGCGCGACAACGCCGCGCCGGGGGCGGAGCGCTTCGTCTCGCGCATGGGTGAGTTCCTCGTGCTGGTCGGCCTCGCCGCGCTGGCGATCGCCGGGATCGGCATCGGCGGCGGCGTCTCCTCCTATCTGGAGGCGCGGCGCACCAGCATCGCCACGCTCAAGGTGCTGGGCGCGACGAGCCGCGACATCGCGCGCATCTACCTGCTGCAGATCGGCGCGGCGACGCTTGCCGGCAGCCTCGCCGGGCTGGCCGCCGGCGTGCTGGTGACGCCGCTGCTGGGCCGCGCGCTCGGCACGCTGCTGCCGGTGACGCCGGGCTTCGTGTTCGATCCCGGCGCGCTGACCACGGCGGCGGCCTATGGCCTGCTGGTGGCGCTGGTCTTCGCCGCGCCGCCGCTCGCCCGCGCGCGCGCCTTCCCTGCGATGGCGCTGATGCGCGCCCGCGTGGCGCCGCTGGCGTTGCCGAAACGCGCCGTGCTGCTGCCGGTCGGCCTCGGTCTTGCCGCGATCGTCGCGCTGGCGCTGGCCCGCGCGGCGCAGGTTTCGGTGACGGCGCTGTTCCTGGCCGGCGCCGCCGCGATGCTGGCGCTGCTCGGCGCGCTGGGCTGGGCGATCCGCCATGGCGCTGCCCGCCTGCCGCGGCCGCGGCATCCGCTGCTGCGCGCCGGCCTCGCCAATCTCCACCGTCCCGGCGCGCAGACCGGCGCGCTGGTCACCGCGCTCGGCTTCGGCCTGTCCGCCTTCGTGCTGCTGGCGGCGATTCAGACCAGCCTGGAGGCCAATATCGCCAAGCGCATCCCGCAGCGCGCGCCCGATTATTTCGTCCTCGACGTGCCGCGCGACCGCGTTGCCGCTTTCGAGCAGGCGGTGACGCAGGCGATCCCGCAAGCGGCGATCCGCACCGTCCCGGCGCTGCGCGGCGCGATTCTGGCTTACGGTCCCGAAGGTCGGATGACGCGCGTGGCCGACCTCAAGGAGCTTCCCGACAAGGCCTGGGCGCTGCGCGGCGAGCGCGGCCTGACATATGCCGACGCCTTGCCCGAGGGCAACGCGCTGGTCGCCGGCAGGTGGTGGCCGAAGGACTACGCCGGCCCGCCGCTGGTCTCGGTCGACGCCGAACTGGCCGACGCCATCGGCCTGAAGCTGGGCGACAGGATCACGGTCAGCGTGCTCGGCGTCGAGCGCACCGCCACGGTGGCGTCGCTGCGGCGGCTCGACTGGGAAAGCATGGGCTTCAACTATGTGCTGGTGTTCTCGCCCGACACGCTGATCGACGCCCCGCACAACCTTGCCGCGACCATCGACGTCCCGCCCGGCGCACGCAATGCCGGGCTGCTGCGCACGCTGGCGGCCGCCTTTCCCGCTACTTCGGTGATCGAGACCGGCGGCTTGTTGCGCGAGGCGCGTACGCTGCTTTCGCAGATGTCGGCCGCGATCCTGGCGGCGGCGTCGGTGGCGGTGCTGGCGGGGCTGGCGGTGCTGCTCGGCGCCATCGCCGCCGCGCGCGCCAGCCGGACTTACGACACCGTCATCCTGCGCGTGCTCGGCGCCAGCCGGCGGCAGCTTCTGCTGCTGCAGGTGGCCGAATACGGATTTCTGGCCGGCGCGCTGGCGCTCGTCGCCCTGGCGCTGGGCAGCGCGATCGGCTGGGCGATCGTCACCCGGATGTTCGAATTCGACTGGCTGCCCGACTGGCCGCGCGTGCTGGCCGTCCTCGCCGCCGGTCTCGTGCTCGTCCTCGGCTTCGCCCTCGCCGGCTCGCTGCCGCTGCTGCGCGCGAAGCCGGCCCGGGCGCTGCGCGAGCTTTAGGATTCCGGTCCACTTGCGCGGGAAGCAGCTTAACCGACGCCTGCGCGACAGCCCCGAAATCGTACAAGCCGGTCCGCCGCAGCGGTGAATCGCTTCGGGGTGGGTCCAGGGCCTTGTCACACGGGTGTCAGCTCATTCATTCTATGATGTACAAGGTGCATCGAATCGTCGGAGGCGGCGCTGGTTGCCGGCCCGGGCGGGAATAAAGGAACGGTCATGGACATGCCCAGGACACGCCCGGCGCGGCGCAATCCTCTGGATCTCGTGATGAATTCGCGGCTCGGCAAGCTCCTGTCGCGGATCGGCATCGCGCCGCGGCCGGCGAGCAGCGAAGGGCTGCTCGACCTTGCCGGCGCCTTGCTGTCGTTGCGCGGCCGTGCCTCGGGGCCGGCGCTGGCCTCGGCTTTCTTCGAACTCTACGAGGCGAGCGATCTGGCCGCGCGCCAGGCTTTCCTCGCGCAGATCCACGACCTGCACCCGCGCGATTCGGCTGCCATCGACAAGGCCATCGCCCGCTGGCAGGAGACGCGCGACGAGGCCGCGGCGCAGGCGCTCAACGCCGCCACCGAATCGCCGAGCCAGAAGCTGATCGGCATGCTCAACCTCGCGCCGCAGGGCACGAAGCGGCTGATCGCGATGCGCTCCGACCTGCTCAGCGCGCCCGACCGGGGGCTGGGCCTGAAGGCGCTCGACAAGGAACTGGAAGACGCGTTCACCGCCTGGTTCAACGCCGGCTTCCTCGAACTGCGCCGCATCGCCTGGGATTCGCCGGCGGCGCTGCTCGAGCGCATCATCCGCTATGAGGCGGTGCATGAGATCGCCGGCTGGGACGAGCTGCGCCGCCGGGTGGAGCCGATCGATCGCCGCTGCTACGGCTTCTTCCACCCGCAGATGCACGACGATCCGCTGATCTTCGTCGAAGTGGCGCTGACCACCGAACTGCCCGGAACGATCGCCCAGATCACCGCCGAGCAGCGCAAGACGATCGATCCGCACCAGGCGACGCACGCGATCTTCTATTCGATTTCGAACTGCCAGGACGGGTTGCGCGGCATTCCCTTCGGCAACTACCTGATTAAGCGCGTCGTCGGCCTGCTTCAGGAAGAGCTGTCGCAGCTCAAGTGCTTCGCGACGCTTTCGCCGGTGCCGGGATTCGCCAGGTGGCTGGCGGACCAGATCGGCAACGATGCCGGGCGGCCGGCTGGCAAGGATCTGCGGGCCCAGGCGGCGCGCTACCTTACCACGGCGCGATCGCGCCGGGGCGGCCCGGCGGATTCGGTGGCGCGCTTCCACCTCGGCAACGGCGCCCGACTCGAGGCGATCCATGCCGATGCCGACCTTTCGACGAACGGCCTCAAGCAGTCGCACGGCGTGATGGTGAACTACGTCTACGACCTTGCCGAGATCGAGGCGAACCACTTCGCCCTGATGGAACTGGGCACCGTTGCCGCGTCGAAAGCCGTGCAGACGCTTGCAGAGGGCGGCCAATCCGGCGACGCGAGGGCGGCCGAAGCCGCGGCCTGAGGCGCTTTCCCCCTCCCGCCGTCCGGGGGGAGGGGATCAGTGCCCAGGAAAATCCATCAGCGCCGACACCGTCAGCCCGGCGTCGCGCAGCCGGCCGGCGCCGCCGAGGTCCGGCAGGTCGATGACGAACAGCGCGTGATCCACGCTGGCTCCAGCCTTGCGCAAAAGCTGCGTCGCGGCCAACGCGGTGCCGCCCGTCGCCAGCAGATCGTCGATCACCACCACGCGCTCGCCCGCGTCGACCGCGTCGGGGTCGATCTCCAGCGTGCCCGTGCCGTATTCGAGCGCGTATTCGAGGGCCAGTACCGGCACCGGCAGCTTGCCGGGCTTGCGTACCGGCACGAAGCGCAGGCCAAGGCGCGCGGCCGCGGCGGCGCCGAAGATGAAGCCGCGCGCCTCGATGCCGGCGATGGTCCGGGCGCCCGTGGCCTGCACCTGCTCGCCGAGCAGGGCGACGGTGGCGGCGAAGCCCGGCCCATGGCCGAGCAGCGTGGTCACGTCGCGGAACATGATGCCCGGCAGAGGAAAGTCGGGAATGCTGCGGACCAGGGCTTTGAGGTCATCTGCGGTCATCGGGGGCTCCGTTGAAAAGCAGACGCCCCCTGCATCGCGGGATGCAGGGGGCGCCGCTTGCTTGATTGGCCGGGTCCGGCCTGACGGCTCAGTGCTTGGTGTTCCGCCAGACGTTGCGGTAGGCCATGTTGCCCAGGACGGTGGCGAAGAGCAGGAAGATCAGCACCGGCCAGCCCGTCTGGTGACGCTTCTCGAGCTTGGGCTCGGCCGTCCAGACGAGGAACGCGGAGATGTCCTTGGCCATCTGGTCGACCGTGGACTTGGTGCCGTCACCGTAGCTCACCTGGCCCTCGCCGGTCAGCGGCGGCGCCATCGCCAGGTTCAGGTTGGCGAAGTACGGGTTGTAGTGCAGCCCCGGACCGGTCTTGGAGTCGGGGAACTTGCGCAGCAGCTCGGCCGGCTGGTTCTGGTAGCCCGTCAGCAGCGAGTAGGTGTAGGCGGCGCCGTCGTGGCGGGCCTTGGCGATCAGCGACAGGTCGGGCGGAACCGCGTTGTTGTTGGCGGCGCGCGCGGCGATGTCGTTGGCGAAGGGCATGGGGAAGTAGTCGGTCGCCAGGCCCGGACGCGTGTTTGCCTCGCCGGTGTTGGGGTCGAGCCCCGGGACGTTGAAGCCGGCGGCGATCGCCTTCACTTCGTCGTCGTTGTAGCCCAGCGCCTTGAGGTCGCGGAAGGCGACCAGCCGCAGCGAGTGGCAGGCGGCGCAGACTTCCTTGTAGACTTGGAAGCCGCGCTGGAGCTGCTGACGGTCGAACTTGCCGAACGGCCCGTCGCTGGCGAGGCGGAGATCCTTGGGGTGCTTGTGGAACTCGTGCTCGGCTGTCGGAGACGCGGGCTCGGTGATGGCCTGGTATGCGCCGTTACCGAACGACCAGGCCAGGGCGACCGTGAAGAACAGCCCGACGAGGATGGAGAGGATGCGGATCATGTGTCTGTCTTTCCGTCTCGCTGGGGGTCAGGCGGCCGGGGCCGGGGTGGGCTTCTCGTCGTGGCCGAGGACGGCCTCGGTGATCGAGAAGGGCAGCGGATCGGGCCGTTCGATCGAGGAGACGATCGGCAGGATGATGAGGAAGTGCGCGAAGTAGTAGAACGACGCGATCTGGCTCAGCATCACGTAGGGCTCTTCGGCCGGAGCGCCGCCGCAGTAGAACAGCACCGCCATGGCGACGAGCAGCACCACGAAGAACTTCTTGTAGAGCGGACGGTAGTTGCCCGAGCGGACCGGCGACTTGTCGAGCCAGGGCAGGAAGAACCACACTAGGATCGCGCCGAACATGGCGAGCACGCCCATCAGCTTGGCCGGGATGATGAAGAAGTCGAAGGTGAAGGCGCGCAGGATCGCGTAGAACGGCCAGAAGTACCATTCGGGCACGATGTGCGCCGGGGTGCTCATCGGGTTGGCCGGGATGTAGTTGTCCGGGTGGCCGAGCATGTTCGGCGCGAAGAACACCAGCGCGCAGTAGATCAGCAGGAACGCGCCCAGCGTCCAGCCGTCCTTGGCGATGAAGAAGGGATAGAACGGCACGGTGTCGCTCTCG
Source organism: Novosphingobium sp. (assembly GCA_041677785.1). Classification (GTDB taxonomy): domain Bacteria; phylum Pseudomonadota; class Alphaproteobacteria; order Sphingomonadales; family Sphingomonadaceae; genus Novosphingobium. Next base: position 18,625 of record JBAYPJ010000039.1, on the reverse strand, counting down.
CTCTTCACCTCGACGCCGGTCGGGTTGGACGAGCCTGGGATGTGCAGCGCCCAGATGTGCAGCACGACGACGCCGACGATGACGAAGGGCAGCAGGTAGTGCAGCGAGAAGAAGCGGTTCAGCGCGGCGTTGTCGGGGGCAAAGCCGCCGAGCAGCCACTGCTGGATCGGCTCGCCGACCAGCGGGATCGCACCGAACAGGCCGGTGATGACCTTGGCGCCCCAGAAGCTCATCTGGCCCCAGGGGAGGACGTAGCCCATGAACGCGGTCGCCATCATCAGCAGGAAGATGACCACGCCGAGCAGCCACACCATCTCGCGCGGGGCCTTGTACGAGCCGTAGTAGAAGCCGCGGAAGATGTGGATGTAGATCACGACGAAGAAGGCCGAGGCGCCGTTGGCGTGCGCATAGCGCAGCATCCAGCCCCAGTTGACGTCGCGCATGATGTGCTCGACCGAATCGAACGCCACGCCCGCGTTGGCGGCATAGTGCATCGCCAGAATGATGCCGGTGACGATCTGCAGCGCCAGGCAGGTCAGCGCCATGAAACCGAAGTTCCACCAGTAGTTCAGGTTGCGCGGCACGGGATAGCCGGACCCGATGGCGTTGTAGACGAGGCGCGGCACGGGCAGCCTCGCATCCATCCATTGCATGAACGGATGCTGCGGGGTGTAATTATTGGCCCAGGGAAAGCTCATGGTATGTCCTCAGCGTGTCTGGTTTGGCCGACGTTCTTCTTGTCTGACCCTCTGGGGCCTCAGCCGATCTTGACGACGGTGTCGGAGGTGAACTCGTAAGGCGGCACTTCCAGATTCGTGGGTGCCGGACCTTTGCGGATGCGCGCCGCGGTGTCGTAGTGCGAACCGTGGCAGGGACAGAAATAACCGCCGAACTCGCCGCGCACCTCGCCCTCGCCGGCGCCCAGCGGCACGCAGCCCAGGTGGGTGCAGACGCCCATCGTGATCAGCCAGTTCTCCTTGCCGGGCTTGGTGCGCTCGGCCAGCGTTTCCGGGTCGCGCAGGCTGGAGACGGGAACCGCGTCCGCCTCGGAGATCTCCTTCGGCGTGAGATTGCGCAGGAACACCGGCTGCTTGCGGAATATGCCCTTGATCGCCTGGCCGGGCTGGATCGCCGAGATGTCGATCTCGATCGAGCTTTCCGCCAGCACGTCGGCCGAGGGAGCCATCTGGCTGATCAGAGGAATCAGCGTGATTGCACCGCCCACGCCGGCAGCGCTGACCGCTGCGATATTGATGAAATCACGCCGCCGCACTCCATCCCCGGCGATCAGTTCCGGAGTGTCAGTGCCCGCATCATGTGCCATGGTTGACCTTGCCTTGCTCTAGCGTCCGCGCCCTGAAAACGGCGCGGACATATTCGTCCAGTGGTACGCCTGGTAGCCCCCTGATGCCGGTTGCTGCACGGATCAAGCCCGTGCCAGACCCCGGCTGGCGCGCTGATAGACGCGAAACCCCCCCCTGCCAACCGCCTTTTTGGCGATATGCCCAATGTGTTCAGCGGCGCTTCAAGAAAGCCCGATGAGCGTCATCTGACGTCCATAGGCGGGTTCGCCGCGATGGGTGGCGCGGCGGAAGGAGAAGAACCGCTCGGGCGCGGCATATGTGTCGAGGCCCAGATTTTCGATTGCGGCCACCCCTGCCGCGGCCAGGCGCGCGGCGACATAGCCGGGCAGGTCGAACTGCCAATGGCCGGGTTTCGCGCCACCCGCGAAGAAGCGCGCGCTGGCCGAGTCGGTGGTGACGAAGCGCGCGCGCAGGGCCGCGTCCACTTCGTAGCTGGGCTGTGCGATGGTCGGGCCGATGGCGGCGGCGATCGCATTGCGCCGCGCGCCCAGCGCTTCCATCGCCGCGATCGTCCGGTCGATGACGCCGGCGATCGCGCCCTTCCATCCGGCATGTGCCGCGCCGATCACGCCGGCCTCGCGATCGGCGAGGAGAACCGGCGCGCAATCGGCCGTGACGATGGCCAGGAGCAGGCCGGGCCGGTCTGTGACGAGCGCGTCGGCGCGGGGGCGTTCGGCATTGCTCCATGGCACGGAGACGGTGGCGCAGTCGGCCGAATGGACCTGATAGCACGCGACGATCGGCGCCCCGGGCAGCACCGCCCGGCCAGCGCGCGCGCGATTCTCACCGACCGCGATATCGTCGTCGCCCGAGCCCAGGCCGACGTTCAGTCCGGCAACGAGCCCGGTCGAAACCCCGCCGCGCCGGCCGAGAAAGCCGTGCGGGATGCCGGCGAGCACTTCGGCGCGGATGACTTCGACGGGTTCAGTCATTCCGGACGTCGCCGCGCGAAGGTGTGCAGCGGCCCGGTCGGCGCGTGTGCTTCGACAAGCTCAGCACGAGCGGATGTTTTGCGCCAGGTCCAAGGGCTCGCTCAGCCTGAGCTTCGCCGAAGGGGCCGCGCACCATCATCACCCAAGGCTCCTGGTCACTTGTTCCAGCGTGTCGCGCGACAGGTTCGGGGCGCGGGCGATCCGTTCGAGTTCGCCGCGCATCAGGGCCGAGCGCCGGGGCTCGATCCGCCGCCAGCGGCCGAGCGGCGCGACGAAGCGCGCCGCGGTCTGCGCGTTGATCGGGTCGAGCGCGAGGATGAGGTCGGCGATCAGGCGGTATCCCGCGCCGCTGGCCGCATGGAACGCCTTGGGGTTGACGGCGCAGGACATGTAGAGCGCGCGCACCCGGTTGGGGTTGTGCAGCGTGAAGTCGGGATGGTTCGCCAGCGCCTCGATGTGGTCGAGCACCTGCGGGTGCAGCGAGCCCGCCTGCAGCGAGAACCACTTGTCGATGACCAGCGCGTTGCCCTCGTAGCGGCGGCGGAAGTCGGCCAGCGCCTCTTCCCGTGCTCCGTCCTCGAGCCCGCAAAGCACCATCAGCGCGCCCTGGCGGTCGGTCATGTTGTCGGCCGCGCGGTACTGGGCCGCCGCGCGCCGCGCCGCCTCGGCGGGCGCGCCCGCGGCCAGATAGACCAGTGCCTGCGACTTGAGCTTGCGCGCGCCGCGCGCCGCCGGGTCGCGACCGTAGGGCACGGCGCAGGCGCGGTCGTGCAGGGCGACGAGCCGATCCTTCAGCTCGCGGCCGAGCCAGGCTTTCAGCCCTTCGCGCTCGTCGTGGATCGCGCCGGGATCGGCGATGGCGAGCTGCTCGGCGAGGTAGGCTTCAGACGGCAGGGTCATCAGCTCGCCGCGCATGAGGTCGTCGAGGCCGGCATCGTCGTCGAGCACGGCGGCCAGCGCGCGGCCGATGGCGTCGCGCCCCGCCTGCCGCTCGGCGTTGCACAACATGCCGCCGCTTACTGCCGCGACGAGGTGCTGGACGATAAGGCTCTGCATCGCCTCGTAGCGGGCGAAGGGATCGTCGTCGTGCGCGGCGAGGAAGACGAGATCGCTGGTCGGTACGTCGCTTTCCACCGCGACCGGGGCGGTGAAGCCGCGGTTGAGCGACAGCACCGGCGGCCGCGCGAAGCCGGGAAAGGAGAAGGCGGCCTCGGCCGTATCGAGGACGATAAGCTGCTCGCCCTTGTGCGTGCGGCTGTCGCGGTCGAACAGCGCGATGCGCAGCGGGATCGGCATCGGCTGCTTGGCCGGCTGGCCGGGCGTCGGCGGCACCGTCTGGGAAAGGTGCAGCGTCGCCGTGTCGCCCGCGTGGTCGAGCCGCGCCCTGACCTGCGGCGTGCCGGCCTGGCTGTACCACAGGCGGAACCGCGCAAGGTCCAGCCCGGCGCCGTCCTCGATCGCCTTGACGAAATCCTCGCAGGTCGCCGCCTCGCCGTCGTGGCGGGCGAAGTAGAGGTCGGTGCCCTTGCGGAAGCGCTCGGGACCCGCGATCGACTGCATCATGCGGATCACCTCTGCGCCCTTGTTGTAGACGGTCGAGGTGTAGAAGTTCGAGATCTCCTGATAGGAATCGGGCCGGATCGGGTGCGCCAGCGGTCCCGAATCCTCGGGGAACTGGGCCGATCGCAGCACGCGCACATCCTCGATCCGCTTGACCGCGGGTGATCCCATGGCGGCGCTGAACAACTGGTCGCGCAGGACGGTGAAGCCTTCCTTGAGCGAAAGCTGGAACCAGTCGCGGCAGGTCACGCGGTTGCCCGACCAGTTGTGGAAGTATTCGTGGCCGATCACGCCTTCCACCGCGTCATAGTCGGCATCGGTGGCGGTCTCGGGGTCGGCCAGCACGTAGCGCGTGTTGAAGACGTTGAGGCCCTTGTTCTCCATGGCCCCCATGTTGAAGTCGGCCACCGCGACGATGTTGAACAGGTCGAGGTCGTATTCGCGGCCGAACGCCTCCTCGTCCCATTTCATCGCGGCGATCAGCGAATCCATCGCATGCTGCGTGCGGCCCTCGTCGCCGGGGCGGACCCAGATGTTGCACCGGACTTCGCGCCCGCTCATCGTCGTGAAGGTCGCGGTGTTGGCGACGAGTTCGCCCGCCACCAGCGCGAAGAGATAGCTGGGCTTGGGCCAGGGATCGTGCCATTCGACCCAGTGCCGGCCATCGGCGCCTTCGCCGGTCGCGGTGCAGTTGCCGTTCGCCAGCAGCACCGGGAAGCGCGCCCTGTCGCCTTCCAGGCGCACGCGGTAGGTGCTGAGCACGTCGGGCCGGTCGGGGAAGAAGGCGATGCGGCGGAACCCTTCCGCCTCGCACTGCGTGCAGAGCATGCCGTTCGAGGCGTAGAGGCCCATGAGCTGGCTGTTGCCCGCCGGATGCACCAGCGTCTCGATCTCGACCGTATGGGCATCGCCGGTGAGGTCGATCAGCAGGTCCTGCCCGTCCATCCGCCAGTCGTTGACCGTCTGGCCGTCGACCCGGACCGCGCGCGCGGCGATGCCGTCGCCGTTGAGCCGCAGCGTCCCGGCGCCCGATCCCGCCGGGTTGCGCGTGACGGCAAGCGTTGCGACGACGCGCGTGTCGTCGAGGTCCAGCGCGAAGTCGAGCGCGATCTCGGGCACCAGCCAGTCGGGCGGGCGATAGTCCTCGCGGCGGATCACCTTGGGCGCCGGGGGCGCCGGGGCGGCGTCGGCCGTTTCGGGGTTCTCGATCGGAGTCGATGGTCTGCTGGCGATGTCCATGCCGAACAATCTAGACCAAGCGCTTCCGATTGCCAGCCATGGCGCTATCAAGCGGGTGCAATGAAACGCATTTTCATCTTCGGGCTGGGTTATTCCGCAAGCGTGACCGCCGCCGCGTTGCGCGCGCGCGGCTGGGAGGTCTCCGGCACCGGCGGGGGCGGCTTGCCGTTCGATGCAGAGCCTCGGGTGCGCGCCGCGCTCAGGCGCGCCGGCCATGTGCTCTCCTCGGTGCCGCCGGCCGGGGGCGCGGACCCGGTGCTGGCGCGCTATGGCGATGCGCTCGATCATCGCTGGCTGGGCTATCTCTCCTCGTCCGGGGTGTACGGCGACACCGGCGGCGCCTGGATCGACGAAAGCGCGCCGACCGGCGGCGGCCGGCGCTCCGCCCGCGCCGAGGCGGACGCCGCCTGGCTGGCGCGCGGGGCGCGGGTGTTCCGGCTGCCCGGGATCTACGGCCCGGGGCGCAGCGCGCTTGATCGCGTGCGGGCGGGGCAGGCGCACCGGATCGACCTGCCGGGCCAGGTATTCAGCCGCATCTATGTCGATGACATCGCCGCCGGCGTGATCGCCGCGCTGGAGGCGCCGCCGGGCGCCTACAACCTCGCCGACGACCTGCCCTGCGGCCAGAACGCGGTGATCGAGGAGGCATGCCGGCTGGCGGGCGTGCCCCTGCCGCCGCTGCAGAGCCTCGACGAAGCAGGCCTGTCGTCCGCCGCGCGCGCCTTTTATGCCGAGAACCGGCGCGTCGCGAACGGCAAGGCCGGGCGCGTGCTCGGCTGGCGCCCGCGCTATCCGACCTATCGCGAGGGGCTGCGCGCGCTTCTGGCGTCGTCGCGGACTTGACCCGGGGCCGCTGCGGATCGGGTGGAGCCTTGCGTCGATGAGGCCGGCGGTCGCGGGTCAGGCCCCGGCGGCATTGCCGGACGGGAATTGCATCGCCATATCGGCCGCGCGCCCGCGATGGGGCCGCCAAGTGCCAGGAGTCTCGATATGGAAGGCCTCACGATCACCCGTCACGAACATGCCACCGGCGGCGAATACCGCGCGCACGTGCCGGGCAGCGATGTCGTGGGGCGGCTTACCTGGGTCGACAGCGACGGCGTGAAGGCGGCCGACCATACGCTGGTGCCGCCGGAGATCGGCAACCGCGGCGTGGCCGGCGCGCTGGTCGCGCGCATGATCGCCGATGCCCGGGCCGAAGGCTTCAAGATCCGGCCGGTGTGCACCTACGTGGCCGCCGCGTTCAAGCGCCACCCCGAATGGGCCGATCTTCAAGCCTGAGCCGGCGCGTCATGGCCGCGGATGGAGCTGCCGCAGCCTCTCGAACGCGGTGCCGGGCCCTTCTGCCAGCCGCGCCTCGATCATCGCGCAGACTTCGTCCACGTCGTGCCGGCTGGTGTCGATCTCGAGGTCCGCGATCTCGTTGCCATAGACCGATTCGTAGAACCACGGCCGCAGGCGCGTCAGCCGGTCGACGATCTTGCGCGCGGCGTCCTCGCCCAGCAGATCGACGGGCAGCTTCTTGGTCATCTGCCGTTCGGCGACGCGCTGTTCCAGCACCTCGTAGGGCGGCTTGAGCGTCACCAGCAGCACCGGCAGGCCCTGCAGCCGCCAGATGCAGTCGGCCAGCACCGGCGTGCCGGTCATCAGCAGGTGGTCGAACACGATGTTGCAACCCTGGCGCGCGGCGGCGGCGATCCATTCGTGCAGCGTGGCGAAGGCCTGCACCCCCTTGGGCCCCAGGTTCCACTTGAGCGGACCGTCGGGATCGGCGGGATCGGCCGGCTCGGCATGGATGCCCTCGCGCGACCTGGACCCGTGGTGGCCGTATTGGGCAGGCTGCGTGCCCGCCAGGAAATGGTCGATGCCGTAGAGCAGCCAATAGCCGTTGGCGCGTTGCTGGAAGCGCTCGGCCGTGCTCGACTTGCCAGAGCCAGACGTGCCGTTGATGATGACGATCTGTCCCGCCATGCTCACTCTCCCAGCCTGATCTCGCCGCGCGCCATGCGGCGGAACCATTCGGCGGGCGAGAATTCCTGGTTGTCGCCCCAATGCGTGACGCCGTCCCAGTCCCATTCGGTCAGCGACCAGACCACCGTGTGGTCGGTATAGCCGGTGAAGATCAGGCCGGGATCGACCGTGCCCGTCGCCCGCATCGTGCGGCCGAGCTTGTCGGTACCTTCGAACAGCACTTTCGACGGGCCGAACTGCCCGTATTCCAGCACCGTGCGCTTGCCCGAGGCGAGGCTGGCGAGTTGTCCGTCCTTCCAGATGAAGCCGCCGATGCACTTCGCCTCGCGTGCTCCTGAGTCATTGGCGCCCATGCACAGCGCATGGAAGCTGCTGTCGGCGGCGATGCCCCAGAAGTAGCCGCCCAGCGCCAGCGATTCGTATTCGCGCGCGCCGTAGGAGGTATCGCGCATCGAGAAGCAGTCGATCGGGTATTCCTCGCCATGGCGGCGGACCGTGCCCGTCATCCGGCCGGGCTGCTCGATGTGAAATTTCGCGGTCGCCTGCTGGCCGGGGTCGCCGGTGTGAAGCTCGTGGCAGGGGGCGATCGCCTCCCACACGAGATCCATCTCGAAGCCTTCCTTGTCGTAGTCGATCTTGTAGCGCTTCAGGGGCTCCAGCATCTTCACCCGCAGCGAGTTGCGCGCCTGCATGTCGAATTTGCGCGCGCCCGCCGGCAGCGCCTGGAGGTGGCTCCAGTTGTAGTAGAGGCAGTTCCACTGGAAGGTGCCCGACGGGTCCCACATTGCCGGGCCGCCGTTGAGCATGTCCATGTTGGGCCGGAAATAATACTGGATGAGCCCGTGCATCCGCCGTTCGGGGATCGAGAACGAGAACCACACGCTCTCGTTCCAGTAGGGATTGTCGTCGCGGCCCTCGCCGAAATGGTCGGCAAAGCTGAGGTCGGTCATCGGGGCACGTGTCCTTCGGGCCAGGTGATGTCGAGGCTGAGGCGGGTGAGCGTCAGCGTGGCGATGCGCCAGGCGCCGCCTTCGCGGCGGTAGGTCTCGTGGTAGTGGCCGCGGCCGACGATGCTTTTCCAGCCCTCGCGCGGGTGCCGATCGGTCCAGGCGATGACGTCCTGCATCGCCCAGATGCCGCGCGCCTCGTCAGCGCCGATCACTTCGATCTCGCCGGTCAGGCCCTGGTGGCAGGAGACCGCGTTCTCCAGCCCGGCCCGGAGGCTTTCGGCATAGGCGTCGCCGCCTTCCAGCCAGACCTTGCCCTCGGGCGTGACGATCCTGAGGTCGGCGGTGAAGGCGCCGCGCAGCGCGTCCCACTGCTTGGTATCGATCAGGCGGAAATAGCGCGCCTTGAGGCAGCGGATCGCCTCGATCGCCTCCAGTCGCTCCAGCCGGTCCATGCCCTCTCTCCCTTGCCGCCAGCCAAGGGGATCGCGGCCGCCAATGCAAGCGTGCGCAAATGACCGGCGCGGCAATCGCGCTTGCAGGGGGCTCAGGCGAAGCCGCGTTCGAGGAAGCTTGCCGCCAGGCCCGCGAGCAGGGCCGCGCCGCGCGGCATCACGCTCTCGTCCACCATCATGCGGGGCGAATGGATGCCGCAGCACTTGGTCCAGTCCTCGCCCTCGTGGCTGACGCCGAGGAAGAGCATCGCGCCGGGCGTCTTGTCGAGCACGTAGGCGAAGTCCTCCGCACCCATGATCGGCGCGTCGAGGCGCCGGAAGGCCTGCTCGCCGAACATTGCGCCCGAGACGCGCTCGGCCAGATCGACCGCGCGGGGGTCGCAGATCGTCACCGGGAAGCCTTCCGTCACCGTGACCTCGGCGGTCAGGCCGTGCGCGCCGGCGATGCCGGCGGCGAGCAGCCGCACCGCCTCGGGCAGCGCGGCCCGGTTCTCGCGGCTGAGCGTGCGCATCGTGCCGCGCAAGTGCACGCGATCGGCAATCACGTTGTGGGCGGTGCCGGCCTCGATCATCGTGATCGTCACGATCACCGGATCATGCGCGTCGAACTGCCGTGTCGCCATGGCCTGCAACGCGGTGACGATCTCGCAGGCGACCGGCACCGGGTCGCGCGTCTGGTGCGGCATCGAAGCGTGGCCGCCGCGCCCTTCGACGACGATGTCGAGCTGGTCCGCCGCCGCCAGCAGCGGGCCGGCGCGCCCGGCGATGAGGCCGTGCGGCGCGGTCGGCATGACGTGCAGCGCGAAGGCCGCGTCGGGCAGCGGATCGAGCAGGCCGTCCTCGAGCATGAAGCGCGCGCCGTGATAGCCTTCCTCGCCCGGCTGGAACATGAAGCGGACCTCGCCCGGCAGCGCGTCCGCCTGCCGGCACAGCAGCTCGGCCGCGCCCGCCAGCATCGCGGTGTGCGCGTCGTGGCCGCAGGCGTGCATCGTTCCCGGGATCGTCGAGGCGAAAGGCAGCCCGGTTTCCTCGGGCATCGGCAGCGCGTCCATGTCGCCGCGCAGCAGGACCGAGCGGCCGCTGCCGGCCCCTCCCCTGAGCGTGGCGACGAGGCCCGTGGTCGAGGGCCCCTCGCGCCATTCGAGCGGCAGGTGCGCCAGCGCGGCGCGCACCTTGTCGCGCGTCCTGGGCGTATGCAGCCCCAGCTCGGGCTCGGCGTGGACCGCGCGGCGCAGATCGGTGATCCGCCCGGCGATGTCGCGCGCGTCGGCAATCAGGGAGTCATGCAGCATCGCGGCATGATACGCGATTCGCGCCCACAGGCCAGTATCAAGCTAGGCGGCGCCCTCGATCTGCCGCGCGATCCGGGCCGCCGCCAGGTTGTGCCGCACCACCGAGACCACCAGCAGCAGGTTCAGCACCACCGACTGGTAGAAGAAGTAGTAGAGCGGGCTGCCCGCCAGCATCGCCGCGCCCAGCACGATCGCGCGCGGGTTGGGGCCCAGCAGCTTGCACAGGAACAGCAGCGGCGGCGCTTCGGCGCGGACGGCGGCGCGGATGCGCTCGAGCGCGGCGGGATCGCGCTCGGCCGCCGTGGCGACCGCCGCATCGACTTTCAGCGCGTAGGGCGTCATGCCGCTGGCCAGCTTGAGATAGGCGGAGACCAGCGCGCCGAAGCCGCTCCTGCCCGTCTCCGACTCGGTGTCGTGGGTGTTGCGCAGCCACGGCACGCCATAGACCCACCACTGGTACTGGCGGCGCTGCACCTCGACATGATTCGACTGGACGATGTGGCTTGCCCCGGCGATCGTGGCCGCGACCCAGGCGACCGGTCCGATCTGCTGCTGCAGCAGCCAGGCGAGAACGAGGTAGAGCACGACGTGGCTGAAATAGTCGCACACGCCGTCGACCATCTCGCCGGTCGGGCTGCTGCGCCCGGTGATGCGGGCGAGATCGCCGTCGGCACCGTCGACCACGTGCCAGGTCATGTGCAGCACCAGGCCGAGCAGCGCCGAGACCGGCCACCAGGGCTGGGCATAGGCGGCGGCGGCGGCCAGCACGAAGCAGGCGCCGATCACCGAGACCATGTTCGGCGTCAACGGCGTGCGCGCAAGGCGCAGGGCCAGTTGCCAGGCCAGCGGATGATAGATGTAGTGATTCAGGGGGTCCTGCATTTCGCGCGGCCGCCGTGGCCGTTCGGGGTGGCTGCCCTTGCGAAAATCCCCGCCCGTGACCGCCGTCAAATGCGCACTCCCAGCCTGCTGTATCGCCCCGCCGCGTCGCGGCCTCGCCCCTATATAGCAACGCGGCCTTTGCGAAAGAGCGCTGGCGATATCGTCATTTTCTGTGGATTCCAGGCAACGGTTTTTGCTTGATCGCCGGATCGTGGGGGCGGTCCGGCCCGGCTCGGCGGCGCTCCAGCGGGCGTCGAACGCGCGCGCAGAAACGCCTGTCTCGGCAAGTTGTGGGGGCGGCAATATTGAAAATACAGGATAAGTTCTGCCATGTACATGCGGCGCTACTGTCGCGGGTCTGATCCGCGCCGGGCGGGTTCTGTCCGTTTTCGGGACGGCGGGAGTCGGGGCCCGAGGCCTTGCATCCTCCGGCCGCAAGCGACTTGACCGTGTGCAAACTTCTTGCTTTTGCCGCGTCATTTCACAATGACGTGCGATTGGGGCGCCTCGCGTCTTTCTGAAGGGATCAAAATAGATGAAGCCAATCAAGGTCGCCGTGATCGGCGTGGGCAACTGCGCCAGTTCACTGGTGCAGGGCGTTGCTTACTACCGGTCGAACAATTCGTCCGAGGGCCTGATCCACGACCGGATCGGCGGATACGGCGCGGGTGACGTCGAATTCGTCCTGGGTGTCGACGTCGATGCGCGCAAGGTGGGTAAGGACATCGCGGAAGCGATCTTCGCCGCGCCGAACAACACCGCCGTGTTCCATTCCGACGTGCCGGCCACCGGCACGAAGGTGATCATGGGCCGCATCTCGGACGGCGTCGCCGAGCACATGACCGGCATGGGCGAGCGCGGCTTCCTCGTCGCCGACGCGCCCGAAGCGACCAGGGAAAGCATCGTCGCCGCGCTCAAGGCGTCGGGCGCCGAGGTTCTGCTGAACTTCCTGCCCGTGGGGTCGCAGGACGCGACCGAATTCTACATGGAATGCGCGCTCGAGGCCGGCGTCGGCGTCGTCAACTGCATGCCCGTGTTCATCGCCAGCCGCCCCGAATGGGAAGCCCGTTTCCGCGAGAAGCGCCTGCCCATCGTCGGCGACGACATCAAGGCGCAGATCGGCGCGACGATCGTGCATCGCGTGCTGTCCAGCCTGTTCGCCGCGCGCGGCGTCTCGGTCGACCGGACCTACCAGCTCAACACCGGCGGCAACACCGATTTCATGAACATGCTCGACCGCGAGCGGCTGGGCAGCAAGAAGGAATCGAAGACCGAGGCGGTGCAGGCGATGCTCGCCCAGCGCCTCGCCGACGAGAACATCCACGTCGGTCCTTCGGACTACGTGCCGTGGCAGAAGGACAACAAGCTGTGCTTCCTGCGGCTCGAAGGCAACCAGTGGGGCAACGTGCCGATGAACCTCGAGCTGCGGCTCTCGGTCGAGGACAGCCCCAACTCGGCGGCCTGCGTGATGGACGCGATCCGCTGCTGCAAGGTCGCGCTTGAGCGCGGCGAGGGTGGCGCGCTGATCGGCCCCTCGGCCTACTTCTGCAAGCACCCGCCGCAGCAGTTCAACGACGACACCGCCGCGCAGATGGTGGAGGAATACATCACCGACGCCGCGATCGCCGCGGAATAAGCGCCGCATCCCAAAAACCAACGGCGCCGGTCAGGTCCTTCTGGCCGGCGCCGTTGGTTTATCGAGTACGACGATGGAAGCTCTGATCATCGCCGCCGGCTACGGCAGCCGCCTGCGGGACATTTCCCCATCGAAGCCGCTCACGCCCGTCGCGGGCATTCCGCTGCTGGAGCTTGGCGTGCGCCAGGCGGCGGCGGCCGGCGCGGCGCGCGTGGTGGTGGTGACGGGGCACGAGGCGGACGCGGTCGAATCGGCGCTGCCGGGGCTGGCGGCGCGCGCCGGCGTTTCCGTCGTGGCGCAGCGGGTCGAGGACTGGTCGAAGCCCAACGGCTTCTCGGTGATGGCCGGCGCCGCGCGGATCGACGGCGACTATCTGCTGATGATGGCCGACCACATCTTCTCGGCCGCGATCCTCGGGCGGCTGGCGCAAGAGGGCCGTGCCGATCGCGGCGTGACGCTGGCGATCGACCGGCGCGTCGCCAGCCCGCTGATCGACCCCGACGACGCCACCTGGGTCCGCAGCGATGCGCAAGGGCGCATCCGCGCCATCGGCAAGACGATCCCCGAATACGATGCGGTCGATTGCGGCGCCTTCCTCGCCACGCCCGAGCTGGCGGCGGCGATCGCCGAGGCGGTGCGCCTGGGGCGGCCGGGCAGCCTCTCGGACGGCATGCAGCGGCTGGCCGACGCGGGCCGCGCCGCGACGATGGACATCGGCGAGGCCTGGTGGCTCGATGTCGACGATCCCCGCGCGCACGCCCTCGCCGAAGTCGAGGCACCGGCCCACCTCAGGGAAATCTACGGCTGACCGCCCGCCCCTCTCCGCGTCGGGAGAGGATCGCCTGTCTTACGGATAGCGCATCTCGATCCGCGTGCTCAGCCCCGTGCGCGGGATGTTGAGCCGCACCGAGCGGAACGAGGGCAGCCCGGCGAGCGTCGCCGGATTGTTCGAGAAGCCGAAGCCTTCGGCCGGCAGGCCGATGCCGGTGCGGTCGAACTTACGATTGGCGTTCTCGTCGTGATAGAGCGCCAGCGCATAGACGCCGGGGCGCGGCACGAAGATGCAGCCGCGCGTGGTGCCCTGCTTGGCGTCGACGCGGCCGACGTAGACCGAGCCGCGGCGGACGAGAAACTTGCTCGGGTCATCGGCATAGAGCGTGATGGCGAGCAATCCGCTGCTGTTGCGCAGCCCCTCGGCAGTGACGTTGATCCAGGTGGCGCTGGGCGTGCCGGTGCAGCCCGGCGGGGGTTCCGCGGTGTTCGCGCTGGCGGCGGGGCCGAAGGATGCCGCCAGCGCGCCGGCGCAGGCAAGCATTGCGGCGCTCAGACGTCTCGCGATGGTCATGGGCGTATGGTTCCTGGTGATGAAGATGGGTCGGCTATCTCGGCAACTCGATGCTGCACGGTGGAGACTGTGAGGCTGCATGCCCCGACGGGATGCGCTTCATATGCGAATCGGGGACTGAATACAGAGTGAATTTCCGCAAGTCGATGTCGGCTCGGCCCGCCGCAGGCCCGGTGAACTTCACCGCATCCCCATATAGCGTGTGGAAAACGCCAGGTTTTGTCCTTGTTCCCCCCAGATGTGGTGTCTAATCGCCGGGGCAAGGAGCCTGTCCGCCATGACCGCGCCGCTGATCTCACCCTCGATCCTGTCCGCCGATTTCGCTCGCCTGGGAGAGGAGGTGCGGGCGATCGACGCCGCCGGCGCCGACTGGATCCATGTCGATGTGATGGACGGCCATTTCGTGCCCAACATCACCATCGGGCCCGGCGTGGTGAAGGCGCTGCGGCCGCATTCGGCCAAGCCGTTCGACGTCCACCTGATGATCTCGCCGGTCGATGCCTACCTGCAGGCCTTCGCCGAGGCCGGCGCCGACATCATCACCGTCCACCCCGAGGCGGGGCCGCACATCCATCGCACCGTGCAGGCGATCCGGGGGCTGGGCAAGCAGGCCGGCGTCTCGCTCAATCCGGGCACCCCGGCCAAGATGCTCGACTACCTGATCGACGAGATCGACCTCGTCCTGGTGATGAGCGTCAATCCCGGCTTCGGCGGGCAGAGCTTCATCGCCAGCCAGCTCCGCAAGATCGAGGCGGTGCGCAAGATGATCGACAAGTCGGGCCGGGACATCCGGCTGGAAGTGGACGGCGGCGTCGATGTCGGCACGGCGCAGAGCTGCGTCGATGCCGGCGCCGACGTGCTCGTTGCCGGCACCGCCACGTTCCGTGGCGGGCCGGAGCGCTACGCCGCCAATATCGCCGCGCTCAAGGGGCTTGCCTGAGCCATGGGTGAGACGGCAACCTCCGCTCTCGCCGCCAGGCGTTCTGCTCGCGGAGGTGCTGCCGACGCACCGGGCGAGTCCCACGTCGAGGCCATTCCGCTGGGCGGCCGGGCGGGGGATGACGCCGGGGAGGACGGGTTGATCGAGACGGCTGCCAGCGATCCGGATGCCGATACCGGACGGAAGGGCGCGCGCGGCGAACTGATCGAGCCCGGCCGCGCGCTCGCGCTCGCCGATTTCTCGACGCCTTCGGTCGGCGCGGGCGAGTGGCTGGTGCGCTTCGCCTATCGCATGGGCGTGCCGGGCTCGATGCTGAGTTCGCCGATGGGCAAGACCGCCCGGCCGCGCCTGCTGGCCACCGTGCTCAACCCGCTGCCGGGCGGCCGCGCGGCGGGCACCGCGCTCCGCGCCGGCCATTTCCTCGTGCACGGCGCCAAGACGCCGATCGCGCAGATCGATTTCGCCGGCGCAGGGCGGATGACGCCGCCTCTCGAGCGCAACGTCCACAGCTTCGCCTGGCTCGCCGATCTCGAGGCCTGCGCCCCGCGCGAACAGGGCGCGCCGGTGGCCGAGCGTATTCTGGCCGCCTGGCTGGACGCCAATCCCAGGCCGCCGGCCAAGCCCGGCAAGGGTCCGGCCTGGAGTGTCGCCAATGCCGGCACGCGCGAGCTGAACTGGCTGATCCACGCGCCGCTGATCCTCTCGGGCAGCGACAAGCGGCTGCGCTCGCGCGTGCTCGGCGCGATCACCGAGGGCGCGCGCTGGCTCGACCGCAACGTCCACCGCGCCGAGGACCTGCTGGGCGCGCTGGCCGGCTGGTGCGGCATCGTCGCCGCCGGGCTGCTGCTGCCC
Organism: Novosphingobium sp.; assembly: GCA_041677785.1. Lineage (GTDB taxonomy): Bacteria > Pseudomonadota > Alphaproteobacteria > Sphingomonadales > Sphingomonadaceae > Novosphingobium. Next base: position 3,210 of record JBAYPJ010000039.1, on the reverse strand, counting down.
GACGGCCGGCCGCGGCGGCTGTATGGCGAGGCCGGGCTGGTCCGCGCGCTCGGCGACCTGATCGGCGACGACGGCGGCGTGCTGTCGCGCAGCCCGCTCGGGCAGATGGAGGCGATCGCGCTGCTCGTCTCGCTGCGCGCCTGCTACCGCGCGACGCGGCGCGACCCGCCCGAGGCGCTCGACAACCTGATCGCCGTGCTGGTGCCGCCGCTGCTGGCGCTGACCCATGGCGACGGCTCGCTCGGCTCATGGCAGGGAAGCTGGGCGGTCGATGCCGACACCATCGGCCGGCTGGTCGCGGCGAGCGGCGTGCGCACGCGGCCGCTGCGCGACGTGCGCCAGTGGGGCTTCCAGCGTGTCGTCGCGCACAAGAGCCTGCTGCTGTTCGACGCGGCGCCGCCGCCGATGGCGCGCCACGCGCGCAGCGGCTGCGCCTCGACGCTGGCGTTCGAGTTTTCGGCCGGCGGGCACCGCATCGTCGTCAACTGCGGCGGCGCGGCGGCGGCCGGCGGGCTGGTGCCGGTGCGGCTGGAGCAGGGCCTGCGCGCCACCGCCGCCCATTCGACGCTGGTGCTCGACGACGCCAATTCCACCGCCGTGCTGATCAACGGCCGGATCGGGTCGGGCGTGTCGGAAGTCGATATCGACCGGCGCACGCTGGAGGGCGAAAAGAACGGCCGCGCGACGCGGCTGGAGGCGAGCCACAACGGCTATGCCGCCCGTTATGGCCTGATCCACCGGCGCATCCTGATCCTGCGCGACGACGGCAGCGAGCTGCGCGGCGAGGATCTGCTGGTGCCCACCGGGCGCAAGGGCAAGCGCGGCAAGGTCGCCTTCGCCATCCGCTTCCACCTGGGCCCGCATATCGAGGTGGGCCTGTCCGAGGACGGGCAGGGCGTCGGCATCGCGCTGCCCGACGGCAGCTACTGGCAGTTCCGCGCCGCCGGCGTGGAAGTCGGCATCGAGGATTCGATCTGGGTCGACGGCCAGGCGCGGCCGGTGCCGGTCCAGCAGATCGTCATGCACGGCCTCGTCTCGCGCGGGGGCGGCAACTTCGCCTGGCTGCTGAAGAAGATGAGCTGATTTTTTCGAAGTTCCGCGGATTCCCGATCGTCGTTCGGGACGAGGGGAACGAACGGCGCCTCCGCGCGCACCAAATATACCCCGGCCCTGCTGGCGATTTTCGCGCAAACCCGTAAAGGAAGCGGCGAGTCGCCCCCGCTGCAATCGAGAGAGTCCGAAAATGACCGACATCACCATCCGCCGCGCGCTGCTGTCCGTTTCCGACAAGACCGGGCTTGCCGATCTCGGCAAGGCGCTGGCCGCGCGCGGAGTGGAGCTGGTTTCGACCGGCGGCACCGCCAAGGCGCTGCGCGATGCCGGGCTGACGGTGCGCGACGTGTCCGAGCTGACCGGGTTTCCCGAGATGATGGACGGCCGGGTGAAGACGCTGCACCCGATGGTCCACGGCGGCCTTCTGGCGGTGCGCGACGAACCCGCGCACGCCGCGGCCATGGCCGAGCACGGGATCGGCGCGATCGACCTCGTCGTCGTCAACCTCTATCCGTTCCAGCAGACCGTGGCCAAGGGCGCCGCGCGCGGCGAGATCATCGAGAATATCGACATCGGCGGCCCCTCGATGGTGCGCTCGGCGGCGAAGAACCACGCCTATGTGACGATCCTCACCGATCCGGCCGACTATGCCGGCCTCCTCGCCGAGATCGAGGAAACGAGCGGCGCCACGCGGGTCGGCTTCCGCAAGGCGATGGCGGCCAAGGCCTTCGCCGCCACCGCCGCCTATGACGCGGCGATCGCCGGCTGGTTCGCCCGCGCCGACCAGCAGCAGCATTTCCCGCCGGCGCGTGCGGTGGCGAGCCGGCTGGCCGCGACGCTGCGCTATGGCGAGAACCCGCACCAGCAGGCGGCGCTCTACCTGCCGACCGTCTCCGCGCTCGGCATCGGCATTCCGCAGGCCGAGCAGGTCCAGGGCAAGGAGCTGTCCTACAACAATTTCAACGACGCCAACGCCGCGCTGGAACTGGTCGCCGAATTCGCCGGCGAGGCGCCGACCGTGGTGATCGTCAAGCACGCCAACCCGTGCGGCGTGGCGACGCGGCCGACGCTGCTGGAAGCCTGGCAGGAAGCGCTCGCCTGCGATTCGGTCTCGGCCTTCGGCGGCATTGTCGCGACCAACGTGCCGCTCGACGGACCGACTGCCGAGGCGATCTGCCAGATATTCACCGAAGTCGTCGTCGCACCCGGCGCGGACGCGGCGGCGCGGGAAGCTTTCGCCCGGAAGAAGAACCTGCGCCTGCTGATCACCCAGGGCCTGCCCGACCCGCGCCGCGCCGGCCTGACCCAGATCGTCATCGCCGGCGGGCTGCTGGTGCAGGACCGCGACAACGGCGCGGTCACGCGCGACATGCTCAAGGTCGTCACCCGGCGCCAGCCGAGCGAGCAGGAACTGCGCGACTGCCTGTTCGCCTGGACCGTGGCCCGGCACGTCAAGTCGAACGCCATCGTCTATGCTAGGGACGGCGTCACCGTCGGCATCGGCGCCGGCCAGATGAACCGGCGCGACAGCTCGCGCATCGCCGCGATGAAGGCGCAGGAAGCCGCTGAAACGCACGGCTGGGCGCAGACGCGGGCGATCGGCAGCGCGGTCGCGTCCGACGCCTTCTTCCCCTTCGCCGACGGCCTTCTCGCCGCGGCCGAGGCGGGCGCCACGGCGGTGATCCAGCCGGGCGGCTCGATCCGCGACGAAGAGGTGATCGCCGCAGCCGACGAGGCGGGCCTGGCCATGGTCTTTACCGGCATGCGGCACTTCCGCCACTGATACGCACGGTTCGCCGCTGCTTCCGCGCGGTTCGTCGCGCGGACAGGGATGGCGTGCGTTTATTCACTTCGTCGCAACCGCGTCCGTGCCATTGGGCGCCGACGAATCACGAGCGATTGGCGCCATGGGACTGTTCAAAGCCGACTTCTACCGCTTCTTCGCCATCGGCTTCGGTGCCGGGGCGCTGCTGGTGCTGGTGACGATCGGTATCGGCGGCGGCGACGACCTGGCCCATGGCGTCGTGCCGGCCGCCGTGGCCGCGCCCGCCCGATAGCCCCCGCACGCGCGGCTTCACCACCGGCCGATTGCTTCCTATATGGAAGCAATGACGGGGCATCACCACCACGAGCACAGCGGCGCAGGCCTGATCGACG
>JBAYPJ010000038.1:0-30876 GCA_041677785.1 Novosphingobium sp. | reverse complement strand
GAAACTGATGTTCTTGGTCTGCAGGGCCGCGGCAGCCATGATCAGTTCGGGGTTGGGAATATTCTCCCAGATCTGCGAGGCATGCTCGGAGATCACCATCGTCGTGAAGCCGATCTTGTCGCAGTGCATCGCGCTCTGCACGCCCCATTCGAAGGTTTGTCGCGCGGTCCGCCCGGGGCGCATGTACGGGTGGAAAATCAGGCCGGTCTGCATAGACATCATCGCTCTCCATAGCTGTGTTGCGGGAAATGGACTCGGCTCCACTCTCCCTAACGAAGCTTAGGCTGGAGCAATTTAAGCCACTTGTAAATAGAAATTCGGCCAAGAGGCCCGCCTGAAACGGACCGGGACTCGGTGCGGGTGAGACATGGTTGCACCTTGGACGGACTGCACGGGCGATCCAGTCAGATTGCACAAGTGACATAAATCAATGTTATATATTGATATTTTCTCCGATTGGTTCCTGACTGGAGTCAGAATGATGGACAAGCCGGCCAACCAAGCCTACACCTTGATCGAACGAGACGTGAAACAATTGACTTAGACCGGTTGGCTTTGCGATGAATCGGATCAAAAGGACGAACGGGAATGCGGGGAGGCGACGGCCTTGGCAGGCGAGTGCGATAATCTTGATGCAAAGACCAGGTTGATCGTCACTGCGGAACGTCTTTTCGCGCAGTCCGGCATCAACGGCGTGTCACTGCGCAACATCGCGCAGAAGGCCAAGCTGGGCAATCATTTCGCCGTGCAATATCATTTCGGCTCGCGCGAAGGGCTGGTGCAGGCGATATTCGACCATCGCATGGCGCAGATGGAAGAGGCGCGCGGCGCCATGCTGGAAGATCTGCACCGGCGCGGACTTACCAAGGATGCACGCTCGATCCTCGAGGTGGTGTTTCTTCCGCAGCTTCAGCTCAACGGAGACGAGCACGCTTCATACGGCAATTTTCTGGCGCAATATCTGCTCAGGAACGACTGGAGCGACTTCGGCGTCTTTGGCCATGAAGCGCCACCCAATCTGCAGAAGACTTTCGATCTCCTGCGGGAGAGGGTTGATTATCTCCCCTCCGCGGTGGCGCAGCGCCGCTTGGTGAATGTCAGCCTCATGTTCCTTTACCTCCTTGTCCGGCACAGCGGACAGGGGGCTGGACAGCAGGAAGCTTTCGACAGCGCACTTGCAGATACGATGGAGCAGATTGTTACGGCGATGTGTCTTCCGTTCAGGGTTTGACGCGCCCGGCGCGGCCGGCAGGAGAGTAGAAAGGCGAGGATAATGACACAAGCAATAGACGGAATTCGGCTTGAGCCTGGCGAGGCGATCGACTGGATCGTGCTGGACCGCCCGGAGGCGGCAAACGCTTTCTCCGGGAAGATGCTCGAGCGGTTTTCCGCCGTGCTCGCGGAGCGGCGCGGCGCTGGCGCGCCGGTGCTCGGGATTCGCGGCGCCGGCAAGGGCTTCGGCGCCGGGATGGATCTGGGCGAATATAATGCGAACGGGTCCGCCATGGACGATGTGCTGCGGCTTTCATCCTGCGTGGAGCGATGGACGGCAGTATGGCGGCATCCCAAGCCAGTTATTATCGCGGTGCATGGATATTGCATGGGCGTTGCCGCTCAACTCGCCACTTTTGCCGACATCCTGATCGTCTCCGAAACCGCGACGATCAGTGAACCGACCATCCCAATAGGAGGAGGTTTCATCGCGCCAATATGGGCGAACCAGGTGGGAGGACGCAGGGCGAAGGAGTTTGCCTTCCTGCCCGGCAACCGGATCGATGGCCGGACCGCGGTGGAATGGGGCTGGGCCAATGCGGCCGTGCCCGAGGACCAACTGGTGGCCTGCGCCGAAGCTCTCGCCCGCCGCATGGCCCAAGTTCCCGCATCGGTGCTTACGATGAAGAAGCGCTCGGTCAACCGGGCGATGGAAGCGGCCGGCTTTGCCACCAGCTTGGGGGCGGTTGCTGAGAGCGACGCGATACTGCATCTGGAGCCGGAAGTACGGGCAATCCGGGACCGGCTGGGCACGGACGGCCTCAAGTCGGTGGTCGAATCCTTCGCGGGGCCCAGCTCGCAAGACATATTCCGGCACTATGGGAGCCCGGCGGCGATCGAGTCGTGAGAGCCCGCGCGGTGCTCTTCGCACACAAGCGAAAGGGGCACCGTCACGGCACGCGTCCTTGATCCCATTTCGGTCAATCCCTAAAAAATATTTGTTCGGACGGTCCCGGATAACGTCGGTAGAAATAGGGTTTCGGCGTAAAGCTGGCAGGCTGGCCAGCGACGTCCTGATAGTGTCCTTATCTCAAAGAAATTAGATATATCAGCAGGTTGAATGATTTTTACACGTGTTGGTGTAAGTGAGGGGTCTTCCTGACAGGTTGGCGGTCCGCAAATTCGATTGCAAGATTGCCTAATTTTGATTAGTCTTCCTGGAGAATTTCAGGAGACACGTAATGGAAGTAGGCTTGGGTCTGACGTTTCAGAACCTGAACGAGAAGGTCACCGACAAGGAGGTCTTCGGCCATGAACTTTCGCTTGCGGCGCGGGCAGAGGATCAGGGATTCGATTCGATCTGGACGCCAGAGCATCATTTCACCGGCTATATGATGACGCCGAACGTGCCGCAGTTCCTATCGTGGGTCGCGGGGCAGACAAAGCGCATCAGGCTGGGCACGACCGTAACGGTCCTCCCGTGGCAAAACCCTGTGCGCATCGCGGAAAGCTTCATCCTTCTCGATCATTACTCGGAAGGGCGCGCGATCCTCGGTATCGGCCGGGGTTTGGGCAAGGAGGAGTTTGACGGTTTCGGTGTGCCGATGGGCGAGGCGCGCAAGCGCTTCCGCGAATATGCCGAAGCCTTGCTGGCGGCGCTGGAAACGGGCGTCATGGAATATGACGGAACCTACCTCAAGCAGCCGCGCGTGGAGCTGCGCCCGCGTCCCTATGCCAGCTATCGCGGCCGCGTGTTCGCCTCGGCCGTTTCGCCGGAATCCGTCAAACTGATGGCCAATCTCGATGTGGGGCTGATGATCATCGCGCAGAAACCGTGGGATCGGGTCGAGGAAGATATCGTGAGTTATCGCGAACGCTTCTTCGCGATGCAGGGACAGCCCGCGCCCAAGCCGATCGTGGTGGCCTTTGTGGCGGTCAATGAAGACGCGGCAAAAGCCCGGGCGATGCGTGACAAATATTTGGTGGAATATGCTCGGTCGACGTCGTCCTTCTACCAGTTTTCCAACAAGGATTTTGCCTCCATTGAAGGCTATGAATATTATGGCGCTCTTGCCAACAGTGTTGAGAAACATGGAATCGAGAAGTTCAACAATTTCCTCGCGGATCTCCAGATATGGGGACGTCCGGAGGAGGTTGTCGAAAAATTGAAGTCGATGGTCGAGCGCTTCGACGTGGGCAGCTTCATCATCTATACCCAGTTTGGCGACATGCCATTCGAGGTCGGGCGGGATAATTATGAACTTTTTGCGCGAAAGGTTCTGCCGCACCTCAAGGATATCGATGTTTCAGCGCCCGCTGTCGCGCCTGCGGTGGCGTCATTGGCGTGAGGGAGGCATCGCCTTTCCGAATGGCGGATTTAAGGGCGAAACGGCAAATTCAAGGATAGGGTGAGGATGATGGAAGGTGAAGGTTGGCGGTGCCTCTGGGACGCCAAGGCGATTCTGGGCGAAAGCACGATCTGGGACGATCGCGATGGCTGTATCTACTGGGTCGATATCGAAGCGCCGAGCATCAATTGGTATCGCCTGCGGGATGGTGAGCGAGGGACGTGGTCCACGCCCGCCTGGGTGAGCGCGCTGGCCCCACGCGCAAGTGGCGGCTTCATCGGGTCGGCGGCCGACGGCTTCGTTCATCTCGATCCCGCGCACCAGATTTATCAGCCTATCGTCCATCCCATTCCCGATCCGAAGGTTGCGCGGCTGAACGACGGGGTGACCGATCGCAAGGGCCGCTATTGGTCCGGCTCGTGCGATTCCAGCCAATGGGATGAAAGCACCACGGCCGAAGACAAGGAAAGCACCCTCGGCAATCTCGATGTGCGCAATACCGGCGAGCTATATCGGCTCGATGCCGACGGCACCGTGTCCACCCAGGAGCGCAACATCGTCACGGCCAACGGCCCCGCTTTCAGCCCGGATGGCAAATTGGCCTATGTGAACGATTCGATGCCTCTGGTGAGCTGGGTCTTTGATGTCGCGGACGACGGTGCCCTCGGCAACCGGCGGGACTTCCTTCGGTTCAAGCCCGAGGATGGCTATCCCGACGGCATGGCTATCGATACAGAAGGCTGCATCTGGATGGCCTTCTATGAGAGCTGGTATCTGCGACGTTTCGCTCCTGACGGCCGCCTGCTGGAAGAGCGGCCCCTGCCGGTGATGCGCGGCTTGCGGCCCGCTTTTGGTGGTGCGGATTATTCCCGGCTTTTCCTGATCACCGGATCGCAGGGATATACGGCCGAGAGATTCGCACGCGAGCCGTTGGCGGGCGGTCTGTTTGAGATACTCGATCCACCTGCGCCTGGGGTGCCAAACACGCCTTTTGCCGGATGAGGAAGTCGGCCAAGGGGAAAGCTGACATCTCAAACATTTCCGGTTAAAGGGGCGATATGGTACAAATAGAAAACGGCCGAACACGCATTCTGGATTCGGCCGCCGCGGTTCTTTGCAAAAAAGGGTTGGTCGGCGCGAAGCTCAGCGACATTGCCCGCATGGCCGGGATGCTCGCGCCCAGCATATATCACCATTTTCCATCAAAGGATCACTTGGTGGAAGAAGTGATGATGGAGGGCATCTACCGCAATAGCCGCCATATCGTTACAAAGGTCGAGGTATTGGGCGCCGAGGCGCCGCCTTTGGTCCGGCTTCGCGCCGCCATCCAAGCGCATATCAACTTCCTGTTGACCGGGGATAACTACTCCTCCGCGGTGGCGCGCGTATTTGACGATCTTCCGGCGGAAATGAAGGGGCGGGTTCTGGCGGCTTACTCGAGCTTCGACAATTACTGGCGGGACCTTATCGTCGCTGCCCAGGCTGCTGGGGGAGTGAACCGATCGCTCGATGCGACGGTGGTCCGCAAATTCCTGATCGCGATGCTGGACTCGTCGCCCTCCTGGTATCGACCCGGCAAACTGGGGCCAGCGCAGATCGCCGAGCAGGCGGCGGATTTCGTCCTGTACGGTTTCGTGGGAAAGCAGTCCTGAGCGAATAAGGGCGGGTGAGGGCGGGAGCGCTATCCCGCCCTCGGCTTTTTTATGGCCGGGACAGCGGTGTGACGGTTCCATAAGCTCCTTTGTGAAACAGCAAAGGGGTTCCCGGATGATGGATGTCGAGCCCGTGAACCTCTCCCAGAGCGATATAGTGATCGCCCGCCTCGTGGACCGCATGGAATAAGCAATCGATCCACGCAAGGGTGCCGTGGATAACCGGGGCTCCGCGCGGGGATAGGCCGTGTGGCACGCCATCGAACTTGTCAGGGTTCTTTGACGCAAGCACGCCGCAAAGCTCCTCCTGATCATCGGCGAGCACATTGACGCAGAACCCGTCGCAAGCCCGGATATTTGACCAACTCGATGACGCCTTGTCCGGAAAGAAGGCCACGAGCGGCGGGTCCAGCGAAACCGACGTGAAGGAACCGACGATCATTGCAACCGGCTTCCCGTCAGGGAGCATGCCGGTAATGGCGCAAACACCCGTCGGATAATGACTCATTATCCGGCGGAAGGCGGTGGCGTCTGTTACGAAAGTCATGCCGGGTTTTTGCTTTCCCACACCAGGGGGACATTTTCGACGGCCGCGACGATGCCGGAATGGTAGATCTGTTTCGACCCCTCCTTCAGGGAAAAGTGAGGAATCCGTGCCAGCCATTCCTGCAGCATGACGATCACTTCCATGCGCGCGAGGTGCATGCCCGCGCAGCGATGCGGTCCCTGTGCGAACGTCGAATGCGACAGGTTGCGGCGCGAGAAGTCCACCTTCATCGGGCATTCGTGGATCGTATCGTCGAGACCGTGCAGCGCCGTCGGCAGGAAGATCAGGTCTCCCTCCTTGAGCTGCGTTCCGCAGAACTCCATGTCGCGCGTCACATAACGGGCATCGGACACGACTGCGAAACGGCGGAACAGTTCCTCGGCGCCGCGCTGAAGCTTCATCGGATCGGACCTCAACTCTTCCACGGTTTCGGGATGCCGCGCCAGGTAGATCATCATGAAACTGAGAAAATTGACGACTGTGTCCAGCCCGCCGAGCAATAGCAGCGATACAAGGCCAAGCTCCTTGTCATGGGGCATGGGTTGACCGTTGATCTCGCTGTTGATCATCCGGGTAATGAGGTCGGTACCGGATCCGCCACGCCGCTGCTCGATGATGGGAGCGACATAGGCGAAGAAGCCCTTGTTGGCGGCGTCAAGCGAGCGGCCCTGTTCTTCCGGGGTGTTGCCGGAAGGCCGCGTCATTTCGTTCGCCAGCGGGGCCAGTTTCGCGGCGTCCTCGATCGGCAGATCCGCCAGCGCGAGGAAAACCTTCACCGGGAAGATTCCGGCGAAGTCCTTCGCGAAGTCACATTGCCCGCGAGGCGCGAGATCCTCGATCAATTCGATCGCGATGGCACGGATATCGTTCTCGATCTTTCGGATTTCGCCCAGGTTGAGCGCCTTGTCGAGCGCCTTGCGGTACGGCGTATGTTCTGGCGGATCAAGCTTGGTGGGGACCATGTCGTAGGCTTCGCCCGCCTCGCGCGGCACCCAGATAACCCGGCTGGAGAAGCGGTCCGGGTTGCGATAAACCTCATCGATCACGGCGCCGCGGGTCGCGATCCAGTGTCCACCCGTGAAAGGAGTCCAGATCAGTGGAGGCGTATCCGGTTGCTGCACGCGCTTCCACGCCTCCTGCACCCCGTCTTCGATGCCATCGAGAGCATAGGCATCGACCTCGCGTACCAGATCGGCCGGGACATAATCCGGGACCGGCGCACGGGGTTTGCTGACGGGCGGGGGCAAGGTGTCACTGTTCATCTCGGCATCCTCTCTTTCAGCGATGGAACGATGGCCGCCTTTGGGACCACATCGGTCTGAGAAATAAGAATGGCCTCGGCATTATCGGTGTACCGCGCCGATGGCTTGCAAGCTTTTCGGCTGAATATCGCCCTTGACCCATAAAGCGGACGGGTCGGCGGCGTATCCGTCAACCGGATTTCCGGACCATTCACCTCAACGAGCATTACTGGCTGCCACAGCCTTCCTTATGTGTGATTAAGACTAATATGGATTAGCCTAATAGGCGTGAGATGACAAGATCGAATTGGGCGTACCCTTTCAGGCGGTCGCGAAAGCCTCGCCGCCCATGCAGTGTCAGATCAAGATATTGTAATATATCTATATATTTATATGTGGGTCGTTTGGGTGCTGCATGCGGGCGTCGCCTTGATATATGGCCTGCATGTTGATAAAGTTCATCCAGCATAATCATTGTTAGGCAAGATTCGAAGAGTCTGAAGAGAGGAAGCTGACATGGGCCGTCTCAATGGAAAAGTAGCCATCATCACCGGGGCCGCGCGCGGCATGGGAGCCTCGCACGCCCGCGTTTTTGCGCGGGAAGGCGCAGGACTGGTCCTGACCGACGTCAACGAGGAAGCCGGTTCGGCCCTGGCGCGGGAGCTAGGCGATCGCGCGATCTTTCTATCCCATGATGTCACGAAGCCGGAGGCATGGAGCGCGATCGTCGCCAAGGCGGTGGAGCGCTTCGGCACCATCGATATTCTCGTAAACAATGCCGGTATTCTGGGGCCGATGGCTAACACCACGGACCTGACCGATGAGGGCTATGATCTCGTCTGCGCGATCAACCAGGATTCTGTGTTCTATGGCATGCGCGCTGTGCTGCCGGTGATGGTCCAGGCCGGGCGCGGGTCGATCGTGAACATCTCGTCGATTGCGGGCATGGCCGCGAATTATGGTTTCCCCAGCCTTGCCTATGTAGCCAGCAAATTTGCCGTGCGAGGCATGACCAAGGCGACGGCGATGGAATATGGGAGGTACAATATCAGGGTCAATTCGGTCCATCCGGGCTTCATCCAGACGCCGATGATGGTGGAAGCGACCGATGAGGTTGGCGGGGAGGCGCTGGCCCAAATTCCCCTGGGCAGGATTGCCGATCCCTCGGAAGTCTCGAACCTTGTCCTTTTCCTGGCTTCAGACGAAGCCTCGTACATTACCGGCTCCGAGCATCTCGTCGATGCGGGCATGCTGGCGCACTGACCAGGGTTCGGCGGGGCTATCTCATGGCGTCCATTGAACTGAGCGTGCGGGAGCATGTCGCGGAAGTCCTGCTCAACCGCCCTGGTGCGCTCAACGCCATCGACGACGAGATGGACCGGGCGCTGGCCGCCGCGTGGGAGCGGATCGACGGCGATCCGGACATCAGGGTTGCTGTCCTGCGTGGGGCGGGCGAGCGGGCGTTCTGTGCGGGGGGAGACATTGCTGCTCCGCCCACGGGGCAAGATGGCCTTTCCTTTGGCGGAGGGCTGACCGGCATTGGCGGGCGCCTGCGACGCCTCCAAAAGCCACTGGTTTGCGCCGTTCACGGCCATGTACTGGGGCTCGGCTTCGAACTGGCCATGTGCGCCGACATTATAATTGCGGCCGACAATGCGCGTTTCGGTCTTCCAGAAGCGCGGGTGGGAATCATCGACCACTGCGGGGTCGTCCATCGCGTCGTCCGGCAATTGCCGCACCATGTCGCGATGGCGATGGTCGTGGCCAGCCAAACGCTCGATGCGACGCGAGCTGGTCAATATGGGCTGATCAACGAGGTCGTACCCTTCGAAAGTCTGGATACCGCCGTTCAGGAATGGATCGATAAAATCCTGGGCTGCGCGCCATTGGTGTCCCAGGCCGCGAAGCAGGCGGCGCTTGATGGATTGAATACCAGTTTGGAGGGCGCTTTGGCCGCGCGATACCGGCTCATCGATCTCTATTCCCGAACCGCAGATTGTCAGGAGGCGATGCGCGCCTGGAAAGAGCGTCGGGCGCCTGAATGGAAGGGGCGATAGGCGTCTACTGGTGGCTAATTACCCTTAGGTTCTTTCGAGGCATCCTATCTACTTGCGGGACGCGGAATTGCCGAGCAGGTGTTGGAGGTCGCGCGGTACCATCCGCGTATTATCGGTGTGGGATATGGAAGATTGGGTGCTTTCCCACCGGTGCACGGACGCCAGCGAAAAGAGCTGGTCCAACCGATCTGCGCTGCCCCTTGCGTGCAATAGCTATTGCATATCTACCTAATTCAAATTAGGTTACTGCTCAAGTCAGACGCGGACTCGCTGCTCGCTATGGGGGCTGCAAATCGTGCAGACAAGCTACGGGTCCAGTCGGGATTGGGATGGAGGCGTATTTATGACCCTAAGCCAGAAGAAAATCGTCGTGACTGGTTGCGCGCAGGGCGCCGGCGCGGCCGCGGAAGGCGCCGAAGTTTTCGCCGTGAACAGGGCCAATGCCGATGGCCCCGGCAAGGCTTATTTCATCGCCTGCGACTCATTCCCGTCGATGGCGGGCTGATATCCGTGCCGTGAGCAAGCTTGGCGCAACGCGCAGGATGAAGACGGCGATCGTCCCGTTCTCAACCTAACCATCCGCGCAAGGTCGCCGGCACGCAATATGCCGGAATTAACATTTAACTCGCTTGGGGTCGATTTTCCCCATGTAATTCAAGAGGCTGATCGAAATGAGCCAAAATCAAACGCCTAATTATGACGCGGTGGTGATCGGCGGCGGGGTAACCGGCATTTATCAGGCCTATCTCCTTGATCAGGCCGGCATGCGTGTCTTGGGCATCGAGACAGCTCCCGATGTGGGGGGCACCTGGTACTGGAACCGCTATCCGGGATGCAGGCTGGATACGGAAAGCTATGCCTATGGTTATTTCGCATTGAAAGGTATTCTGCCTGACTGGCAATGGAGCGAGCGTTTCGCCTCCCAGCCTGAAATGCTGCGTTACATGAACGCGGCCGCTGACAAAATGGATGTCAGAAGGCTGTATAAATTCAACACGAACGTCGTTTCCGCACGATATGATACAAATAATAGTATCTGGAATCTGAAACTCGATGACGGCGAGGACATTTCCTGCCGTTACCTGATTTCGGCAACCGGCCCGCTGTCTGCTACGAAGATGCCGGACTACCAGGGGATCGATAGTTTCCGCGGAGAGGCGTTCCATTCCTCGCGCTGGCCGACAGATGCCGATGGCAAGCCCGTGAATGTGGATCTTACCGGGAAAAAGGTCGGCGTGATCGGTACAGGGGCCACGGGTGTTCAGATCATCCCGATCGTGGCCGAAACGGCGAAGGATCTTTTCGTCTTCCAGCGCACGCCTAACTGGTGCACGCCGCTCGGCAATTCTCCACTAAGCAAGGAAGACATGGACCTCATCCGCAAGCGGTATCCTACGATACTGGAATATGTGAAGACCACCCCGACAGCCTTTCCCTATCATCGCGACACGCGCAAGGCATCCGAAGTTTCGGCACAAGAGCGGACTGAATTCTTCGAAGAGCTTTACGATCAGCCCGGTTATGGAATCTGGCTTAGCGGCTTTCGCGATTTGCTGCTGAGCAAAGAATCCAACAAGTTCCTCGCAGATTTCGTCGCCAGCAAGATCAGGCAGCGCGTGAAAAACCAGGACGTCGCCGAAAAACTTATCCCGACGGATCATCCCTTCGGTGCGAAGCGTGTCCCGATGGAAACCAATTACTACGAAACCTACAACAAGGACAATGTCCATCTGGTCGACATAAAGACCGATCCGATATCGGAATTCGTCCCCGAAGGGATCAAGACCGGAGACAAGCTCTATGAACTGGACGTCGTGATCTTTGCGACCGGCTTCGACGGCGTGACGGGGGCGCTCGACCGCATCGACATCCGCGGGAAGGACGACCGAAAGCTAATCGATGCATGGGCGGACGGTCCTTCGACCTATCTCGGGCTTCAGGCGCGCGGCTTCCCGAATTTCTTCACCCTCGTTGGTCCGCACAACGGCTCGGCATTTTGCAACGTCGGCGTTTGCGGGGCTCTCCAGGCCGAGTGGGTGACACGGATGCTCACCTATATGAGCGATCGCGGCCTGACCTGTTCCGAGCCTGCGCAGACGGCCGAGGATCGGTGGACGCAAGCCGTTTACGCTGATTTTGCCCGGACGCTCATGGCGGACACCAACGCGTGGTGGATCAAGGTCACGCACAAGCCTGACGGCAGCATCGTTCGGCGCACCCTGGTCTATGTCGGCGGGGGACCGGACTATCGACGACGCTGCGAGGAAGTTGCCTATAATGACTATGAGGGTTTTGAACTCTCCTAGCGCCGATATGCTCCTGTCGATTTACTCGCACAGTTACGCCGCCGATTTTGGATCGATTCAGCGTAGGGCGGTGAAATTCAAGTAATCTTCTTATACGGAGGCGTTTGGATACGCCGTCCCTCAATATCTGCGACAGGTCTGTCTGTATCGCGAATCAGCTTTCGAATGAGGTCGTGCTCGTTCTGGAGGGTGGATTTGGCACCTTGGTCAAGCCGACGAACTGTCGGTTTACGTCGCCGTGGGCCGGAAACTGGCGCTTGCGGTAGACGGTCAGCTTCTTTGTGGAGGTCATGAGGCAGGACAGACTTTTGGAATTTGGGATGGGCCGTCCACCTCCCAGGCGAGGTGGTACAGGGGAAAATTTTTCTAGGGTTTCGCTGTCACTGCCTGTGTCACACTACCCGTCAATAAAACCCAATATTTTCAACGTATACGACGAATGGTCGGGGAGACAGGATTCGAACCTGCGACCCTCTGCTCCCAAAGCAGATGCGCTACCAGGCTGCGCTACTCCCCGACCTGTCGTGGCCGGCCTGATCCAAGTCCGGCGGTGGTGGGCCCGGCAGGATTCGAACCCGCGACCTAGCCGTTATGAGCGGCCAGCTCTAACCGCTGAGCTACAGGCCCCATTGCCGCGCCCGTCGCCGCAGGCCGCGCCGCCGAGCCATGCGGGCGTTAGCTTGCCGTCTCGCGTGAGGCAAGCGGCAGCGATGCGACGACTTCTCGCACGCTCGTCGGCGCGACGCCGCGGCGGGCGAGGTGGGTGAATATCCGGCGCCACCAGTCGTAGAAGGCGTCAAGGTCGGCAGCGTCGCGCACGTAGGGCGTATGGCCTGGTGCGAGCGAGGGGCTGTGGAACGAGAAGACGAGCAGCGGCAGCCCTTCGGCCAGCGCCGCGTCGATGCCGCGGACCGCTTCGGCCGGACGGATGCCCTCGGGCGTCAGCGGCAGGCGCTCCAGCAACCGTGCGCGCGCCATCACCGCGCGCAGCCGCGGCTCGCGCCATAGTCGCGGATAGATCTGTCCGCCCCATTGGCGCAGCAATCCGCCGAACACCGTGGTCACCGGCAGTTCGACCAGCCCGCCCTGCCGGTCGAGCCAATAGGGGCGGCGCGGGTGATCGCAAAAATCGGGTCCACCTGTCGAACTATAGTCGAACAGGGCGCGCACGGAGGTGTCGATGGTGATACCCGCCTCGCGCAGCATCGTTGCGCTGTTAGGGCCGATCCCATAGCGGCCGGCCCGGTAGATTTGCGGGCGGACGCCCAGGTTCGTTTCGATCGCCGCTTGCAGGGCGGCGAGCTTCGCTTGTTCCAGTGATGCGGGAAGGTTTCCCGGAAAGCTATTGAAATTGTTAACGTCCTCCTCGAACGGCGGATTTACCCAAGGGTGGAGGTGGACGCCGATCTCGGCCTTTCCGGCGGCGATAGCCGCGCCCAGTACTGCGGCGGTGGCGGGGGCGGTCGCGATCGGATGGTCGATGAGGAAAAGCGGGACGACGCCGAAGCCCTCGCAGAACTGCTGAAAGCGGGCGAAGGCGGGAATCGTTTCCAGGCCATGGCCTTCGCGCCGTAACGGGGCGCCCCATTCGAACTCCTCCTCGGTGTCGATCGTCACGAGGAAGCGTGGCGGCGCGCCGACGGGAAAGCGCACGAAATCCGGCGCTGCCGGCCGGTCGATGATGCTGACGCCTCTGGCCAAGGGCCCGTTCTCCATTCGCAATGCGAACGCACGCACGCCGCAATGGCGCCCCGCAGGCGGGGAGTCGGGCGGATCTTTAGCCTCAAAAAGTTACCGAAGCGGCACCTGCATCGCATCTGCCGCTGTGTGCGCTGGCGGCAGCGTCAGGCGCAGCTTGTCCTGCCGCCGTTCCAGGATGCCGCCTGCTGCCTTCGCCTCGACCATGGCCAGGCGCAGGGCGAAGCCGCTGCCGAACATGCCGGCGGCCAGCGCCTGCGGTTGCGCGCCGACGCCTGCGTCGAACAGCGCGTCGCCATCGGTCATGGCGAGAGAGGCGGGCAGGCGCAGAGACAGGCGGATATCGCCATCGCGCCGGCGGGCGCGCAGCCGCAGGACCTCGCCCGGTGCGGTCGCTCCCGCCAGCGTCGCCAGCAGGCGCCAGACGAGACGCTCGGCTTCGCCCCGCGACAGGGCCACGGGCAGCGCCGGAGCCTCGCATTCGAGTGCCAGACCGCTGCGGCGCGGGGCGTTGAAGCTTTCGAGCTGGGCGACGGTGGCGGTGAGTACCGGCAGCAGGTCGCATTCGCCCGGGTCGAGCGCCATCGCGCCGCTATCGAGCTTCACCAGTCGCTCAAGCTCGTCGAAGCCGGCGAGCATGCGGGCGCTGTCGCCGGCGATCGTGGCGGCGAGCGCGCGGTATTCGTGCGGCGTTGGGCCGAAAAGCTGCTGCTGTATGACCTCGGCAAAGCCCTGGATCGCGTTCACCGGCGTGCGCAACTCGTGCAGGATCTGGCGCATGCGATCGGCTTGTCCGCCGCCGATTGCCGGCGCGGCGCCCGCTGCCGGGCGGCGCAGGCGGCCGAGGTAGCCGACGAAGCGGCCGCCCGGCTGGTCGAAGCGCGGTGCGGCATCGATTCGCCAGTCGCCCGAGATCGCCGGCGCGCCGATGATTGTCACGCCGCTTTGGGTGATCGGCTGGCGGTGGCGGAAGGCGGCAAGCAGTTCGGGCGAGCCCCGCACAGGGCTTTCCGCGTCGCGCGCCGCCAGCCGCAGGCCGATTGCCGCCGGCGCGATCGCCGGGTCGGCCCAGACGATACGGCCTTCCGCGTCGGTTGCGAAGTCGAAGGCGGTGACGGTGCGTGCCGGGGTTCCGTCCGCGCCGAAAGGCAACGGCACGTCCTCATCGCCGGGCGGCGGCTCGGCCGCGGCGCGCGTTTTGCGGAAGGCCTCGATGCGCCGGACGATTTCGCCGATTTCGTCGATCTGGGGCGGGGGCGTCACCGCGGCGGCGGCCACGTCCGCTTCGGCTGCCGGCAGGCTGCGATCGGCGATGCCGAGCCGGGCCAGCAGCGCCGACACGCGCGGCGACAGGCCGCGGCGGTGGCGGACGGCGCCGCGCGCGTGCACCGGCAGCGCAGGGATCAGGTCGAGCCATTGCTCCTCGTCCAGCTCGGCGCGCGCCAACGCCGCGACGGCGACCGACGGTTCGGCCAGCGCAAGTTGCGCGGCGAGGCGCGGGGAGCGCAGGCGCAGGCCGGGCTCCTCCAGAATGGCCGCGCGTTCGCTGGCCGGGATCGCGGCGGCAAGCTCGCCCAGCCGCAGATAGGCTGCATCGATTCGCTCGCTCCGCGCGGTGCCCGGCAGGGTGCCGAGCAGATCGAGCAACTGGCGGTACTGCGCCCGCGCCGTCGCGTCGCTGCTGGCGGGATGGCGCAGCACTGTAGCGAGGCGGTCGTCGAAATGCATGGTGGCTCCGCGGCTCCGCAAAGTGCGCAGCCAAGTCAGGTGGGTTAGCCTTCTACCAGCCTGGCGCGCAAGCGGAAGGGCACGCGCTGGTCGCGTTGCAAAGCGGGACAATTGCGGTAGAAGATAATAATATTATCCGGACGGCTGGATTTCTCTGTGGAAATTGCCAAGGGGTGGCCGCAAGGGGAGGCGATGGCAAATCTCGACCAGATCGACCGGCGCTTGCTGGCGGAGCTTCAGGACGACGGACGGATGACGAACGTCGAACTCGCCCAGCGCGTCGGCCTGACCGCGCCGCCCTGCCTGCGCCGCGTGCGTGCGCTCGAGGACGAAGGCGTGATCAAGGGCTATCACGCCGAACTCGACGCCTCGAAGCTGGGCTATGCGATCACCGTATTCGCACTGGTGAGCCTCAAGAGCCAGGCCGAGGAGGCGCTGCGCCAGTTCGAGGACCATATGCGCACGCTGCCCGAAGTGCGCGAATGCCACATGCTCAACGGCGAGATCGATTTCATCCTCAAGATCGTCAGCAAGGACCTGCAGAGCTTCCAGGAGTTCCTGACCTCGAAGCTGACGCCCGCGCCCAACGTGGCGAGCGTGAAGACCTCGCTGACGATTCGCACGGCGAAGCAGTTGCCGGGGGTGCCGCTGGAGTAGGGTCTTGCGCTGAAGGCTCTCGCCGGGATGTCGAGGGAACCTTAAAACCCTGCCGCCGCTTCCAGCGCCAGCAGATAGCTTTTCGCGCCGAAGCCGGCGATCGAGCCCCTGGCCGCCATGCCGACATAGCTTTTGTGGCGGAATTCCTCACGGGCGTGCGGATTGGATAGGTGCACCTCGATCACCGGCGTCGCGATCGCGCGGATCGCGTCGTAGAGCGCGATGCTGGTGTGGGTGAAGGCGCCGGCGTTGAGCAGCACCGCCGCTGCGTCTTCCGCCTGCGCCTCGTGCAGCCAGTCGATCAGGTGGCCCTCGTGGTTCGACTGGCGCATCTCGATCGTCAGCCCCAGTTCGCGGGCGCGATCTTCCAGCATGGCGGCGATGTCGTCGAGTGTGTCGCTGCCGTAGATTGCCGGCTCGCGCAGGCCGAGCAGGTTCAGGTTGGGCCCGTTGAGCACGTATACCAGTCTGTTCGCCATGATCCCCGGCCCCTCGCGTGCGGCGCATGAAATGAATGGCGAACGACTAGGCGGCGCGGCTGCCGCTGACAAGCGCGCTCGGCGGCCGCGCTAACCGGTCACTTGTCCGATCCGGCGACCTTGCCCCACTGGCGGACGACGGAGTAGCCGAGATAGCCTGTGCCGAAGAGCGCATAGAGCGGTTCGGGCAGGCCGTTGAGGTAGGCGGTCATGATCCCGGCGATGGCGCCTGCGGTTGCCGGGCTTACCGCGCCGATCAGGCCCATCGGCACGGCCCAGAGGATGATCGCGTACATCACGTAGAGGAAGCCCGGCCGCGCGCGGCTGGTCCAGGGATCGGTCGAACCGGCCTCGGCCATGATCGCCGAGAGCCGCGTTCGCATGACTTCCATTTCCTGCGAACCTTGCAGCTTGATCAGTTCCAGCTTGGCCTGATCGCGCGCCGCCTTGTCGGGGATGATCCTGTCGATGATCGAGGTGAGCGGGCCGAGCAGCGCATCGAACGGGGACATGGGGATACTCCTGGCAACGTGAAGCAAGTCGCCGGAATAACCCGATAGGTTCGTGTAGGAAAATCGTTTCCGCCGCGGGCGGTTCTGCCCGAAGGCTCGCACGACAAAGTCGTCTGATCGCGCCAAGGCTGCGCGGGCTCAGGAAAATTGGTCGGGACGAGAGGATTCGAACCTCCGACCCCCACACCCCCAGTGTGATGCGCTACCAGGCTGCGCTACGTCCCGACCGAGGGGAGCGCCTATAGGCATGCGAAAGGCAGGGCGCAACCCTCTCGCGGCACGGGGCGCGTCGGCGGTGGTTGGTATCCGCCGGGGAGGGGGTGGGCGCGCTGCGTTGCCACGTCCGCGCTTTGCTGCTAACCGCGCGCCATTCCGGGCCGGGGTGCGCTTCGCAATGCCTTCGGACGTCCCGTCGCATGCCGCAGAGAAAGTAGATTTTCCCGCAATGAGCAGCTCCATCCTAGACATCCTCCAGGCCGCCGCCCCCGCCGCTGGCGAGCCGCCGGTCTGGGTGACGTTTATGCCTTTCATCGGCATGGCGGTCATCTTCTGGTTCTTCATCCTGCGCCCGCAGATGCGCCAGCAGAAGGCGCAGCGCGAGAAGATCGCGTCGATCAAGCGCGGCGATCAGGTGCTGACCGGCGGCGGTTTCATCGGCAAGGTGGTCAAAGTCGACGATCAGTATGCCGAGGTCGAACTGGCGCCCAGCGTCAAGGTCAAGGCGCTGAAGTCGACCATCGCCGATGTCGTCGGGCCGGGCGGCTCGGCGCCGGCCAACGACTGAACAGACATAAAGCCAGGTTCGGGAGAACGCTGAGAACATGCTCGATTTCCCTCGTTGGAAACGGATCAGCTATTGGCTGGTGACGCTGCTCCTCGCACTGGCGGCGGTGCCTTCACTCTTGTCGATGGCGGGGTTGCGTCTGCCCGAAGCCGTGCCGCATCCGATGGTCAACCTCGGCCTCGACCTTGCGGGCGGCAGCCGCCTGCTGCTTGAGGCCGACAGCAGCCAGGTTCGCCGGCAGCGGCTCGACAGCATGGAGGAGAGCGTTCGCCAGCGCCTGCGCCAGAGCGAGCCGCGTATCCGCATCGGCGACATCTCCAGCCGCGACGGCACGCTCTCGTTCCTGCTCGAGGACCCCTCGCAGGTAGACGCCGCGCGCGAGCAGATCCTGCCGCTGACCAGCGGCGCGGGCCTCACCGGCCAGCGCGACTGGGATATCAAGGTCGTCGACGGCAATCGCTTCGTGCTGACGCCCACCGACGCCGGCATCGATCAGGCGATCAACGCCGCCATGGACACCGCGATCGAGGTGGTGCGCAAGCGTATCGACGCGCTCGGCACGCGCGAGCCCGACATCCGGCGGCTGGGCGCGAACCGCATCGACGTCCAGGTGCCCGGTCTCAAGGACCCGCGCGCGCTGATCGTGCTGCTGGGCAAGACCGCCAAGCTCGAATTCAAGCTGGTCGACGAGACCGCGCTGCCGAGCGACGTCGCCCAGGGCATCGCCCCGCCGGGCAGTGAGATCGTGCCCTGCACCGATGCCGGGGCCTGCCGCGGCCAGCCGGCGATCGCGGTCAAGCGCCTGGGCGGCATCAAGGGCGACCAGCTCACCAACGCGGTGCAGAGCACCGATGCCCGCACCAACGAGGCGGTCGTCTCGATCACCTTCGATCAGCAGGGCGGCGCCAAGTTCGCCAAGCTGACGACCGAGAACGTCAACAAGCCCTTTGCCATCATCCTCGACGGCAAGGTGCTCTCGGCGCCGAACATCAACGAACCGATCCTGGGCGGCAGCGCGCAGATTTCGGGCAGCTTCACGATCGAATCGGCGAACCAACTCGCGATCGCGCTGCGTTCCGGCGCCTTGCCGGTCGACCTCAAAGTGGTCGAGCAGCGCACCGTCGGCCCCGACCTGGGCGCCGATTCCATCAAGAAGGGCGCGATCGCGATGCTGGTGGGCTCCGCCGCGCTGATGGCGTTCATCCTCGTCACCTACGGTCGCTTCGGCGCCTATGCCTGCGCGGCGCTTTTCCTCAACGTGATGATGATCCTGGGCGTCATGGCCCTGGTCAACACGACGCTGACCCTGCCAGGCATCGCCGGCTTCGTGCTCACCATCGGCGCCGCGGTGGACGCCAACGTGCTGATCAACGAGCGTATCCGCGAGGAGCGCCAACGCGGGCGGCGCGTGGTCCAGGCGGTGGAGATGGGCTACAAGGAAGCGAGCCGGGCGATCTTCGATGCCAACATCACCAACGTCATCGCCGCCGTCCTGATGTTCATGTTCGGCACCGGCCCGATCCGCGGGTTCGCCGTCGTGCTGATGATCGGCATCGTCACCTCGGTGTTCACCGCCGTCAACCTGACCCGGATGTGGGTCGCGATGTGGCTGCGCAAGGCGCGGCCCAGCGACATCGTGTTGTAAGGTGCAGCCATGAAACTTCTCAAGCTCGTCCCCGACAACACGAACATTCAATTCCTCAAGTGGCGCGTGCCGTTCTATACGGTAAGCCTGCTGCTGATGGCCGCGTCGCTCGCGCTGGTGTTCACCAAGGGGCTGAACCTCGGCGTCGACTTCGTCGGCGGCCAGATGATCCGCTTCACCTTCGAGAACACCGCGACGGCGCCGATCGCCGAACTGCGCGAGGAGATCGGCGCGCTCGATTTGGGCGAGCCGACGATCCAGGAGTTCGGCAAGCCCAACCAGGTCTCCATCCGCATGCGGCTTCCCGAAGGTTCGGAGAAGGACGCGACGATCGCGGAGCGGATGTCGAACAAGATCGTCGCCGCCGTTCAGGCCAAGTACCCCGACGCGCGACTCGACGGCAACGATACCGTCTCGGGCAAGGTTTCGGGCGAGCTGTTCACCACCGGCATGCTGGCGCTCGGGCTCGCAATGCTGGGCATCTCGATCTACATCTGGGTGCGGTTCGAGTGGCAGTTCGGCGTCGGTGCCCTGTTCGCGCTGGTCCACGACGTGACGCTGACGCTAGGGCTCTTCGCGGTGACGCAGTTGGAGTTCGACTTGAACAGCGTCGCGGCCTTGCTGACGCTGATCGGCTATTCGCTCAACGACAACATCGTCGTTTACGACCGGGTGCGTGAGAACCTGAAGAAGTACCGGCGGATGCCGATTGGGGAACTGCTCGACCTCTCGGTCAACGAAACGCTGTCGCGTACCATCGTTACCTCCACCTCGCTGCTGATAACCTTGCTCGCGCTGCTGCTTCTTGGGCCTGACGTGATCTTCGGCTTTACCGCGGCGATCACCCTTGGCATTTTCGTCGGCACCTACAGCTCGATCTACATGTCGACCCCGATCCTGATCTGGCTGAATGTCACCGCCAGCAGCTTCGTGCGGCAGGAAAGCGAGATCGACCGCCAGGAGCGGCTGGCCCGCGAACGGGGCTGAGGTCGGCCGACCGGGCGGCGGCCCTGATGAGCCGGCGGGGTTCGCCGGGGCCGTTGGCGCGCTGAACCGAGCTGCGGGGTATTTGCCCGGTGGGCTGTTCCAACTTTTGCTCTTGCGGCCTGCCGGGGGGCGGTGGAAGGTGCGGGCAAAGCTTCGCGGGTGCGGGGCACAGGGAGAGACGGTATGCCACGGGCCATTATCAACGGTATCGGTATCGAATACGAAGTGCATGGGCCGGAAGGCGCGCAGGCGGTGATCCTGACGCCCGGTGGGCGCTTCCACATGGACACGCCGGGTGTCCGTGAATTCGCGCTCAAGCTGGCCGAGGGCGGGCGCCGCGCGGTTATCTATGACCGGCCGAACTGCGGCAAGTCCGATGCCTGTCTACTCGGCGAGAGCGAAAGCGAGATGCAGGCCGAGGCGCTCTCGGGGCTGATTCGGCATCTCGATCTCGGTCCGACGGCGATCATCGGCGGCTCGGGCGGCAGCCGCGTCTCGATGCTGGCGGCCGCGCGCGATCCGGGGATGTGCTCGCATCTCGCGCTCTGGTGGATCAGCGGCGAGCCCATCGGCCTCATGCAACTCGCCACCTATTATTGCGGCGAGGCGGCGACGCTGGCTTCCAAGGGCAGCATGGAGGCGGTGATGAACGCCACCTCCTGGGCGGAAAACTTCGCGATGAACCCGGCGGCGCGCGACTATATCCGGGCTCAGGACCCGCGGCAGTTCATCGCCGTGATGCAGAAGTGGGCCGCGGCCTACGTGCCCAGCGACATCTCGCCGGTGCCGGGCATGATGCCGGTCGACTTCGCGCGGCTGACGATGCCGACGATCGTCTATCGCAGCCACACGAGCGACCTGTCGCATACCCGCACCACTAGCGAGTGGGTGCACCGGTTGATCCCGCATTCCCAGTTCCGCGATCCGCCGTGGCGCGACGATGAATGGAACTACCAGTCCGGCGAGACCGCCGCGGGCAAGGGGCACTCGCTGTTCATCTCCTGGCAGAAGCTGGCGCCGGAGATCCTTGAACTGACCGCGACGCGCTAAATCATTCCAGCCGGATGGGATCGTCTGGCGACTGGGGAAACCACGGCAAACGAGTGAAAGGAGCTATCCCGGTTCGATGAGAATCAGGATAGCCCCCGCTCCGCCCGGATATCGAAGCGCTCCTCTTCCGGAGGAGGGCAGCGCACCGCGTCGGCTGCGCGCCGGCGCCCATGCCACCGGCCAACCTCACGACGAACTGAAATATTTTTGCGATAGACTGCCGGTTCGGGAACCTCCCCGAGCCGCAAGTCGTTGTTGTCGCAAGGGTTGCCACAGATCGCTTGTTCGAGCTTACTTGTGCTCGGGAAACGGGATATGGAGCGTGCCCAACCCATCGTGCTGATCGTCGAGGACGAGCCGATCGTCCGGTTCTACGCAAGCGAACTGGCCGAAGGCGCCGGCTTCCACACGCTCTCGGTCGCTAATGCCGACGAGGCGCTGCGCGAGCTGGAAGGGATGGCGGGGGTCGAGATACTGCTCACTGACGTGTCGATGCCCGGCTCGATGGACGGCATCGAACTGGTCAATACGGTGCGCGAGCGCTGGCCGGGCATCCGCATCGTCATCGTCTCCAGCTACGTCGATAGCCAGCAGGGCGACGGGCGGGGCGAGATCGTCTACGTCCGCAAGCCCTTTACCCCCCACGAACTGATCCAGGCGCTGCAGAGCGCGGTCTGAGGGGCCCGGAACCGGGCTGCAGGGTTCATCCCGCGCGCTCCACCGCCTCCTCGATCATCTCGAGCGCGCGCTGGACGGCGAGGCTGCGGATACGCTCGCGGCCAAGGGGACCGAAATGGCACTCGCGTTCGACGAGAGGGCCATCCCGCGCGAGGCAGGCGAGATGGACGAGGCCGGGCTCCTCGCCGGGCCCCGCCGGACCGGCGAAGCCGGTGATCGACAGCGCGACCGCCGCCTGCGAGCGGTTGAGCGTGCCGCGCGCCATGGCGCCGGCGATCGGGGCGCTGACGGCGCCATGGCGCTCGATCTCGACCTTTTCGATGCCGAGCATGTCGCATTTTGCCTGCTCGGTATAGGTGACGAAACCCCGGTCGAAACAGTGGCCCAGGCCGTCCTGATCGGTCAGCAGAGAGGCGAGCAGCCCGCCGGTGCAGCTTTCCGCAGTGGCCAGCGTCATGCCGCGTCGCTGCGCCTTGCCGAGCACGCGAACGGCATGCTCGGCCAGCGCCGCGGCTTGGTCCGGAAGGTGGCGATCGTCCGGGGCGCCACTTGCGTTCGTCTGTCGCACGACCATGTCGGGGGCCCCGGCTCAGGCCATGTGCAGCACGCGCAACTCGGCCGAAGGAAGTGCGCCGGACTTTGCCTGCTGCAGGAGTTCCTGCTTGCGCGCCATCATGCGGTCGCGCAGTTCGACGAGGTCGACATCCGTTTTGCGGCATTGC
Organism: Novosphingobium sp.; assembly: GCA_041677785.1. Taxonomy (GTDB): domain Bacteria; phylum Pseudomonadota; class Alphaproteobacteria; order Sphingomonadales; family Sphingomonadaceae; genus Novosphingobium. The sequence continues at coordinate 8,573 of JBAYPJ010000038.1, read as the reverse complement.
GCGAACATGCCTTCGGAGGGTTTCTCCTCCTCGCGCACGTGGTGCTTGATCTCCTCGGAGAGCACCTTGACCTTGGCGTCGTAGAAGTCGTCCGCGGGAGAGGCGGCGGTGATGTCATTCACCAGAACCTTGGCACCGTCATGCTCGACGAATGCCTCGTTCAGCGTGTATTCCTCGATCTTGCCTCGAAAGGCAGGGTAGAACAGCTCTTCCTCGATCGTGGTGTGGATCTTCAGTTCGTTGCAAATCTGCTCGGCGATCGCCTGCTTGCGGCTGTGGCCGCTCGCCTTCTCGAACTTTTCGAACAGATCTTCGACCTTGCGGTGGTCGGCCTTGAGCATCGCGATCGCGTCGGTGAATTGTTCGGGCATGGCCTGTCTCCTCGGGCGGGGAGGCATTGGGCCTCCCTCATTGCCAGGAGAAAAACGGCGCTGCGGACTATGTTCCCGTGTCGCGATGTGTGGCCATGAAGTTCAGGAGATGATCCAGAATTCGCCGTTGCTGCCCGAGCGGCTGATCGTGCAGAGTTGCTTTTCGCCGATCCAGAGCTGCGCGGGCGAGGCGTGACGCTGGGCGAGAAACAGCGCCTCGGCGGCGTCCGAAGCGGTGAACGAGACGGCCCTGCGGATGCTGTCCTTGGGCTCGGCGGTGAAGATCAGGCGGTAGTCGGGCATGCGACCCTTCTTTCTGCGTCGAATGGCAGACGATGACTCGTCTCTCGCCGCCAGCGGGCCGAGGATTCGACCGGCACGAGAATCAGTATGGCCTTCTCCTCACCGCGTGGCGACTCAATTGAGACGAATTGCGCGCAGCGAACTCACAGTCCGACGATCGCCTTGATCTCGAGGAAATCGCGCAGGCCGTAGACCCCCGCTTCGCGTCCGTTGCCCGAGCGCTTGTAGCCGCCGAAGGGGGCGTCGGGCGCCGGTCCCCAGGAGTTGACCCCGACTATCCCGGCGCGCAACTGGCCGACCACGCCGCGCGCGATTTCCGGATCGCCGGTCACCGCCGCGGAAAGGCCGTATTCGGTGTCGTTCGCCAGCGCGATGCCTTCCTCCAGCGTGTCGTAGGGCGTGATCGTCGCCACCGGGCCGAAGGTTTCCTCTCGGAAGATGCGCATCGCGGGCGTGACATCGCCCAGCACGGTGGGCCGGACATAGTAGCCACGGTTGACGCTGTCGGGCATGCCCGGTCCGCCTTCCAGCAGCGTCGCGCCTTCGTCGATCGCCGACTGGATCAGCCCCTGGATCCGATCGAACTGCGCCTTGTTGACCACCGGGCCGATATGGCCGCCGTCCTGCGTGGGATCGCCGACTTTCGTCGCGGCGAACATGCGCGCGGCAAAAGCCTCCACCTCTGCCTTCTGGTCTTTCTGGACGATGACGCGGGTGGGGGCGATGCAGGTCTGGCCCGAGTTGCCGAGCACGCCGAACAGCATGGCCCCCAGGTGGGCGTCGATGTCGGCGCCGGGCAGCACGAGGTTGGGGCCCTTGCCGCCCAGTTCCTGGTGGACGCGTTTGACTGTGGGGGCCGCGGCCTGGGCGACGGCGATGCCGGCGCGGGTCGAGCCGGTGAAGCTGACCATGTCGATATCGGGATGCGCGGCGATCGCGGCGCCGACGCCCGGGCCGTCGCCCTGGACGAGGTTGAACACGCCCGCGGGCACGCCCGCTTCCTCAAGGATTTCGGCGAGGATGACGGCATTGGTCGGGCATTCCTCGCTGGGCTTGAGCACCATGGTGTTGCCCGCGGCGATGCAGGGGGCGACCTTGGCGGCGATCTGGTTGATCGGCCAGTTCCAGGGGGTGATCATGCCGACGACGCCGATCGCCTCGTGCACCACGCGCGCGCCGCGCACCTCTTCCTCCCAGGCGAAGCTCTTGAGCGCGCGGGCGGCGCCCTTGAAGTGGCCGAGGCCGGTGGGCGCCTGCACGCCCCGGGCGAAGCTGATCGGCGCGCCCATCTCCTCGCTGATCGCGGCGGCGACGTCTTCCATCCGCGCCTGGTAGGCTTCCGCGATCCGGTCGAGCAGCGCGAGCCGTTCGGCGACCGAAGTGCGCGAGAAGGCGGGGAATGCGGCACGCGCGGCGGCGGCGGCGGCGTCCACGTCGGCCGGGGTGCCCAGCGTGATCGCGGTGCAGGGCTCTTCGGTCGCGGGATTGATCACCTCGTGCCGCGTGCCGCCCCGGCTCTCCACCCATTGTCCGCCGATGTAGTGCCGCAGATGTTCGCGCATGATCCGACCTCTCCCCAGACGCGCGGCAGGAAGCCGCCGGCCCGTTTCTGGCACAGCGGCTGCCGGGGGGCAACGCGTCAGGGTGCGGGCTGCGGGGCGAGAGCCGCGTCGGCGCTGGCGGAGTCGGCCTCCTGCAGGCGGATGCGCGGTATCAGCAGCATCGCCAGGACCGAGAAGCCGGCGTAGGCGAGGAAGATCGCCGAATAGCTGCCGGTCCGGTCGAAGATGAAGCCGAACAGCGGCGGCGTCGCCAGCAGCCCCCAGAGCGTGAAGAAGCTGAGCAGGCCGTAGACGCGCCCGACCACCGCCGCGCCGAAGATGCGGGGGACGATGAAGCTTTTCAGCGGGATCATCATGCCGCCGATGCCGACCAGCGCGGCGCTTGCGAGGATCATCCCATAGCCTGACCCGGCCTGTGCGAGGCCGGCCATGCCCGCAGCGAACAGCGCGAGCACCGCGAACATCAGCGTGCGCGGGCTCATCCTGTCGGCAAGCACGGCGAAGAGCAGTTTGCCGATGAACCCTGTCCCGGCATAGACCGAAACGACGAGCGCAGCCGCGTGCGGAGCGATGCCGTAGTCGACCGCCATGGGCACGAGGTTGGTCACCGTTCCCATCATCCCGGCCAGCACGATGGTGTTTACCGCGCCGAGCAGCCAGAACGACGGATCGCGCAGGATCGCGCCGAGCGAAGGCGTGCCGGCGGGTTGGCCGGCCTGCGCCTTGGCGAGGTTCGCCGGCGGGGCCTCGGCGCCGTCGGGATGGAGGCCGCGGTCCTCCGGCCGGTTGACCAGCAGTGCCAGCGCCGGGACGGTCAGGAGGAACAGGATCAGCGCGAGCACGCGCAGCGCTTCGCGCCAGGTGAAGCTGTCGAGCAGGAACTGGACCAGTGGCGGGAAGAACATGGTGCCCCCCGCGACGCCCGAGATGGCGATGCCGAGCGCGGCGCCGCGCCGCTTGTCGAACCAGCGCGTGAGCAGCACCGTCGCCGAGATCGGTCCGGCGAGGATGTTGGCGGCGGCGAAAAACAGCCCGAAGATGATCAGCACTTGGGCGAACGAAGTGGCAAAGGACAGCGCCACGTAGCCGCCGACCAGCAGCGCGATGCCGCAGCCGATCAGCGTGCGCAGCGAAATCCTGTCCATCAGGTCGCCACAGATCGGCGCGGCGATGGCCGAGCCGAGCGCCATGATCGTCATCGCCAGCATGAGGACCATGCGGCTGGGCTGGAACTCCTCCGCCAGCGGCACGGCGATGATGCCGTAAGTCGATGCAACCATTGCCGCGCAGGCCATGATCACCATGGACGCACCGACCTGGCGCCAGCCAATGGCAAAGCTTCGTGTCATCCCAGTCCTCTCCGCCTTGTTCTTTGCGAGGCTTATCGCGCGAACGGACGGGATTGGGAACCGGCGATTGCAGGAAGCGTCGGCGACGGGCGCGGTGGGGCGCCGACCGCAGCGGTCAGAACTCTTCCCAGTCCGCGCCGCCGACGACCGCGAGCCGGCCCGTGGGCGCGGGGGGTGGGACGGATGCCCGCCCCCGGGGGCGGGCGGGGATCGGCGCGTCGGTGCCTGCCGGTCCGCCGGCCAGCGTGAAGCGCGAGACCAGCGTGGCCAGGTCCGCTGCCTCGGACGCGAGGCTGCGCGACGCCGCGTTGGATTGCTCGACCATGGCGGCGTTGTGCTGGGTCATCTGGTCCATGTCGCGCACCGCGCCGTTGACATGCTGCAGGTTGGCCGCCTGGTCGCGCGAAAGGTGCGCGATGGTCGTGGCGAGCTGGTCCATCGCCTCGACCTTGGTGGCGATCGCCTCGAAGGCATGGCCCGACTTGCCGACCAGGGCGACGCCCAGCTCGACCTGCTGGATGCTGCCGCCGATCAGCGACTTGATGTTGCTGGCCGCCTCGGCGCTGCGCTGGGCGAGCGCGCGCACTTCGTTGGCGACGACGGCGAAGCCCTTGCCGGCATCGCCGGCGCGCGCCGCCTCGACGCCGGCGTTGAGCGCCAGCAGGTTGGTCTGGAAGGCGATCCCGTCGATGACGTCGACGATCGTGCCGATTTCCGCGGCCGAGCGCTGGATGCGGTCCATCGCCTCGACCGCTTCGCTGACGACTCCGCTGCCCGCGCGGGCTTCGGCATTGGCTTCGCTCACGGCCTTGGTCATGTCGGCGGCGCCGCCGGCGGTGTCGCTGATGCCGGCGGTAAGCTGTTCCATCGCCGTTGCGGTCTCTTCGAGCGAGGTCGCCTGCCGCTCGGTGCGGCGGGCGAGGTCGTCCGACGCCTGGCGGATCTCGGCGGCGCCGGTGTTGATCGTCTCCGCCCCGCGCGCGACCGACGAGAGCGCGTTCTCGATTTCCTGCCGCATCCGTTCGAAATCCTGCTCGATCTGGCGGAACGCGGCGGGCAGTCCGGTCAGGCGGACGGCGAAATTGCCCTTCGAGACTTCGGCCAGCGCCGCGCCCAACTGGTCGATGACCGTGAGGCGCGATTCCTCCTCGGCCTTGAAGTAGGACGACAGCGCGGTGGACATGTCGAACAGCGCCAGCTTGACCAGCGTGGCGATGGTCGCGCCGCTGCTGCCAGGCATCATGCCGCCGCCGCTCATCCGCTGGATGATGCGGTCGAGCACGCGGGCGTATCCGCCGATGTACCAGACGGGCGCCAGGCCGATACGGGCATGGACCGAGCCGATCAGTTCCGCCTTGGCGATGAAGGCGGCATCGACCTTGCCCGCGAACAGGTTGCTCCAGTGGGCGACCTGCTTCCCCTTGGCGTGATCGATCCCCTGCTGCGAGGAAAAGAAGGCCGCCGTCTCGGGCGTGCGCTTCACTTTCTCGTAGAACGCGTCCAGCGCTTCGGGGGCGTATTTCGCGATCGCGCGGGCGATCCGGGGGAAACGTGCGTAATCGGCCTCGGCAATTCCGAAGAAATCTTTGCGGTCGCTGGCTGCGGCCGCAGGCTGATTGCGCATTTTTGTACCTCCTGGATGAATTAATTCCGGGTAAAAGGGATGTGTTGAGCTTCTCGACCAGGGGTATATGCATAGACACGTATCCGGCCGCCCACCTGTCGGAAACCGCCGGCGGGTACCGGCGCGCGCGGCGCGGTGAAGGCAGAGCGGCCACCCGAGCGGGGGAGAGGCGTCATGGACCAGCGGTTGCCCTATGCCGTGGGCGATTTCCTCGCCAGCCTGGTCATCGGCATGGCCGCCGGCCTGGTGAGCTGGCTGATCGTCAGCCCGGCCTGGAACATGTGGGTCGCCATGTTCGCGATGATGCCGCTCGGAATGGTGGTCGGCCTTGTCCTCTACTTTCCCGTCGCGGGTCGCCTCGGCGCCATGGAGGCCATGATCCCGGCCATGTACGCCGGCATGTGGGGCGGCATGGTCGTGGGGATGATGAGCGCGATGGTGGCGCTGCCGCTGCGGCACGCGCTGGAGATGGGCGCCGCCTGCGGCATCGGCGAGATCGTGTTCCTGTGGATCGCCAACGGCCTGCTGCGCGGCGCCGGCCGCCGCAAGGCGCGCTGACATGGCCGACACCGTCACCCGCGCCAAATGGGATCGGCTCGCCCCCCGCTTCGACGGCATGGCGAGCAAAGGGGCGGAGCGGCGCTGGAAGCCGTTCAAGCAGCGGCTGTTCGCCGAGATGGAGGGCAAGGTCCTGTTCCTCGCGCTGGGCACCGGGCTCGACATTCCGTCGTTCCCGCCGGGGCGGGACATCACCGCGATCGACATCAGCCCGCGGATGATCGAGCAGGCGCAGCCGCGCATCGCCGCCTACGACGGGACGATCCGGGCCGAGGTCATGGACGTCCACGAAATGACGTTCGCGCCCGAAAGCTTCGACCAGGTGTTCACCTCGTGCACGTTCTGCTCGGTGCCCGGCCCGGTGGAGGGGCTGCGCGCGCTTTACAGGGTGCTGAAGCCGGGGGGCGGCCTGTTCATGTTCGAGCATACCGGCAGCCGCCTCCACCCTTTCCGGGGGATGATGGACTTCATGTCGGTACTGACCGAACGGATCGGGCCGGCGATGAACCGCGACACGGTTGCCAACGTCGTTGCGGCCGGCTTCGAACTGGTTGAGGTCGACAACGTCTATCTCGACGTCGTCAAGACGATCAGGGCCGTGAAGCCGGGCGGATACGGTTAGGCATCTTGCAGGGCATCTTGACGTAGGGGCCATCATGTCGCCACCCTCGCGCGTACGTATACGCGTAGGGGTTAAATGCAGCTCGTCATTGTTGAATCGCCGGCCAAGGCGAAAACCATCGAAAAGTACCTGGGCAAGGACTACAAGGTCCTGGCGTCCTATGGTCACGTCCGCGACCTGCCGGCCAAGGACGGTTCCGTCCGGCCGGACGAAGACTTCGCCATGGACTGGGAGCTTTATGGCGACAAGCAGCGCCAGGTGAAGGCCATCGCCGATGCCGCCAAGGAGGCGGACAGGCTGATTCTCGCCACCGACCCTGATCGCGAGGGCGAGGCGATAAGCTGGCACGTCAGGGAACTGCTGGCCAAGCGCCGGGTGCTGCCCAAGGACGTCCGGCGCGTCACCTTCAACGCGATCACCAAGGATACGGTGACGCAGGCGATGGCGCAGCCGCGCGAGCTAGACCAGGACCTGATCGACGCCTATCTGGCCCGCCGGGCGCTGGACTACCTGTTCGGCTTTACGCTCTCGCCGGTGCTCTGGCGCAAGCTGCCGGGGGCCAAGAGCGCCGGGCGCGTGCAATCGGTGGCGCTGCGCCTGATCGTCGAGCGCGACCGCGAGATCGAGGCGTTCCGTCCGCAGGAATACTGGTCGGTGACGGCTCGGCTGGAGCAGGGGGGTACGGAGTTCCCCGCGCGGCTGGTCAGGTTCGAGGGGCAGAAGCTCGACCGCCTGAGTCTCGGCGACGAGGGCATCGCGCTGCGCGCCAGGGCGGCGGTCGAGGCGGGCGCCTTCCGCGTCGAGGAGGTCGAGACGCGGCCGCAGCGGCGCAACCCGCAGCCGCCGTTCACCACCTCGACGCTGCAGCAGGAGGCGGCGCGCAAGCTGGGCTTCTCGGCCAGCCACACGATGCGCGTGGCGCAGACGCTCTATGAGGCGGGCGCGATCACCTACATGCGTACCGACGGCGTGCAGATGGACCCTTCGGCGATCTCGGCCGCCCGCGCCGCGATCACCGATCGCTACAGCGGCCATTACGTGCCCGAGAAACCGCGCCACTACGAGACCAAGGCCAAGAACGCGCAGGAAGCGCACGAGGCGATCCGGCCCACCGATTTCGGCCGCGACCGCTTCGGCAGCGGCGACGAGGCGCGGCTTTACGAACTGGTCTGGAAGCGCGCGCTGGCCAGCCAGATGGCCTCGGCCGCGATCGAGCGCACCACCGTCACGCTGCGCGACGCCACCGGTAGCCACGAACTGCGCGCGACCGGCCAGGTCGTCAAGTTTCCGGGCTTCCTTGCCGTCTACGAGGAAGGCCGCGACCAGAAGGCTGAGGCGGAGGACGACGACAGCGGCCTGCTGCCCGCGCTGGCCAAGGGTGACATGCCGGCCAAGAAGGGCGTCGAGGCGAGCCAGCACTTCACCCAGCCGCCGCCGCGCTTTTCCGAAGCCTCGCTGGTCAAGCGGCTGGAGGAGCTGGGCATCGGCCGGCCCTCGACCTACGCCTCGACGCTGCAGGTGCTCAAGGATCGCGCCTATGTCCGCACCGAGAAGAACCGCTTCTTCGCCGAGGAGAGCGGCCGGCTGCTGACCGCCTTCCTCGAACGCTTCTTCCCGCGCTACGTCGCCTACGAGTTCACTGCCGGCATGGAGGAGGAACTTGACGACGTATCGGGCGGCCGCGCCGCGTACCGCGAAGTGCTCGAAGCCTTCTGGAAGGACTTCAAGCCCAAGTCCGACGAGGTGATGGAAAGGAAGCCCTCCGAAGTCACCGAGGCGCTCGACGAGTTCTTGTCCGACTACCTGTTCCCCCCACGTGAAGACGGGACCGACCCGCGCCTCTGCCCGAAGTGCGGGGAAGGGCGGCTGTCGCTGCGCGGCGGGCGCTATGGCGCGTTCATCGCCTGCTCGAACTATCCGGAGTGCAAGTTCACCCGCAAGTTCGCCCAGCCCGGCAGCAACGGCGAGGATGCGGACGGCGACGGCGTGCTCGGCAAGCACCCGGAGACCGGCGAGGAGATCAGCCGCAAGGCCGGGCGCTTCGGCCCCTATCTCCAGATGGGCGAAGGCAAGGAGGCGAAGCGCGCCTCGATCCCCAAGGACATCCCCGAGCTGGACCTCGACTGGGCGGTGAAGCTGCTGAGCCTGCCGCGCGAGATCGGCGCGCATCCCGAATCGGGCCAG
>JBAYPJ010000037.1:0-31043 GCA_041677785.1 Novosphingobium sp. | reverse complement strand
GAGATGCGCTTTGAGCAAGGTTCTGGTGATCGGCGCGGGCGGCGTCGGCTCGGTCGCGGTCCACAAGATGGCGATGAATGCCCAGATTTTTTCTGACGTGCACCTCGCCAGCCGGACGAAGTCCAAGTGCGACGCGATCGCCGAATCGGTCAGGCAGCGCACCGGCGAGACGGTCGCCACTTATGCCATCGACGCCGAGGACGTGCCAGCGCTCACCGCGCTGATCCGGCAGATCGGGCCCAGGCTGGTGGTCAACCTCGCGCTGCCGTACCAGGACCTGACGATCATGGACGCCTGCCTCGCCGCCGGTGTCGACTACCTCGACACGGCGAACTACGAGCCCAGGGACGTGGCCAAGTTCGAATACCACTGGCAGTGGGCCTATCACGACCGCTTCAAGCAGGCGGGGCTGATGGCGCTGCTCGGCTCGGGCTTCGATCCGGGCGTGACCAGCGTTTTCGCCATGTGGCTCAAGAAGCACAAGCTCAGGACGATCCGCACGCTCGACATCCTCGATTGCAACGGCGGCGATCACGGCCAGGCCTTCGCCACGAACTTCAATCCCGAGATCAACATCCGCGAGGTCACCGCCCCGGCGCGCCACTGGGCGAACGGCGAGTGGGTCGAGACTCCGGCGATGACCATCCGCCAGCAGTTCGACTTCGAGGGCGTCGGCCCGAAGAACATGTACCTGATGTACCACGAGGAACTGGAAAGCCTGGCGAAGTTCATCCCCGAACTGGAGCGCGGGCGCTTCTGGATGACGTTCGGCGATGCCTATATCCAGCACCTGACCGTGCTGCAGAACGTCGGCATGACCCGGATCGACCCGGTGATGTACAACGGGCAGGAGATCATTCCGCTGCAGTTCCTCAAGGCCGTGCTGCCCGAGCCGGCCTCGCTCGGCCCGACGACGCACGGCAAGACCAACATCGGCGATATCGCCACCGGAGAAGCGCTGGACGGTTCGGGCGACAAGACATTCTATATCTACAATATCTGCGATCACGAGGACGCCTATCACGAGACCGGCAACCAGGCCGTCAGCTACACCACCGGCGTGCCCGCGATGATCGGCGCGGCGATGATGCTGACCGGCGCCTGGCGCGGAGAGGGCGTGTTCAACATGGAGCAGTTCGATCCCGATCCCTTCATGGACATGCTGAACCAGCACGGGTTGCCCTGGCAGGTGAAGGAACTGGCGGGACCGCTGGAGTTTTGACGGCCGGGCAAAAACCGCGCGTGTGCTTCGACAAGCTCAGCATGAGCGGATGTTCTGCCTGTTTCACCCACCTCGCTCAGCCTGAGCTTGTCAAAGGCCGCGCGCGAACATCAGGGCCAGATACATGGAAACCAGAGCCGGCGATCCGGGCGCCTTCGCCCATTTCGACCTGAACCGGGTCGACAGCCCCTCGTTCGTCGTCGACGCGGCGAAGCTGCGTGCCAACCTGCGCGTACTGGCCGAGGTGCGCGACGCGGCGGGAATCAAGATGCTGGCGGCGCTCAAGGCATTCTCGATGTGGCGCGTGGCGCCGCTGATCGGCGAGTACCTCGACGGCGTGTGCACGTCCGGCCTGTGGGAAGCGCGGCTTGCCGGCGAGTTCTATGACGGCGAGATCGCCACTTACTGCGCGGCGTACAAAGCCGAGGACCTGCCGGAGATCTGCCGGCTGTCCGATCACCTGATCTTCAACACGCCGCACCAGATCGAGCGCTTCATGCCCGTGATCGAGGCCGCGCGGGCGCGCGGGGACAGCTTCGATATCGGCTTGCGGGTCAATCCTTTGCATGCCGAAGGTGAAGTGCCGCGCTATGATCCTTGTGCGCCGCATTCCCGCCTCGGCTTTCCGATCGACCAGCTTACCGACGCGCACATGGCGCTGGTCGACGGCATCCACATGCACACGCTGTGCGAGCAGGACTTCGCGCCGCTGCACCGCACCTGGGACGTCGCCTTCGACCATCTCGAACCCTGGTTCGGCGAATTCAAGTGGCTCAACCTGGGCGGCGGCCACCATATCACGCGGGCGGACTACCAGCGCGAGGAACTCGTCGGGTTCCTGCGCGACATGGCCGAGGACACCGGCGCGGAGATCTACATGGAGCCCGGCGAGGCGGTGGCGCTCGACGCGGGCATCCTCGTCGGCACGCTGCTCGACACGCACTGGAACGGGATGGATCTGGCCGTGACCGACATCTCGGCGACATGCCACATGCCCGACGTACTGGAGGCGCCCTATCGCCCGGCCATGCTCGGCGAGCGGACGTTCGATCCGGAACTCGACGACGCGCCGGGAGGCGTCGTGCGCCTCGGCGGCCCCTCGTGCCTCGCCGGCGACGTCATCGGCGATTATGCCCTGCCGGTGCCGGTCGAGCCTGGCGCGCGCTTCGCCTTTCTCGACCAGGCGCACTATTCGATGGTCAAGACGACAACCTTCAACGGCGTGCCGCTGCCCTCGATCTGGCTGTGGGATTCGGAAAGCGACCTGCTCGAGCAGGTTCGCGCCTTTTCCTATGAGGACTTCCGCGACCGGCTGAGCTGAGGCGCGCCCGGTGATCGGGCTTTCCTAGCTAACTGAACACCTCGTCGAACAGCGCCAGCATCGCCGCCCAGCTCTGGCGGTCGGCGCTGGCGTCGTAGGCGATGGCGGGAATGCCGCGCGCGTCGCTGCCGGGATCGGTGAAGCCGTGCCTGACCCCACTGTAGCTCTGGAAGTGCCAGTTCGCCCCGGCGGCGTCCATCTCTTCCCAGAAGGCGATAACATGCGTGCGCGGAACCAGGGGGTCGGCGTCACCGTGGCAGACGAGGAGGCGCGCCTTGATCGTGCCACGCTCGGCCGCCTTGCCCGTTTCGAGCAGGCCGTGGAAGCTGACCACGACGGCAAGGTCCTGCCCGTCGCGCGCGGCTTCGAGCGCGGCCTGGCCGCCCATGCAATAGCCGATCGCGCCCATCGGCAGGCCTTGCGCCTCGGGACGGGTGCGCAGTGCCGCCACGGCGGCGGCGAGCCGGGCGCGATAGTGCCCGGTGTCCGCGCGCAGGTCCGCCTCGAGCGCCTGCCAGTCTCCCTCGTCCACCCCGTAGAAGTCCGCGACGAGCACCAGATAGCCGGCGTCCGCCAGCATCCGTGCCCGCCGTTCGGCCGGCGCGTTGAAATTGGCGATCGTGGGGAACAGCACCAACGCCGCCCGGGCAGTCCCCGTCGGGCGCGCCAGCCGGCCGGTCAGCGCGGTTTTGCCGTGGGCGTAGGCGACGGGCTCGAGCGCGCTCATTCGGGCAGAAAGTCGGGCACCGAGAGATAGCGCTCGCCGGTATCGTAGTTGAAGCCCAGCACGCGCACGCCCGCCGGCAGCTCGGGCAGCTTCTGGGCGATCGCCGCAAGCGTAGCGCCCGAACTGATGCCGACGAGCAGCCCTTCCTCGCGTGCGCAGCGGCGCGCCATTTCCTTGGAGTCAGCCTGGTCCACCTGGATCGCACCGTCGATCGACTGCGTGTGCAGGTTGGTCGGGATGAAGCCTGCGCCCAGGCCCTGGATCGGATGCGGTCCGGGTTGTCCGCCCGAGATCACCGGGGAGAGCGTCGGCTCGACCGCATAGGCCTTCAGGGCCGGCCAGCTCCTCTTGAGCGTCTCGGCGCAGCCCGTCAGGTGGCCGCCGGTGCCGACGCCGGTGATCAGCACGTCGATTGGGCTGTCGGCAAAATCGTCCAGAATCTCCTGCGCGGTGGTGCGGGCGTGAATCTCGATATTGGCCGGATTGTCGAACTGTTGGGGCATCCAGGCCCCAGGGGTCTGCTCGACCAGCTCCCTGGCCCGCTCGATCGCGCCTTTCATGCCCTTTTCGCGCGGGGTGAGGTCGAATGTCGCGCCGTAGGCGAGCATCAGCCGGCGGCGCTCGATCGACATCGAATCGGGCATTACGAGGATGAGTTTGTAGCCCTTCACCGCCGCGACCATGGCGAGGCCGATCCCGGTATTGCCCGAGGTCGGCTCGATGATCACGCCGCCGGGCTTGAGGCTGCCGGTGGCCTCCGCCGCCTCGACCATGGCGAGTCCGATGCGGTCCTTGATCGAGGCCGCGGGATTCGCCCGCTCGCACTTCACCCACACTTCGTGGTCGGGAAACATGCGTGAGAGGCGAACGTGCGGGGTGTTGCCGATGGTGGCGAGGATGCTGTCTGCCTTCATGATACGGGTTCCCTTTGACGATACTGCGGGGCAAAAGTGCGTGCCCTGACCAGCTCGGGGAAGAGCCAGGCCCAGAGAGCCGCAACCACTATCGCACCGACACCGCCGAACACAACTGCCCCCGTAGCGCCGAGCAGCGCCGCGGCGATGCCGGATCGCATTTCGCCCAGTTCGTTGGAAGCGGAGATGGCGAGGCCGGAAATGGATGACACCCGTCCGCGCACGTCGTCGGGCGTGTTGAGTTGCACCAGGCTGCTGCGGACGAATACCGAGACCATGTCGGCCGCCCCGAGCAGGGCGAGGAACAGCAGCGAGAGCGGGAACCAGCGCGACAGGCCGAACGCCAGCGTCGCGGCGCCGTAAGCGACGACCGCCAGGATCATCTTGGCCCCGACGTTGCGCGTGAGCGGTTTCCACGAAAGCCACAGCGCCACCAGCGCGGCGCCGAGTGCGGGTGCGGCGCGCATCTGGCCGAGCCCTTCGGGCCCCACGTGGAGGATATCCCGCGCAAAAATGGGGAGCAGTGCGGTCGCGCCGCCGAGCAGCACGGCGAAGAGATCGAGCGTCACGCAGCCCAGCAGGAAGCGCTCGTTCCAGACATAGCGGAAGCCATCGACGATCTGGCGGACCGGATGGGCCTCGCGGCTCCCCTCGGGCGGGGGCAGCTTGCGAATCATCGTCAGCGACAGGCAGGCGCCCGCCAGCAGCAGCGCCGAAACGCCGTAAGGCATCGCCGGATGCGCCGCGAACAGGAGGCCGCCCATAGCCGGGCCGGCGATCGTGCCCGCCTGCATGGCGATGGAGTTGAAGGCGATCGCCTGGGGGATCAGTTCTGCGGGGACGATGTTGGGTGCGATGGAACTGACTGCCGGGCCGACGAAGACACGCGCAGACCCATGCATCGCGGCGATGACGAACAGAAAGGGCAGGTTGAGCACGTCGGCCGCGCTGGCCGCCGCCAGGGTCATCGCGATCAGAAGGTCGATGCCCAGCGCAAGGCCGGCGATGGCGCGACGATCGAAGCGGTCCGCCAGGACGCCCGCGACGGGCGTAAGCAACAGCAGCGGGACGAACTGCGCCAGCCCCAGCAGGCCGAGCATGAAGGCGGCCTGCGGGATCGCCATATGATAGTCGCTGCGCGCGATATCGTAGAACTGATAGCCGATGACGACGACCATCGACGAGGTCGCCAGCACGGAGGCGAAGCGTGTCAGCCAGAAGAACCGGTAGTCGGGGATATGCCAAAGGGAGGTGGGCGTGCTCACCCCGTTCAGATGCCAACGCCCGTCCGGCTTGCCAAGCGGGCTGGAAATTGCAGCGCTAGTAGAAGAGCTTCGTTGGGTGGCTCCGCCGCCTCACCGCATGCGGCGCAGGCGGGGGTTGGGCTGCATCGCGTCGATCAGGCGCATGAAGTCGTCGACCCGGATGATCCGCTCAAATTGAAAGCCCGAGCGTTTCTCGGTCAGCCAGATCAGGTGCGCCTCGATGCGGCCGATCACCGGCAGGCGGATGACGATGCGCTCGCCGCGCGTCAGTTCATGCTGGCCGACCGCCATGAAGCCGTGAGCCGAGATGTTGGCGATATGGAGATGGACATCGCCGAACTGGCGATGCTCGCCCATCACCGGATAGTCGACCGGATGCCGCATGGCGCGGCGCATATCCGTGACCGAAAGCTGTGCTCCTGCGCCCATACGTCAAACCCCTGGCTGTTGGTTGAGGGTCCTCCTTGCACGTGAAACGCAAAAATAGGGTAAACCGGCAAATCGCTGCCGGCAGCGATTTGCCGGACTTGCCGTTAAGCCGAACGCAAGACTCCGTGTTTTTTCTTCCCGGCCGATATCCGAATCTCTCCGCAATTCCCTGGAATCACGTGTGATTCAACCGTTACGGCAACGCCATTCACTTTCGCGCCGCCGCCGGCGATAAGCCGCTTGGCCTCGCCACGGCTCGCCGCAAATCCGATACCGACCAGCGCATCGACGATCGTCATGCCTTCGGCCGGGACGGTGAATTCGGGCAGGTCCGCGCCGATCCCGCCGGCGGCGAATGTCGCCGCCGCGGTGGCCTCCGCCGTTCTTGCCGCTTCCTCGCCGCGGCACAGCTTCGTCACCTCGTTGGCGAGGACGACCTTGGCCGCGTTGATCTCGCTGCCTTCGAGCGATTCGAGCCGCGCGATCTCGTCGAGCGGCAGATCGGTGAACAGACGCAGGAAACGGCCGACGTCGCGGTCGTCGCAGTTGCGCCAATATTGCCAGAAATCCCAGGCCGGCAGTGCGTCCTCGTTGAGCCAGACGGCGCCGCCAGCGGTCTTGCCCATCTTGGCGCCGTCGGCGGTGGTGAGCAGCGGCGTGGTGAGGCCGAACAGCTCGATCTGGTCCTTGCGCCGGCCGAGTTCGATACCGTTGACGATGTTGCCCCACTGGTCCGACCCGCCCATCTGCAGCCGCATGCCCATGGCCTTGGCGAGGTGGTGGAAATCGTAGCCCTGCAGAATCATGTAGTTGAATTCGAGGAAGGTCATCGGCTGCTCGCGCTCGAGCCGCAGCTTGACCGAATCGAACGTCAGCATCCGGTTGACGGTGAAATGCGTGCCCACTTCCTGCAGCAACTCGATGTAGCCGAGCTTGCCCAGCCAGTCCTGGTTGTTGACCATTACCGCGTCGGTCGGCCCGTCCCCGAACGTCAGCAGGCGCGAGAAGATCGTGCGGATCGAGGCGATGTTTGCCTCGATCGTCTCGTCATCCAGCATCTTGCGGCTCTCGTCGCGCCCGGTGGGATCGCCGATCCGCGTCGTGCCGCCGCCCATCAGTACGATCGGTTTGTGGCCGGCCTGCTGCAATCGGCGCAACATCATGATTTGCACAAGAGAACCGACGTGAAGCGATGGCGCTGTGGCGTCGAAACCGATATAGCCGGGCACTATCTGCTTCGCCGCGAGCGCGTCGAGCCCGGCGGCGTCTGTCTGCTGATGGATGTAGCCGCGCTCGTCGAGCAGGCGGAGCAGGGTGGATTGGAATTGCGTCATGGCGGCCTCTTCTCGGAGCGGCGCGCCTAGCATGGCGCGGCGCGCTTGCAAACGACGTGCGCGCACCCGGAGAATGACAGCCCTCCCGGAGGCCGGGGGCAGACGGAATTGAGGCTCATGTTTGCGCACCGTTCGGTAGAGTTGATCCCGCATCCCGCATTCCCGCCCAAGGGCGTCCACGGCATCCAGGTCCGCTGGCTGGAAACGCCTGACGGCCGGCTGGTGCTGCGATGGCTGATACAGGGCGTGGAAGCGCTGGCGGTGCCGCCTTTCGCCGGCAAGGGCCGGGGGGACGAGCTGTGGCAGACGACCTGCGGCGAGCTGTTCCTCAAGGATCGCGGCGGCACCAGCTATCGCGAGTTCAACTTCTCGCCGTCCGAGCGCTGGGCGGCTTATGGCTTCAGCGGTTATCGCGAGGGGATGGCCGACGCGGAAATCCCGGCGCCCGAGGTCAGCGGCGACAGCGGCCACTTCCTCTTCGTGCTGACAGCGCTGCTCGATATTTCGGTGTTGGCGGGCAGCGAGGGCGCGGGGCTTGCCGCGGTGGTCGACGAGAAGGACGGCACGCGCAGTTACTGGGCGTTGGCGCATCCGTCGGACAAGCCCGATTTCCACGATCCGGCCTGCTTTGCCTTGCCGCTGGCGGCGCATCAGGCGGCATGAAGTTCGGCATCGACAGGCTGCTGGCGGACCCCGAACTGCGCGCGCCGCTGGCGGAAAAGCGCGTCGCGCTCGTCGCGCACCCGGCCTCGCTGACCGGGAATCTCGTCCATTCGCTCGACGCGCTTTACAGTTGCCCCGACATCCGCATTGCCGCCGCATTCGGCCCCCAGCACGGACTCAAGGGCGACAAGCAGGACAACATGGTCGAGACGGCGGACGAGACCGATCCGGCCTACGGCATCCCGGTGTTCAGCCTCTATGGCGAAGTCCGCCGGCCGACCCCGACGATGATGGATACCGCCGATGTCTTCCTGTTCGATCTGCAGGACCTCGGCTGCCGGATCTACACGTTCGTCACGACCTTGCTCTACCTGCTCGAAGCGGCGGCGGAACAGGGCAAGGCGGTCTGGGTGCTGGACCGGCCCAATCCGGCCGGGCGCCCGGTCGAGGGCACCACACTGCTCGCCGGGCAGGAGAGCTTCGTCGGCGCCGGGCCGATGCCGATGCGCCATGGGCTGACGCTGGGCGAGATGGGGCGCTGGTTCGTCGACCATTTCGGGCTCGACGTCGAATACCGGGTGATTGCGATGGAAGGCTGGCGGCCCGAAAGCGCGCCGGGCTTCGGTTGGCCCGAAAGCCGGATCTGGATCAACCCCAGCCCCAACGCCGCCAATCTCAACATGGCGCGCGCCTATGCCGGGACGGTCATGCTGGAAGGCACGACGCTCAGCGAGGGCAGGGGCACGACGCGGCCGCTCGAAGTCCTGTTCGGCGCGCCCGACGTCGATGCCAGGGCGGTGCATGCCGAGATGCGCCGGCTGGCGCCGGAATGGCTTGCCGGCTGCGCGATCCGCGAATGCTGGTTCGAGCCGACTTTCCACAAGCACGCAGGAACGCTGTGCAACGGCTTGATGATCCACGCGGAAGGGCTGTTCTACGATCACCATGCCTTCCGCCCCTGGCGATTGCAGGCGCTGGCCTTCAAGGCGATTCGCAACCTGCGGCCCGACTATCCGATCTGGCGCGACTTTCCCTATGAGTACGAGTTCGACCGGCTGGCGATCGACGTGATCAACGGCGGCCCCGCCTTGCGCGAATGGGTCGATGACCGCGCCGCGCTTCCCGGCGACCTCGACGCCCTGGCCGCGGCCGACGAAGCGCGCTGGGCCGAGCGGACGCGCCGGCTGCTGCTCTACACGTAGTTCGCCACCCAGGCGACCGCCTGGGCCGCCGGCACGAAGAAAACCTGCGCCAGCAGCGTGCCGGCGAGCCGGCTGAACGAGATCCACACGATCGTGCGGCGGAACAGCGGCTCGCTGACCCGCCCTTCGACCACGTCGTCGGTCATCACCGAAAGCTGCGGATCGATCAGCGCGAAGAGCAGGATCGTCGCGAAGCCGTTGATCACCGCCGAAAGCTGCGAGGCGGTGACGCGGTACTCGGGATTGAGATAGCCGGCATAGAGCGAGGCGAGCACGCCCACGGTGATCAGCGCCTGCGCCAGGCAGTTGGCCAGCAGCACGCCCCAGCCCACGCCGCGCGGCAGGGCAAGCTCGCGCAACTGGTGCGCCCTGGGCAGCGTGATCGCATCGCGGATCGTGCGCAGGCCCGCCGGCGTGGCGCTGCGCAGGATCATCAGCGCGGTGGAGCGGTGTTCCTGGAAATGGCCGATGGCGCGGGCGAACAGCCGCTGCCCGGTCGGCACCAGCACGATGCCGACCGCGACGGCCGCCGTCGCCGACAGCAGTACGAGGCGAAAGTCGCCGAGCAGCGCCTCGCCGCCGCCGTCCGACAGCCGCGTCTCGATCCGCTTGGCCAGGAAGGGGCCGAGGAAGCCGTTGGAGGTGCGCGAGACCAGCACCAGGATGTTGAACAGCGCGAAGCTCATCGCGATCCGCCGCGTCCGCACCCCGGCGATGCGCGCGGCGTAGGCCAGCGTGCCGATGAGGTTGATCCCCGCTGTCAGCAGGCAGATGACGAGGAGCTGGACATCCATGTCGCGGCTTTAGCGGATCGCCCGCGCGCCACCAATCGCACCCCTTGCCTAACCTGCGGACAAGGAGCGGGCACGGCCCGTTCCGCGCCCCGGCCGGATCTGCCCTTCTTGCGGGTCAGCTCTTCTTGCGGGTCAGCTCGCGCATCGCGTCGTCGAGCCCGCCGAGCGTCAGCGGATACATCGCCCCGTTCATCAACTGGCGGATGAGGATGGTCGACGAGGAATAGTCCCACTGCCGCTCGGGCACCGGGTTCAGCCAGACCGTCGCGGGGTAGATATGCGTCACCCGCTGCAGCCAGACGGCGCCCGCCTCTTCGTTGAAATGCTCGACCGAGCCGCCGGGATGGCTGATCTCGTAAGGGCTCATCGCCGCGTCGCCGACGAAGATCACCTTGTAGTCGTGCCCGTACTTGTGGAGCACGTCCCAGGTCGGCGTGCGCGCGGACCAGCGGCGGCTGTTGTCCTTCCACACGCCTTCGTAGAGGCAGTTGTGGAAATAGAAGAACTCCAGGTTCTTGAACTCGCTGGTGGCGGCGCTGAACAGTTCCTCGACCAGCTTGATGTGCGGGTCCATCGAGCCGCCCACGTCGAGGAACAGCAGGACCTTCACGGCATTGTGCCGCTCCGGCCGCATGTGGATGTCGAGCCAGCCCTGCCGGGCGGTGCCCTGGATGGTGGCGTCGAGGTCCAGTTCCTCGGCCGCGCCCTCGCGCGCGAAGCGGCGCAGGCGGCGCAGCGCCACCTTGATGTTGCGCGTGCCCAGCTCGACCGTGTTGTCGAGGTTCTTGAACTCGCGCTTTTCCCAGACCTTGATCGCGCGCCCGTGCCGGCCTTCGCCGCCGATGCGCACGCCTTCGGGGTTGTAGCCGGCATGGCCGAACGGCGAGGTGCCGTTGGTGCCGATCCACTTGTTGCCGCCCGAGTGGCGCTTTTCCTGTTCCTCGATCCGCTTCTTCAGCGTCTCCATGATCTCGTCCCAGGAACCGAGCGCCTTGATCTTCTCCATCTCCTCCTCGGAGAAATAGCGCTCGGCGACCTGCCTGAGCCAGTCCTCGGGGATTTCGACCGGGTTCTGGCCGTAGTCGGTCAGCACGCCCTTGAAGACCTTGTCGAACACCTGGTCGAAGCGGTCGAGCAGGCCTTCGTCCTTCACGAAGGTCGCGCGCGAGAGATAGTAGAACGCCTCGGGCGTCTGCTCGATCACGTCCTTGTCGAGCGCTTCGAGCAGCGTCAGGTGCTCCTTGAAGGAAGCCTTGATGCCGGCGGCGCGCAGCTCGTCGATGAAGTTGAAGAACATGGGCCTAGTCCCTGGACTGCGGAGGCGGCGGCTGCCGCTCGTATCGTTCCATCGCCGGGTCGATCACTGCCCAGGCGGGCGCGTCCTCCGTCCAGATCGCCATCAGCGGCCTCAGGTCGTGCGGCTCGTCGATCACGCCGAAGCGGACCACGCGGAACTGCGGCCGGGCCGAGCTTTGCCCCGTCACCGGCGTGCCGCATGTCGGGCAGAAGGCCTGCTCGATCGTGTTGCCGCTCGCCGCCGTGTAGGAATGGGCGAGCAGCGGCCCCTCGATCGTCACGTCCTCGGTGCGGAACAGGGCATTGTGGGTTGGCCCACCGGCGGCGATCCGCTGGCACTGGCGGCACCAGCACTCGCGCGCGGCGAGGGCCTCGCCGGCGATGGCGAGCGTCACGCTTCCGCAGGCGCAGCGGCCGGTATAGCTCATGGCCTGCCCCGCGCTTTGGTCCGCCGCGCCGTCCTCGGTTCGGCTCCGGTGCGAAGCCCGCCCATGGCTCAGTTGCCCTGCCGCCGGGCCATGAAGGCCAGCCGCTCGAACAGCATCACGTCCTGCTCGTTCTTCAGGAGCGCGCCGTGCAGCGGCGGGATCGCCTTGGTGGGATCGCGGTTCTGCAGGACGTCGAGCGGCATATCCTCGTTCAGCAGCAGCTTCAGCCAGTCGAGCAGTTCGCTGGTCGAGGGCTTCTTCTTGAGCCCCGGAACCTCGCGCACTTCATAGAACATATCGAGCGCCCTGGTGACGAGCGCCTTCTGGATGCCGGGGAAGTGAACGTCGATGATCGCCTGCATCACGTCGCGTTCGGGGAACTTGATGTAATGGAAGAAGCAGCGGCGCAGGAAGGCGTCGGGCAGTTCCTTCTCGTTGTTCGAGGTGATGACGACGATCGGCCGTTCCTTGGCCTCGATCCGCTCGCCCGTCTCGTAGACGTCGAAGCTCATGCGGTCGAGTTCCTGCAGGAGGTCGTTGGGGAACTCGATATCGGCCTTGTCGATCTCGTCGATCAGCAGCACGGGCAGGACGGGGCTGGTGAACGCGTCCCACAGCTTGCCCTTCTTGATGTAGTTGCGGATGTCGTGGACGCGCTCGTCGCCGAGCTGGCCGTCGCGCAGGCGGGCGACCGCGTCGTATTCGTAGAGGCCCTGCTGCGCCTTGGTGGTGGACTTGACGTTCCATTCGATCAGCGGCGCACCCAGCGCCTTGGCGATCTCGATCGCCAGCACCGTCTTGCCGGTGCCCGGTTCGCCCTTCACCAGCAGCGGCCGCCGCAGCAGGACCGCGGCGTTGACCGCGACCTTGAGATCCTCGGTGGCGATATAGCTGCTGGTACCTTCGAAACGCTGCATCTTGAGGTCCTGTGTAGGGTTCGGGTTCGGGGTTCGCCCTCCGCGTTAGGTTGCGTGCAGCGGGGAGGCAAGCGCCGAAAGCGCCGGATCAACCGGCGGGCCCGCGTTCCTCGATCTCGGCCAGGATGCAGGGCAGGCCGTGGAAGAGCCCGGGATCGAAGCTGGCATAGTCCATCCGCGCGACGCGTTCGATATAGGGCTCATCGCCTTGCAGCGGCGATCCGCGCCAGGTCGGTTTGTAGCCGAGGCGCGCCAGATGGTCGCAGGTCGCGTCCATGCTGCGGACGCCGAACACCACCGACACCCAATGCTCGCCCCGCTCGGCCAGCAGCCTGTTGAGCGGATTGTCCGGATCGGGGCTCAGCGGCGCGATCAGCTCGATGCCCGCGTCGATCGACACGGCGACGCGCATGCCCGACTGCGGCCGGTCGAACGGCCCGTGGAAGGAGGTTTGCAGCACCGTGCTCATGCGCTCGATGACCGAATCCAGGTTTTCCAGGCGTACCAGGCCGGCCACATGGTCGACGCGACTGACGTTGCGAATCATCAGGTTCTCCCCCGCGCGGTCCTTGCGTGCGCGGCGAATGACTGCATCATGCGGGCTGGCACAATGCAACCGGGGAGAGAGACATGGCCGCCGACTTCGCGGACTGGCTCGCGATCTGCGAGACCAAGGCGCGCTATTGCCGCCTGCTCGATACCAAGGACTGGGCCGGCTATGCCGACTGCTTCACCGAGGACCTGGTGATAGAGCTGCCGCCCGAGGGCAACACGCATCGCGGCCGCGACGCGGCGCTCGCCTATGTCCGGAGCTGCGTGGAGGATTCGGTGACGACGCACCATGTCCACAACCCGGAAGTGACGTTCGACGGCAACGATGCCGCCGACGTGATCTGGGCCATGCAGGACCGCAACACCTGGAGCGAAGGCCGCCGCGCGGCGATGGGTAACCGCGGCCACACCGGGTACGGCCACTACCGCGAGCGCTATGTGCGCTGCCCCGACGGCAAGTGGCGGATCAGCCGCCAGGCGCTCAGCTATCTGCAGATGGATATCCTGCAGGATTGACGCCGCCCCGCCGGGTGGGGGACAAGCGGCCCCGATCGCGAAGGAACAGGCGTCGCGAAGGAACAGGGAAGGCCAAGCCGCAATGTCGATCAACCAGCCGCCGCGCGTCAGCAATATCGCCTTGCTGATCGACGCGGACAATGCCGCGCCCAGCAGCCTCGACGCGGCGCTTACGATCCTGGGCGACCTGGGCACGGTCAATATCCGCAGGGCTTACGGGAACTGGAGCAAGCCGGGGCTGAAAGGCTGGGCGGCGCTGGCCGTGCGCAACGCGATCGAGCCGCAGCAGCAGTTCGACATCACCAAGGGCAAGAACGCGACCGACATGAAGATGACGATCGACGCCATGGACCTGCTCTACGGCGGGCTCGTGGACGGGTTCGGGATCATGTCCAGCGATTCCGATTTCATGCCGATCGCCATGCGCATCCGGCAGAACGGGCTGCCGGTCTACGGCTTCGGTTCGAGCAAGACGCCCGAGGGCTTTCGCGAGGCCTGCACGCGCTTCATCGACCTGACCACGCTGACGATGGACGAGGAAGCGGAAGAACTCGATACCCAGCCCAAGCCGGTCGTCGATGCCGAATTGATCAAGCTGCTCGGCGAGGCGTGGAAAGGCTCCAAGCGCGACGAGCACGGCTTCGCCAGCCTTTCCGAGCTGGGCCAGCGGGTCGCCAACCGCTCGTCGTTCGATGCCAGGAGCTATGGTTTCACCCGGCTGTCGGACCTGATCGAATCGCTGCCCAACTTCGTGATCGAGAAGCGCAACGGGGGCGCCTTCGTCAAGCGGGTGCGGTGAGCGGCGGGGCAGAGGCCGCCGCCTGACCCGCCTCACGCGTCGATCAGTTCCGGATCGATCTCGCCCGCGCGGTTCTGGATGAACATGAAGCGGTGCTCGGGGTTGCGGCCCATCAGCCGCTCGACGAGGTCCTTCACCTGTGCGCGGTCCTCGTATTCGGGCGGCAGGGTGATGCGGATCAGGCTGCGCGTCGCCGGGCTCATCGTCGTCTCGCGCAGCTGCTGCGGGTTCATCTCGCCCAGGCCCTTGAAGCGCGAGACTTCCACCTTCCTGCCCTTGAACAGGCTCGCCTCCAGTTCGGCGCGGTGCGCGTCGTCGCGCGCGTAGGCCGAGGTCGAGCCGGCGGTCAGGCGGTAGAGCGGCGGCTGCGCGAGGTAGAGGTGGCCGCGCCGCACGATCTCCGGCATCTCCTGGAAGAAGAACGTCATCAGCAGCGTGGCGATGTGCGCGCCGTCGACGTCGGCGTCGGTCATGATGATGATGCGGTCGTAGCGCAGGTTGTCCGGATTGCAGTCCTTGCGCGTGCCGCAGCCCAGGGCGAGGCCGAGGTCGGCGATTTCGGCGTTGGCGCGGATCTTTTCGGCCGTGGCGCTGGCGACGTTGAGGATCTTGCCGCGGATCGGCAGGATCGCCTGCGTCTTGCGGTCGCGCGCCTGCTTGGCGCTGCCGCCGGCGCTGTCGCCCTCGACGATGAACAGCTCGGTCTCGCCGCTGCCTTCGCCCGAGCAGTCGGTCAGCTTGCCGGGCAGGCGCAGCTTGCGCGCGTTGGTCGCGGTCTTGCGCTTGACCTCGCGCTCCGCCTTGCGGCGCATGCGCTCGTCCATGCGCTCCATGATATGGCCGAGCAGCGCCTTGCCGCGCTCCATGTTGTCGGCAAGGAAGTGGTCGAAGTGATCGCGCACCGCGTTCTCGACCAGACGCGCGGCCTCGGGGCTCGTCAGGCGGTCCTTGGTCTGGCTCTGGAACTGCGGGTCGCGGACGAAGACCGAAAGCATCACCTCGCTGCCGGTGACGACGTCCTCGGGCGCGATGTCCTTCGCCTTCTTCTGGCCGACCAGTTCGCCGAAGGCGCGGATGCCCTTGGTCAGCGCGGCGCGCAGCCCCTGCTCGTGCGTGCCGCCGTCGGGTGTCGGGATCGTGTTGCAGTACCAGCTATAGGCGCCGTCGGACCACAGCGGCCAGGCGACCGCCCACTCGACGCGGCCCTGCTGCTCGCCCGGGAAATCCTGGCTGCCCGAAAAGAACTGCGCGGTCACGCATTCGCGCTCGCCGACCTGCTCGGCCAGATGATCGGCCAGGCCGCCGGGGAACTGGAACTCCGCCTCCGCGGGCACATCCTCGCCGGCCAGCGAGGCCGCGCATTTCCAGCGGATCACCACGCCGGCGAACAGGTAGGCCTTCGAGCGGACCAGCCGGAACAGCCGCGCCGGCTTGAACCGCGCGTCGGCGCCGAAGATCTCCGGGTCGGGCGTGAAGGCGACCGAGGTGCCGCGCCGGTTCGGCGTGCCGCCCAGCTTCTGCAGCTTGCCCGTGGGCAGCCCGCGCGAGAACTCCTGCGCGAACAGCTCCTTGTTGCGGGCCACTTCGACCCGCGTGTCGACGGAAAGCGCGTTGACCACCGAGACGCCGACGCCGTGCAGGCCGCCCGAGGTGGCGTAGGCCTTCCCCGAGAACTTGCCGCCCGAATGGAGCGTGGTGAGGATCACCTCCAGCGCCGACTTGCCGGGAAACTTGGGATGCTCGTCGACCGGGATGCCCCGGCCGTTGTCGATGACGGTGAGGCGGTTGCCCTCCTCGAGCGTCACCTCGATCCGGTTGGCATGGCCGGCGACGGCCTCGTCCATGGCGTTGTCGAGCACTTCGGCGGCAAGATGATGCAGCGCGCGCTCGTCGGTGCCGCCGATATACATGCCCGGACGGCGGCGGACGGGCTCCAGCCCTTCCAGAACCTCGATTGTGGAGCCGTCGTAGGTCTCGCTCGAGGCGGCGGGCAGCTTGTCGAACAGGTCGTCGGGTTGGGCGTCGTGCATGGGAGAACGGCTATAGAACGCTGGGGAATCGGGGCGCAAGCGCCGCCGGGCGGGTTATCAGCCGCTTCATGGGCCCGGATGACGCGCCTATTCCCCGAACCGGGCCGGCGCGGGGCTGACGGTGACGACGCCGCCGGCCTGCACCTCGCGCACTTCCAGCGCGCGTTCGATCACGCCGTCGGAGCGGAAGCGGAAAGCGCCGTCGAGGCCGATGAAGCCGCCGTCGTCGAGCAGCCGCGCGAGCGGGAAGGCCGATCCCGTCCGCCAGTCGCGTCCGATGCGCAGCGTCAGCAGCACGGCGTCGTAGCCCAGCGTGGCGATGCGATAGGGCTGCGTGCCGAAGCGGGTCTTGTAGCTGGTCGAGAACTGCCGGAACCGCATGTCGGAAACCGCCGAAAACCAGGCGCCGCGCAGCGCGGGCGTGCTCGCCACCACGCTTTCGCCGCTCCACAGCTCGGTGCCGAGCAGGCGCGGGCCCTGCGCGCCGGCGGGTTTGAGCTGCCCGGCGGCCTGCGCGGCGAAGCGGCCGCCGTCGGCGATCAGCACCGCGTCGTAGCCGCCCTTCGCCCGCAGCCGCCGCGCCGCGCTGACGATCGACGGATTCGTGCGATCGTAGGTCTCCGTCGCGACGACGCTGCCGCCCGCCGCCCGCACCGAGGCGAACAGCGCCGCCGACGCGCGCTCGCCGTATTCGCCCGAAGGGACCAGCGCGGCATAGCGGCCGACCCCGCGTGTCCGGGCGAAATCCACGGTGCGCGTGATCGATTCGCCCGGCACGCTGCCCATGATGAAGACATTGCTGCCGGCGGCCGCGGTGTCGTTGGAGAATGAGATCACCGGCACGCGCGCGCGCCGCGCGGCGGCCGAAACCGCGGGGATGTCGTCCGACAGCAGCGGGCCGAGGATCAGCCTGTTGCCGTCGGCGATGGCCTGCGTTGCCGCGCCCGCCACCCCGGCGGCGGTGTCGTAGGTGGTGATCCGCAGGTTCTGCGCGTTGGTGTCGAGCAGCGCCATCGTCGCGGCGTTGGCGATCGACTGGCCGACCGCGCCGTTGGGCCCGCCAAGCGGCACCAGCAGCGCGACGCGGTGCCGCTGCGTATCGGTGGGCAGCCGGCCGGCGTCGGGGCCGGGCGGCGGCGGGGGCGGCGCGGGCGGCCCCTTGGGTATGACCTGGCAGCCTGCCAGCAGGGTGACCGTCGCCAGGGTCAGGAACCTGCGCCGGTTCGATGCGCTCTTCAACATTGCTTGCCGCTCCCCGCTCGCATGCTCCATGAAGTCCCGCATGGAGCAGCTACTTTCGCCCGGTCTGTATATTGTCGCAACGCCGATTGGCAATCTCGGCGATATCACCCTGCGCGCCGTCGAGGTTCTCCGGGGCGTCGCCGCGGTCGCCTGCGAGGATACGCGCGTGACCGGCAAGCTGTTGAATCACCTCGGCATAAAGCAGCGGCTGATTCGCTACGACGACCACGCCGCCGAGGCTGACCGCGACCGTCTGCTGGCGCTGGCGGCCGAACAGCCGATCGCGCTGGTCAGCGACGCGGGCACGCCGCTGATCTCCGATCCGGGCTATCGCCTCATCCGCGGCGCACGCGAGGCCGGCATCGCCGTCACCAGCCTGCCGGGGCCCAGCGCCGCGATCGTCGCCCTGACGCTCGCCGGCCTGCCCAGCGACCGTTTCCTTTTCGCGGGCTTCCTGCCGGCGAAGGACAAGGCCCGGCGCGATGTCCTGGCCGAGCTGGCGCCCGTGCCCGCGACGCTGGTGTTCTATGAGACCGCGCCCCGGCTGGACGATGCGTTGCGGGCCCTGGGCGATGTCCTGCCCGGCCGCGAAGTGGCGGTGGCGCGCGAACTGACCAAGAAGTTCGAGGAATGCCGCACCGGCTCGCCGGAGGCGCTGGCCGCGCACTATGCGGCGCATCCGCCGAAGGGAGAGATCGTCCTGCTGGTCGGCCCGCCGGTCGCCGCCCCGGCCGATCCGGCGGATGCCGACGCGCTGCTGCGCGCCGAGCTGGAAAGCGCCAAACCCTCGCAGGCCGCCGCGAAAGTGGCCAGGCTGACGGGGCTCGACCGCAAGGCGCTCTACGCGCGGGCGCTCGCACTCAAATGAGCCCCGCACGCAAATGAGCCCCGAACGCAAATGAGCAGAGCGGGGGCCGAACGGCACGGGCGGCGGGGAGAGGCGCTGGCCGCCTGGTACCTGAGGCTGAAGGGCTGGCGCATTCTCGCGCATCGCGTGAAGACGCCGCGCGGGGAAGTGGACCTCGTCGCCCGGCGCGGCCGCACGGTCGCTTTCGTCGAAGTGAAGTGGCGCAAGAGCGCGGACGCACTCGACCTCGCCATCGACCATCATCGCCTGCGCCGCGTCGCCCTGGCGGCCGAGGCGATCGCGCCGCGCTTCGCGCGCGCCGGCGATGATCAGCGGATCGATGTGCTCCTGCTTGCGCCGCGCCGCTTCCCGCGCCACATCGTCAACGCCTGGATGGGCTAGCCGATTTGCTGCATCCCGGCGAAAGCCGGGACGACGATGAAGAAGGATTTTCGATGACCCTACGCGTCGCGGTCCAGATGGACCCGCTGGAAACGATCAACATCGCCGGCGATTCGACCTTCCACATCATGCTCGCCGCGCAGGCGCGCGGCTATGCGCTGTGGCACTACGACGTAAAGACGCTGGCGCTTGATACCGGGCCGGGGACGGGAACGGGGGCAGGGGAACGCATCACCTGCTGGGCCGCGCCGGTGACGGTGCAGCGCGTCGCGGGCGACCATTTCCGGCGTGGCGATTATGAACTGATCGACCTCGGCCGCGACATCGACGTGGTGCTGATGCGGCAGGACCCCCCGTTCGACCTGGGCTACATCACCGGCACGCATATCCTCGAACGGCTCGCGGGCCGGACGCTGGTGGTCAACGATCCGGCGGCGGTGCGCAACGCGCCCGAGAAGGTCATGGTTCTGGATTTCGCGCGGTTCATGCCGCCGACGCTGGTTGCCCGCCGGATCGAGGACGTAAAGGCGTTCCATGTCCGGCACCCCGGCGACCTCGTGGTCAAGCCCTTGCACGGCGCCGGCGGCAAGGCGGTGTTTCGCGTTCCCGCCGACGGCAGCAACCTGGGCGCGCTGACCGAACTGTTCGGCCAGATCTGGACCGAGCCGTTCATGGTCCAGCCCTTTCTTTCCGAGGTGTCCGAAGGCGACAAGCGCATCGTCCTGATCGATGGCGAGGTCGCCGGCGCGATCAACCGCAAGCCGGGGGCGGGCGAGTTCCGTTCCAACCTGGCCGTCGGGGGCTATGCCGAGGCGGCGACGCTGACCGCGCGCGAGGCGGAAATCTGCGCCGCGCTCGGCCCCGTGCTGCGGGAGCGCGGGCTGGTCTTCGTCGGCATCGACGTGATCGGCGGCAAGTGGCTGACCGAGATCAACGTCACCTCGCCCACCGGAATCGTCGCGATCGACCGTTTCGACGGGACCGACTGCGGCGGGCTGATCTGGGATGCGATCGAGGCACGCCACGCCGCAATGCTGAACGGCTGAGCCAGAACCGCTGCCACTCCGGATCGTTTCCTCGCCATGACCGAATGGATTCTCCACCTGATCGAGCAGGGCGGCTATTGGGGCATCGCCTTCCTGATGTTCGTCGAGAACGTCTTTCCGCCGATTCCGTCGGAAGTGATCATGGGGCTGGGCGGCATGGCCGTGGCGCGCGGCACCATGGATTTCTGGCCGTTGCTGCTGGTCGGAACCGTGGGGTCGACGGCCGGCAACTATGTGTGGTTCCTGATCGGCGACAAGCTCGGCTACCAGCGCCTGCAGCCGATGATCGACCGCTGGGGGCGCTGGCTGACGCTGGAATGGGAGGATATCGAGCGCGCCAGCCGCTTCTTCCGCAGGCATGGGCAATGGGTCGTCTTCGCCCTTCGCTTTTCCCCTTTCCTGCGCACGATGATCTCGCTGCCGGCCGGCCTTGCCCATATGGGGCACGGCAAGTTCCTGATCTTCACGTTCGCGGGGGCGGCGGTGTGGAACGCGCTGCTGGTCAAGGGCGGGCACTGGCTTTCGGGTTATCTGGCCGAAGCCGAGGGCTGGCTGAACGGCATCGTCATCGTGACGTTCGTGCTGGCGCTGGCCGCATACGGCTGGCGCGTGGCGACGTGGAAGCCGCGCGGCTAGCGTGACTTCGAGCCGGAATGCCTCTGGGTTTACAGCACCGTCAATTGCGATACATGGTGGATCACAACTCTTGTTCGACGGGAGATGATCCGCGATGCGATTGCGATTCCTGCTTTGCGCCATGGCCCTGCTGGCGGCCGACGCGGCGGCAAATGCCCAGCCGGTCAATACCCAGTCGGTGGATAGCTGGCGGGTGGACGGTGCGATCAGCGGGCGCAAGTTCGCGCTCGACTGTCGCTTCGAACAGGCGGCGGGGGTCTGCGTCGATGCCGAATCGCGCGGCAAACGGTCGCACCCGCTGCTGAGCCTGTCATCCTCGGCCAGCCAGAAGCGCTGGAGCTTCAAGACGCGCGTGGCGCTGCTGTCCATCACGCTCGCCTTCGATGGCCGGGTCGATGGCGACCGCATGAGCGGCGTCGTGACGGCCGCCGGCCGGACCGGATCGTTCACCGCCGTCCGGCGTTAGGGTCCCCTAACCTTCCTGTTCGCGCGGATGCGCGGCGCGGTACACGTCGAGCAGCGTCGCGGCGTCGACCCTGGTGTAGATCTGGGTCGATCCCAGGCTGGCATGGCCGAGCAGTTCCTGCAGCGAGCGCAAGTCCGCCCCGGTGCCGAGCAGGTGCGTGGCGAAGCTGTGGCGCAGGGCGTGCGGCGTCGCCGTCGGCGGCAGGCCGAGCGCGATGCGCGCGCGCGCCGTCGCTTTCTGCACTATGCCCTGCGATAGCGGGCCGCCCTTGGCGCCGCGAAACAGCGCGCCGTCGCGGGCGATCGGCCAGGGGCATTTGGCGAGGTAGTCGGCCACCGCCTCGCGCACGACGGGCAGCAGCGGCACCACGCGCTGCTTGCCGCCCTTGCCGGTGACGCGCAGCACCTCGCCCAGCGGCAGCGCCGCGCCCGTCAGCGACAGCGCCTCGGCGATGCGCAGGCCGGCGCCGTAGAGCAGCAGCAGCACCGCCCGGTCGCGCGCGCCGATCCATGGCACCGCGGCGTCTTCCTCGACCGTGGCGGCGAGGTTCACCGCCTCGTCGGGCGTCACCGGCCGGGGCAGGCCCTTCCTGATTCGCGGCCCGCGCATGCGCGGCGGGGCGGCGTCGGCCTGGCCCGCCTGCGACCGGGCGAAGGCGATGAAGCCCTTGAGCGCGGATAGCTCCCGCGCGGCCGAGGCGTTGCCGAGTCCGTCTGCCCGTCGCCGCGCGAGCTGGGTGCGCAGCGCCCCGGCATCGAGCCGCGCCAGCGCCGACCAGTCATCGGCCGCGATCGCGTCGAGCAGCCGCGCGGCCGTGGCGACATAGGCCCGCACCGTATGGGGTGAGCGGCGACGGCCCTCGACGAGATGGTCGTGCCAGGCCTCCAGCAGGTCGGCGCGGGTCACGCCGCCACAAGCCCCGCGGGAACCAGCTCGGCGATCAGCGCGTCGAGCAGCGGCATGCCCCGCGGCGTGACGCCGATCCGTCGCTCCGCCTGCCAGGCCAGCCCTTGCCGGCAATAGAAGCCGAGCTTTTCCGCATCGCAGAGTTCGGCGGCGGCGAGGCCGCAGCGCGCGGCCAGGGCGGCGACATCGACACCTTCGGCAAGGCGCAGTCCCATCAGCATGGCCTCGCTCGCCTGCTCGCGGGGGGGGAGCGCGCGCGTCTCGGCGATGCCGTCGCCCTGCCGCGCGATCGCCGCGAGCCAGTTCTCGGGCTTGCGGTGACGTACCGTCGCCACCCCGCCGCGCCGGCCATGCGCGCCGGGGCCGATGCCGCAATAGTCCTGATAGCGCCAGTAGGCGAGGTTGTGCCGGCTCTCCTCCCCCGGCCGGGCGTGGTTGCTCACCTCGTAGGCGGGCAGCCCGGCGGCGGCGGTGATCTCGCGGGTGAGGTCGAACAGGTCGGCCGCGGCATCGTCGTCGAGCGGGGCGAAGGCGCGCTCGCGCACCATGGTGGCAAAGCGCGTGCCGGGCTCGATGGTGAGCTGGTAGAGCGAAAGGTGCCCCGTTTCGAAAGACAGGGCGCGGCGCAGCTCGGCTTCCCATGCGGACGCGCTCTGGCCGGGGCGGGCGTAGATCAGGTCGAAGCTGACGCGGGCGAAACGGTGCCGGGCGATGTCCAGCGCGGCCAGCCCTTCGCGGGCGTCGTGCAGCCGGCCGAGGAAGCGCAGCGTCTCGTCGTCGAGCGCCTGCAGGCCCAGCGAAACCCGGTTGATCCCCGCGCCGGCCAGCGCCGCGAAGCGCGCCGCCTCGACCGACGAGGGATTGGCCTCCAGCGTGATCTCGATCCCCTCGGCAAAGCCCCACCGGCGTTCGGCCTCCGCCAGCAGGCGCTCGACCAGCGCCGGCGGCATCAGCGACGGCGTGCCGCCGCCGAAGAAGATCGAGGTCAGCCGCTCGCCGCCGGCGACCTCGGCCTCGCGCGCCATGTCGGCAAGCAGCCCGCGCTCCCACAGGCCATGGTCCACGCTGTCGCGGACATGGCTGTTGAAGTCGCAATAGGGGCACTTCGCCAGACAGAAGGGCCAGTGGATATAGAGCGCGCGCGCCATCGGGATCATCAACTCATTGACTGGCCGGATTCAGTCGTTCTTTACGAAGCCATGTCAAGCTCGGCCGTGATGTCACGTCGTGTCCACGTTCTTCTGCGGATCGCCGCGCTTGCCGGCTGCCTGGCCCCGACCGCGCTGGCCGCTGGGGAACGCGCGCCTTCCGCGCCCGGATTCGAAGGGCGGGTGCTTGTCGCCCACAACGCGGAACGGACGCGCCTGGGCATGGCGCCGCTGCGCTGGTCGCCGCAGCTTTCGCAGGAGGCGCAGCGCTGGGCGAGCACGCTGGCGCGCAGCGGCGCCTTCGCGCATTCGCACAACCGCGCGGGCACCGGCGAGAACCTGTGGATGGGCACCGCCGACTGGTTCACGCCCGAGCAGATGGTCGGCGGTTTCCTCTCCGAGCGCCGCGCCTTCCGGCCGGGCCGCTTCCCGCACGTCTCGGCCACCGGCAACTGGGCCGATGTCGGCCATTACACCCAGGTCATCTGGCCCGAAACGCAGGCGGTGGGCTGCGCCGTGGCGCGCGGCGGGCGCAAGGATGTGATGGTCTGCCGCTACTGGCCCGCAGGCAACGTCTACGGACAACCGATCGGCTAGTCTGGCTCGAACTGGTCGGCCACCAGCTTGGCGAAGGCGTCGGCGCGGTGGCTGATGCGGTGTTTTTCCTCCGGGTCCAGCTCGGCGAACGTCAGGGTTCCGCCTGCCGGCACGAAGACCGGATCGTAGCCGAAGCCCATCGTCCCGCGCGGCGGCCAGGTGCAGGCGCCGTCGGCGCGGCCTTCGTAGACGGCGTGTTCCCCGGTGGGCCAGGCGATGGCGAGGACGCAGGCGAACCAGCAACTCCGGTCGACCTCTGGGCCTTTCTCGCAGAGCAGCCCTTCGACCTTGCCCATCGCCATATACCAGTCGCGTCCCGGCGGGCCTTCGAACCACTGCCGCTCCGCCCAGTCGGCGGTATAGACCCCTGGCGCGCCGTCGAGCGCCGCGACGCAGAGGCCGGAATCGTCGGCCAGCGCCGGCAGCCCCGCGCTTTCCGCCGCGGCGCGCGCCTTGATCAGCGCGTTCTCGACAAAAGTCGTGCCGGTTTCGGCAGGCTCGGGCAGGCCGAGCGCCCCGGCTGAGATGCATTGCACGCCATAGGGCGCGAGCAGCGCGGAAATCTCCTTGAGCTTGCCCGCGTTATGCGTGGCGATCACCAGCGTCTCGGAGCCGAGCCGCCGTGTCATTTTCCGACCGCCTTGTCCTGCGCCGCGAAGATGCGGTCGCAGCCGATGCGGGCGAGGCGCAGCAGGCGCAGCAGGCCTTCCTCGTCGTAAGTCGCGCCTTCGGCGGTGGCCTGGACCTCGGCGATGTGCCCGCCCTCGATCAGCACGAAGTTGGCGTCGGCATCGGCCCCGCTGTCCTCGACATAGTCGAGATCGAGCACCGGCGTGCCCTGGTAGATGCCGCACGAGACGGCCGCGACCTTGCGCGGCAGCGGGTCCTCGGTGATCAGCTTTTCGGCCATGAGCTTGTCCACGGCGAGGCGCAGCGCCACCCAGGCGCCCGAGATCGCCGCGGTGCGCGTGCCGCCGTCCGCCTGGATCACGTCGCAGTCGAGCACGACCTGCCGCTCGCCGAGCTTGCGGAAGTCCACGACCGAGCGCAGCGCGCGGCCGATCAGCCGCTGGATTTCCTGCGTCCGGCCCGATTGCTTGCCCTTGGCCGCCTCGCGGCTGCCGCGGGTGTGGGTGGCGCGGGGAAGCATCGAGTATTCGGCCGTCACCCAGCCTTCGCCCTTGCCGCGCATGAAGGGCGGCACCTTCTCCTCGACGCTGGCGGTGACGAGTACGCGGGTGTCGCCGAACGAGACGAGCACCGAACCTTCGGCATGCTTGGTGAAATTGGTCTCGAAAGACAGGGCTCGCATTTCGTCGGGCGCGCGGCCGGAGGGTCGCATGGCAGTTCCTTTTCTGATGGTTGCGCGCCGTTAGGCGCATTGGGCTTGAGGCTGCAAGCCCGCTGCTTAAATTGAGGGGCATGTCGAACCTGCCGATCAGCGAGCTGACGAGCCGCGCCCGCGAGATATTCCGCCTGGTGGTGGAGGGCTACATCAGTTCCGGCCTGCCCGTCGGCTCGAAGACGCTGGCGGGGGCGGGGGGGCTGGGGCTTTCGGCGGCCTCGATCCGTTCGGTGCTGGCCGACCTCGAGCAGCTCGGCCTGCTCGCCGCGCCGCATACCAGCGCCGGGCGTATGCCGACCGAGCAGGGCCTGCGTCTGTTCGTCGATGGCATGATGCGGGCGGCCGAGCCGACCGCCGACGAACGCGCCGCGATCGAGCGGGGCATGGCGCAGCCCGGCCCGATCGAGCACGCGCTCGTGGCGGCGAGTGCCGTGCTGTCCGATCTGTCTGCCTGCGCCGGCGTGGTCATGGTCCCGCGCCGCGAGCCGCACCTGGCGCAGCTCAGCCTCGTCCCGCTTGGCCCCGACCGCGCGCTGGCGGTGCTGGTGGGCGAGGATGGGGCGGTCGAGAACCGCATCGTGCCCTTGCCGGGCCTGGTTCCTCCCGGGGCGCTGGTAGAAGCGTCAAACTACATTTCCGCCCATCTCGCGGGCCGGACGCTTGCCCAGGCCGCGCGGGCGATGCGGGCAGAGATCGCCTCGGGCCGCTCCGCGCTCGATGCGGCGAGCCGTGACCTCGTGGAGCGCGGTCTTGCCGTGTGGAGCGAGGATGCGGCGCGGCGTCCCGTGCTGATCGTGCGCGGCCAGGCGAACCTGCTCGACGAGGAGGCGCTGACCGATCTGGAGCGCGTCCGCCTGCTGCTCGACGACCTCGAGAACAAGCAGTCGGTGGCCGAATTGCTCGACCTTGCGCGCAAGGCGGAATCGACGCGCATCTTCATCGGCTCGGAAAACCGGCTGTTCGCGCTGTCGGGTTCGGCGGTGATCGCATCGCCCTATCGCGACCGCGAGGGACGGGTGATCGGCGTGGTGGGGGTAATCGGGCCGACGCGGTTGAATTATGCACGAGTCGTCCCCATGGTGGACTTCACCGCCCAGAGCCTGGGCAAGCTGATCGGATAGCGGAACCTTACACGACATGACGGATGACAAGACGCAGCCGCAGGACGCGGCGGTGGCAGAGGAATTGAAGGGCGTGCCCGAAGATCTGCTGGAAGAGGGCGGCGACGCGGCCGCGGCACTGCGCGACCAGCTCGAGGCCGCCAAGCAGGAAGTGCTCTACGCCCGGGCCGAGACGCAGAACGTGCGCCGCCGGCTCGAGAAGGATATCGCTGACGCACGCACTTATGCAGCGACCGGCTTTGCGCGCGACATCCTGTCGGTGGCCGACAATCTCGCCCGCGCGCTCGATGCCGTTCCCGCCGAACTGCGCGAGGACGACAAGATCAAGGGGCTGGTCGCCGGCATCGAGGCGACCGCGCGCGAGATCGACAAGGTATTCGGCATGCACGGCATCAGCCGCATCGCCGCCAAGGGCCTGCCGCTCGACCCCAACCAGCACCAGGCCATGCTCGAAGTGCCGTCCAGCGAGGCGGAGCCGGGCACCGTGGTGCAGGAACTCCAGGCCGGCTACATGATCAAGGACCGCCTGCTTCGCCCGGCCATGGTCGCGGTGGCGAAAAAGCCGGACTGACCGCCCTCCGGCAGCGCCGGACGCCGGAACTGACTGACAATTCGGCCGTTTGCTATGGGATAACCATTGCATTCGGAGAATTGTCATGCGTGCATTGATCCTGCCCACGATGACGGCCGGGGCGCTTGCGCTGGCCGGCTGCGGCCACACTTACGCAGGTGAGGGCGCTCTGGCGGGCGGCGTCCTGGGCGCCGGTGTCGGCGCGCTGGCAGGCGACACGGTGGCCGGCGCGGCGGTTGGCGCGGCGGCCGGAGGCGTGGCGGGCGCGACGATCGAGAAGGACCGCCGCGGCTGCTACTATCGCGATCGCGATGGTCGCCGTCGCAGCACGCGCTGCTGATCCTGCCGCCTTCCCAGCCCGCCGGTTACCTGCGATAGCGAACCGCGAAAACAGGCAACCGGCGGAGTGAGAGAATGGAACTGGCAGGCAAGGTGGCGCTGGTCACGGGCGGCGGCGGCGGGATCGGCGCCGGCATCGCCGAGGCTTTGGCCGAGAAAGGCGCCCGGGTCGCGGTGACCGACATCAACCTCGACTATGCGCGCGCGGAGGCCGAGCGCATCGGCCACGGCACGATCGCGCTGCGGCATGACGTCACTTCGCCCGATAGCTGGGCCGAGGTGAAGCGCGCCGTCGAGGCACAACTCGGCGCGGTCGACGTGCTGTGCAACAACGCCGGCGTCGCGCTGCCGTTCCTGCCGCTGGAAGATGTCTCGCCCGAGCGGTTCGACCGGGTCATGGCGATCAACGTGCGCGGCGTCTACAACGGCTGCGTCAGCTTCATCCCCGAGATGAAGGCGCGCAAATCGGGCCATATCGTCAACACCGCTTCGGTGAACGGCCTGCTGCCGCACGGCCCCTTCGCGACGTACTGCGCAAGCAAGTTCGCGGTCGTCGGGCTGTCCGAATCGATCCGGCAGGACCTGGCGCCCTTCGGCGTGGGCGTGTCGATCCTCTATCCCGGCCTGACCCGCAGCCGCATGTCCGAAAGCCAGGTGCCGGGCCTGCCGGAAGACAAGGCCAAGGCCCTGTCCGCGCTGATGATGGAGCCGGTGTGGCTCGGCCGGGCGGTGGCGCGCGCGGTGGAGAACGACACGTTGCACATCATCTCGCACCCCGAATTCAAGGGCCCGCTCGAAGCCCGGATGGCCGAACTCTATGCCGCCTTCGGCGAGCCCGCGCAGCCCGGCTACCAGCCCGGACGGCTGCCGATCGGCTAGGTCCGGGAGAAGTCCATGAGCGCCTCATAGGCCGACGGATCGCCGGCTCCGGCGGGGGTGGCTCCATGGCGCAGCAGGAAGGCGTGGCGGACGATCTCGGCCTGCTGCTCGATGCCGTAGCGCGTCAGCGGCCGGCCGGGCACGAGGCGATAGGCGTAGCGGCAGAACGGATGCCGGCACAGCAGCAGGTAGAACCGGCCCAGCCGCTGCGTCTGCCAGACATGCGTCATCTCGTGGATGAAGAGCCCTTGCCGATCGAGGCCGGCGGCGGCGAAATCCTCGCAGTAGAAGGGCGAGGCAGGCGGAAAATGGAGGTGTCCCATCGGGGCCATGGTGATGTTGCGCGGCTGCAGCGGGTGCCATCGCCGCCGCCTGATCCGCACCGCCGCGCAATCGATCGCACCCCCGAAAACCGAGCCGACCAGCGCCCGTTCCGCCTCGGTCAGGCCGCGTTCGCCGCCGACCGGGCAGGTGCCGGGCGCGTCCTTGCCGGTCAGGGCTGGTCCCCGTGGTCCATCCCGGCCATGTCCGGCATGGCGGCGCCCATCGCCTCGACCCTGAGCGGGGCGGAAACCTTGTCGCCATCGGCGAACGTCAGCGTCATTTCGGTGGTGGTGCCTGCCTGCACCGCCTCGCCGAGGCCGAAGGCCATGACGTGCTTGCCGCCGCGTTCGAACTTCACCGTCTCGCCCGGCTTGATCTCCAGCGGCGGGAGCGGCTCCATCGAACCGCCCTTCGTCTCGTGCATCTCGGCCTTGTCGGCGCCCTCGATCGTGACCGCCGCCAGGGTCGCGGGCCGGGCGCCGCCGTTGGCGACCGCGAAATAGACGCCGCCGGGATTGCCCTTGACCACGGGCAGCATCAGCATGCCGTCGCTGACCGTGATTCCCGGCTTCGCATCGGGCGCGCCCTCATCCGCGGGCGCTTGCGGCTGCTGGCAGGCGGCCAGCGCCAGCACGGCTGGAAGCAGGGCGTTGCGGAGGGGGAAAGAACGGAGATTCACGGGTGTTTCCTTCTGCTTGGAATGCGGCATTCGATCGCCTTGCGCTAATCCCCGGACGCTCTTGTGCCAAGCGAAACCGCTCCTATATCGCGTCGCGACGATAGACGTCATCGAGCCGTCGAGAGGCCTTGCCGCGTGTCGGGAGGCGAACCGCGCGGTGTCACCACGGACGTGAAGGAATGGGGAATAATGGCTAAAGTTATCGGTATCGACCTCGGCACCACGAATAGCTGCGTCGCCGTGATGGATGGGGGCAAGCCCAAGGTCATCGAGAATGCGGAAGGCGCGCGCACGACGCCTTCGATCGTCGCCTTCACCAAGGACGGCGAGCGTCTGATCGGTCAGCCGGCCAAGCGCCAGGCGGTGACCAACGGCGACAACACGATCTTCGCGGTGAAGCGCCTGATCGGCCGCCGCTTCGACGATCCGGTGACCAAGAAGGACACCGAACTCGTCCCCTACACGATCGTCAAGGGCAAGAACGGCGACGCCTGGGTTCAGGCCGGCGGCGAGGATTACAGCCCGTCGCAGATTTCCGCCTTCATCCTGCAGAAGATGAAGGAAACCGCAGAGAGCTATCTGGGCGAGACCGTCACCCAGGCCGTCATCACGGTTCCGGCCTACTTCAACGACGCGCAGCGCCAGGCGACCAAGGACGCCGGCCAGATCGCGGGCCTCGAAGTGCTGCGCATCATCAACGAGCCGACCGCGGCGGCACTCGCTTACGGCCTCGAGAAGAACGACGGCAAG
Organism: Novosphingobium sp.; assembly: GCA_041677785.1. Classification (GTDB taxonomy): domain Bacteria; phylum Pseudomonadota; class Alphaproteobacteria; order Sphingomonadales; family Sphingomonadaceae; genus Novosphingobium. The sequence goes on along the minus strand of JBAYPJ010000037.1, from coordinate 1,336 downwards.
ACGATCGCGGTCTACGACCTCGGCGGCGGCACCTTCGACGTCTCGATCCTCGAAATCGGCGACGGCGTGTTCGAGGTGAAGTCGACCAACGGCGATACGTTCCTGGGCGGCGAGGACTTCGACTCCAGGCTGGTCGAATGGCTGGCGGACAAGTTCAAGGCCAAGGAGAACATGGATCTCCGCACCGACAAGCTTGCCCTGCAGCGCCTGAAGGAAGCGGCTGAAAAGGCCAAGATCGAGCTGTCGAGCACCGCCGCGACCGAGATCAACCTGCCCTTCATCACCGCGCGCATGGAAGGCGGCAACACCACGCCGCTGCACCTGGTGGAGACGGTGACGCGCTCCGACCTCGAGAAGATGGTCGCCGCGCTGATCGAGCGCACCAACGAACCGATGCGCAAGGCGCTTGCCGACGCCGGCCTCAAGGCGTCCGACATCGACGAGGTGGTGCTCGTCGGCGGCATGACCCGCATGCCCAAGGTCCGCGAGGCGGTGAAGGAGTTCTTCGGCAAGGAACCGCACACCGGCGTCAACCCGGATGAGGTCGTCGCCATGGGCGCCGCCATCCAGGCGGGCGTGCTGCAGGGCGACGTCAAGGACGTGCTGCTGCTTGACGTGACCCCGCTGAGCCTGGGCATCGAGACGCTGGGCGGCGTGTTCACCCGCATGATCGACCGCAACACGACGATCCCCACCAAGAAGAGCCAGGTCTACTCGACCGCCGAGGACAACCAGCAGGCGGTGACGATCCGCGTGTTCCAGGGCGAGCGCGAGATGGCGGCGGACAACAAGATCCTCGGCCAGTTCGACCTTGTCGGCATCCCGCCGGCGCGGCGCGGCGTGCCGCAGATCGAGGTGACGTTCGACATCGATGCCAACGGCATCGTCAACGTCTCGGCCAAGGACAAGGGCACCGGCAAGGAACAGCAGATCCGCATTCAGGCATCTGGTGGTCTTTCCGAATCCGATATCGACCAGATGGTCAAGGATGCCGAACGCTTTGCCGATGAGGACAAAAAGAAGCGCGAAGGCGCCGAGGCGAAGAACAATGCCGAAAGCCTTGTCCACACCACCGAGCGTCAGCTTGAGGAGCATGGCGATAAGATCGACGCGGGCCTGAAATCCGAGATCGAAACCGCGATTGCCGCGACCAAGTCGGCGATCGAAGGCGGCGATGTTGAGGCAATGCAGGCCAAGGCTCAGGAACTGGCGCAGGTCGCGATGAAGCTGGGCCAGGCGATCTACGAGAAGGAACAGGCCGCCGCCGCGCCGGGCGCGGATGGGGGCGCCGCGAAGGCTGACGACGATGTCGTTGACGCCGAATTCTCGGAAGTGG
>JBAYPJ010000036.1:0-32063 GCA_041677785.1 Novosphingobium sp. | reverse complement strand
GCTTCATGATGCTAACCGGGCGGATGAACTGGCGCTTCGGCGCCACCGTCATCGTCGGCTGCTTCGTCCTGTTCGGCGCCGGCGCCATCGTCACCGGCATCCAGTCGGCCGCGGGCTAGGGCGATGGAGCTTATCCGCCACCCGGTCCATCGCGCGCTGACGCGGCCGCAGATGTTCGCGGGCGTGACCTACAGCTTCTTCGTCATCAACATGGCGGTCACCACCGAGCTGTTCCTGATGACCAAGAGCTTCTGGGCCCTGCCGGCGGCGCTGCTGATCCACGGCGCCGGCTATCTGGCCTGCCTGCGCGAGCCGCGGGTGTTCGACCTGTGGATCACCAAGGTGTCGCGCTGCCCCCGGGTGCCGAACTGGCGGCGCTGGGGCTGCAACAGCTACGCGGTCTAGGAGCGCGGCCATGGCGAAGATGAAGCTTTCCCTGCCCTGGGCTGCCAAGGAGGCCACGGCGGGCGACCGGCTGCCCTATCGGGCGCTGGTGGACCAGCATGTCGTGCTGCTGCGCGACGGCTCGGTGATGTGCTCGCTGCTGGTACCGGGCCTCTCGTTCGAGACGGCCGACGCCGACGAGCTGAACGCGCACGCCGCGGTGCGCGAGGTGTTGCTGCGCGCCAGCCTCGACGCCCGCTTCGTGCTCTATCACCATGTCGTGCGGCGGCGCGTGCATGTCGAGCTGGACGGCACCTTCGACGATCCGCTCGCCGCGCATATCGACGCGCGCTGGCGCGAGAAGCTGAGCGCGGGCGCGCTCTACGTGAACGACCAGTTCGTCACGCTGGTCCGCCGCCCGGCGCGCGGCAAGGCGGGCTGGCCGGAGCGGCTGGGCCGGCTGCTGCGCAACCGGGGCGGCGATCCGGTGGAGGCGGAGCCGGCCGACGTGCGCGCGCTGCGCGCCGCCGCCTCGGCGCTGCTCGCCGCGCTCGGCGCCTACGGCGCGCGGCTGCTGGGCGATTACGAGGGCGCGGGCGGCACCTGCTCCGAGGTGCTGGAGCTGCTCTCGGCACTCTACAACGGCGAGATGCGCCCCGTGCGGCGGCCGGCCGAGCATGTCGACCTGGGCCGGATGCTGCCTTACCGCCGCGCCAGCTTCGGGCTCGACGCGCTCGAGCTGAAGGGCGCGGGCGGCACCACCTTCGGCGCGCTGGTGTCGCTGAAGGACTATCCCGATTCGACCGGCCCCGGCCTCACCGACGCGTTGCTGCGGCTGCCGCAGGAGCTGACGCTGACCGAAAGCTACGCGCCCTCGGACCGCCAGGTCTCGCGCGAGCGGATCGACCTCGCCATCCGCCGCCTCAAGAGCGCGGACGAGGAGGCGCTGGCCGAGCGACGCGAGATGACGGCTGCGCGTGACGCGCTCGGCACCGGCGCGGCCGCTTTCGGCGACCACCACCTCTCGGTGCTGGTGCGTGCCGACCGGCTCGACGCGCTCGACGATGCCGTCGCCGCCTGCGCCGCGGCGCTGGCCGACGCCGGTGCGGTGGCGGTGCGCGAGGACGTGAACCTCGAGCCCGGATTCTGGGGCCAGCTTCCCGGCAACGAGCAGTACCTCGTGCGCCGTTCGCTGATCTCCTCGGCCAACATGGCCTGCTTCGCCTCGCTCCACGGCTTTGCCATGGGCCAGGCCGGCGGCAACCCCTGGGGCGAGGCGGTGACGCTGCTGACCACGACCAGCGCCACGCCGTTCTTCTTCAACTTCCATGCCGGCGATCTCGGCAACTTCACCGTCATCGGCCCCTCGGGCTCGGGCAAGACGGTGGTGATGAACTTCCTCGCCGCGCAGGCGCAGAAGTTCGCCCCGCGCATGGTGCTGTTCGACAAGGACCGCGGCGCCGAGGTGTTCGTGCGCGCGATCGGCGGCGGCTACAGCCGCGTCGCCGCCGGTCATCCCACCGGGTTCAATCCGCTGGCGCTACCCGACACGCCCGCGAACCGTGCCTTCCTGCGCGACTGGCTGGGCGTGTTGCTCGAAGCGCAAGGGCCGGAGGAACTGGCGACGATCTCGGGTGCTGTCCAGGCTGCTTACGCCAACGATCCGCGCCTGCGCCGCCTCGTCCATTTCCGCGAGCTGCTCGCCGGCAGCCGGCGTCCCGAACCGGGCGATCTCGCCAGCCGGCTCGACGCCTGGATCGGCAACGGCGAGCACGGCTGGCTGTTCGACAACGCCGAGGATCGGCTGGATCTGACGGCCCGGACGCTGGGCTTCGACATGACCGCGTTGCTGGAAACGCCGCGTTTGCGCACGCCGGTGATGATGTACCTGTTCCACCGCATCGAGGAGCGTCTGGACGGAGAGCCGACCATGATCCTCATCGACGAGGGCTGGAAGGCGCTCGACGATCCGGTCTTCGCCGCGCGCATCCGCGACTGGCTCAAGACGCTGCGCAAGCGCAACGCGCTGGTGGGCTTCGCCACGCAGTCGGCGCGCGACGCGCTCGAAAGCCGCATTTCGGCGGCGCTGGTCGAGCAGACCGCGACGATGATCTTCATGCCCAACGCCCGCGCCCGGGTGGAGGATTATTGCGAGGGCTTCGGCCTGACGCGGCACGAGCTGGAGCTGATCCGCACGCTGCCGGCGCAGAGCCGCTGCTTCCTGATCCGCCAGCCGGACACCTCGGTGGTGGTGCGGCTCGACCTGTCGGGCATGCCCGAGGTGCTGACCGTGCTTTCGGGCCGCGAGAGCACCGTGCGCCGGCTCGACGCGCTGCGCGAGACTTATGGCGATGCGCCCGCGGCCTGGTATCCGGCGCTGACCGGCGAGGCCTGGCCGGGCGACGCGGACGGCGACGATCCTTTGTGGACGGAAGCGGCCGAATGAGCGCCTGCGAAGCCCTGACGGCCGAAGCGTCCGCCGGCGTCGCCCCGGCGCTGCGCGCGGTTGACTGCCTGGCGGGCGAGACCGTCGCTTCCGCCTTCGCGCGGCTGTTCGGCGATTCGCCCGGCGGCGGCGGCGCGCTGCTGCCCGCGCTGACGATCGGCCTTACGCTCTATATCGCCTTCTTCGCCATCGGCCTGCTGACCGGGCGCGCCCGGATCGGCGTGTCCGCGCTGACCCCGCGTATGCTGACGCTGGGCCTCGTCCTCACGTTCGCGACGAGCTGGGTCGCCTACAGCCAGGTCGTGTGGAATCTCGCCACCGGCGCGCCGGACCAAATCGCCGGCGTGCTGACCGGCGCGAAAGGTTCGGCGACGCAGATCTTCGGCGACCGCATCGACCTTGTTTTCGGCGCGATCGCCGAGGCGGCCGAGGCGGGCAGGCCGGCGGCGCCGCAGGGCGCGCCGGCCGGGGGCGCTGCCGCAGCCGCGGCCGCGGGCAACTTCACCCCGGCGAACCTCATGTGGCTGGGGGCGCTGCTGCTGCTGCTCGGCACGGTCGGCGTGCTCGTGACCGCGCGGATCGCGCTTGCGGTGCTGCTGGCGGTGGGGCCGGTATTCGTCGTCTTCGCGCTATTTTCGGGCACGCGGGGGCTGTTCGTGGGCTGGCTGCGCGGGCTGGCGTTGACCGCGGTGACGCCGCTGTTCGTCGTGGTCGGCGGCGGCGTCGTGCTCGAGCTGCTGGTGCCGGTGGTCGTCGCACTGCACGGCATCGAGGGCGTCGACGGGCGCGCCGCGCTGGCGCTGTTCGTCATCGCCTGCGTCCATGTCGCGCTGATGGCGATGGTGCTGAAAGTCGCAGGGACGATGGTTGCGGCCTGGCAGGTGTTCGGTCTGGCCGGCGAGACCCGCGATTCCGCGCCCTCGGCGGTTCCGGTCGCGGCCGCCGTGCCGCCGGCCGCGCCGCTGCTGCCGGCAGCCGCCGGCATGATGCCGGGCGGGAGCCGCGCGGCGCTGGTGGCACCGCCGCATGTCGAGGTGCTGGCCGCGCCCGCACCCCAGGCGGCGTCCGGCGCCGGCGGTTCCGGCCGCACCCTGATCACCCAGATTTCCGGCGGCGCCAGTGCCGGCGGTTCCGGCGGCCTGCCGTCGCTGCCCCGCCAGCGCGCGCGCGGGATCGGCAGCCGCTTCGCTGCGCCCCAGGCCACCGGCAGCGCCGCGAGCCGGGCAGGAGGACTGATTCGATGACGTGCCGTATCCTTGTTCCCATCGTTGCCGCCGCGCTGCTCGCCGGCCTTGCCGCGCCCGCGCAGGCGCGCGACGCGCGGCTGACGCAGCGGCTCTACAATCCTGACGAGGTGGTGCGGATCGACGGTCGGATCGGCGTCCAGGCGACGGTCGCCTTCGCCGACGACGAGCACATCGAGAACGTTGCGGTGGGCGATGCCGAATCCTGGCAGATCACGCCGAACAAGCGGGCGAACCTGCTGTTCGTCAAGCCGCTGGCCGCCACCGCGCGCACCAACATGACCGTGGTGACCGACCGCCACACCTATTACTTCGACCTCGTCGCCAATCCGCGCGCCACAGCGCCGGTCTATGCCCTGAGGTTCACCTATCCGGCCGAGCCCAAGCGCGCGGCCGTGCCGGCTATGGCGCTGACCGACGCCGAGCGCGAGGCGCTGAACGCCGATCAGGCGCCGGTCGATCCGGCCCAGCTCAACTTTGCCTGGCGCATGACCGGCGCGGCCAAGCTGCTCCCGGCCCGGCTCTACGACGACGGGCAGGCGACTTACGCCGTCTGGGCCGCGAACGTGCCGGTGCCGGCGATCCTGGTGACCAACGAGAAGGGCGAGGAAGGGCCGGTGAACTTCGCGGTGCGCGGCGACACCATCGTCATCGACAGCGTGCCTTCGCGCATCGTCCTGCGCGTCGGCCGCGAGCGCGCGCAGCTCGACTATCAGGGAAGCGGGCCGAAGCCGCCCGCCGCCCGCGCGCAAGCCGCCGCCGATATGCCCAGCCGCTCAGCCAACAGCGAGGCCATGCCATGAACCGCCAGCTCGGCACGCGCCGCAAGCCGGAAGAACTCGTCGATCCGCGCGAGCAGGGGGGCGCCGAGGTTATCGACCTCGCCACCCGTGCCGTGTTGCCGCAGGTCGCCCGCGCCCGCGGACGGTCCGACGGGCTCGGCCTCGCCGCCGGGGTGGCCGTGGTCGCGCTGCTCGGCGGCGTGACGCTGTGGAGCATGAACGCCGCGCGCGAGCAGGGCGGCACTCCCGTCCAGACGGCCGACCAGCCCGCGACGCCGCTTCCCGCGCCGGCGGAGCCGCCGCCGGCGATCGCCCCGGTGCCCGCGGCGCCGGCGGCTCCGCCCGCGCCCGCACCCGCGCCGGTACTCGCCGCCCCGCCGCAGGCCGCCGTCGCCAGCCCCCCGCTCGCCAATCCGGCCGCCTCGCCCACCGTGGTGTTCGACGCTTCGGCGCTGCCCGCTCCGTCCCCTGGGGCCGCGGTTCCGGGCGCGCCCGCCGGCACCGGCAACTCGAACGACGATTTCGCCGCCCGGCTCGGCGCCACAGGCACGGGCGCGGCCACCGCGACCGCGATGATGGACCCCCGGACCACCGTGACCCAGGGCACGCTGATCCCCGCCATCCTCGAGACCGCGATCAATACCGACGTGCCCGGCTATGTCCGCGCCATCGTCTCGGCCGACGTGCGCTCGTTCGACGGCAGCCGCGTGCTGGTGCCGCGGTCCTCGCGGCTCATCGGGCAATACAAGTCGGGCATGCAGGCCGGGCAGAAGCGCGCCTATGTCATCTGGACGCGGCTGATCCGGCCCGACGGCGTCTCGGTCAACATCGCCTCGCCGGCGGTGGGCTTCTCGGGCGAAACCGGCCTTGCCGGCAAGGTGAGCACGCATTTCTTCGAGCGCTTCGGTTCGGCCATGCTGCTGAGCGTCATCGGCGGCCTTTCGGCGATCGGCGGCAACGCCGGGGTGGTCATCGCCTCGGGCGGCCAGTCCGCCGCCGCCGCCGCCGTTGGCCAGAGCGGCCAGATCGGTCCGACGATCCGTATCCGCCAGGGCGAGCCCATCCGCGTCTTCACCGCCAAGGACCTCGATTTCTCGAAAGTGAAATCCGAGTAGGAACCTGTCTCGATCTGCCCTAGTAGCCAGCGAATCTTTCCGCCGCCTCGCCGAGTTTCCCGCGCCACGGCTGGGGTGTGGCCGGGCGACATCGAGGGATAGGACACTATGGCGGTCAGCGATTACGTGGATTTCAACGGCTTCATGGAGGGGGTCAGACACCGCAACCCCCACGAGCCGGAATTCGTCCAGGCCGTACAGGAAGTGGCCGAGGACATCTTCGAATTCATCCGCGACAAGGAAGAATACCACGCCCAGCAGATCCTGCGCCGCATCACCGAGCCGGATCGCACCGTCTCGTTCCGCGTCTGCTGGGAAGACGACACCGGCAGGATCCGCGTCCAGCGCGGCTGGCGCGTGCAGAACAACAACGCCATCGGCCCCTACAAGGGCGGCCTGCGCTTCCACCCGTCGGTCAACGAGAGCGTGCTCAAGTTCCTGGCTTTCGAGCAGACATTCAAGAACGCGCTCACCGGCCTGCCCATGGGCGGCGGCAAGGGCGGCTCGAACTTCAATCCCAAGGGCAAGAGCGTGCGCGAGATCATGCGCTTCTGCCAGAGCTTCATGACCGAGCTTTACCGCCACATCGGCGCCGACATGGACGTGCCGGCGGGCGACATCGGTGTCGGCGCGCGCGAAGTCGGCTTCATGTTCGGGCAGTACAAACGCATCACCGGCCATTTCACCGGGGTGCTGACCGGCAAGGGCCTGGAATATGGCGGCTCGCTGATCCGGCCCGAGGCGACGGGCTATGGCACAGTCTATTTCCTGGCGGACATGCTGGCGACGCGGGGCGAGGACCTTCACGGCAAGACCGCGGTGATCTCCGGCTCGGGCAATGTCGCGACTTACGCGGCCGAAAAGATCGCCCAGCTTGGCGGCAAGGTGCTGACGCTGTCCGATTCGACCGGCTTCATCCATGATCCGGACGGCATCACCCAGGAAAAGATCGACTGGGTGAAGACGCACAAGACGCACCGCCGCGGCCGGATCGAGGAATACGTCGCGGAGTTCCCGCGCGCGCGCTTCATCGCCGGCCGGACGCCGTGGGGCGTTCCCTGCGATGTCGCGCTGCCCTGCGCGACGCAGAACGAGCTTCTCGGCGAGGATGCCAGGACGCTGATCGCCAACGGTTGCCAGGCCGTCGCCGAAGGTGCCAACATGCCGACCGACCTGGCCGGCGTGCACACCTTCCGCGCCGCGAAGCTGCTCTACGCGCCGGGCAAGGCGGCCAACGCCGGCGGCGTCGCCGTCTCGGGCCTCGAGATGAGCCAGAACTCCGAGCGCCGCGCCTGGAAGGAAGGCGAACTGCAGCAGATGCTCAAGGACATCATGGCCGGCATCCACGCGACCTGCCAGACCTACGGCGACCAGGGCGGCGGCTATATCGACTATGTGAAGGGCGCCAATATCGGCGGCTTCAAGAAAGTCGCCGATGCCATGCTGGCGTTCGGGGTCGTCTGACCCGGCGGCCGGGACGGCGCGCCGCTATCCGGCGCCGCTATCCGCCAAAGCCTTCCACGCGCGAGGTCGCCAGCCATTTCTCCCGCTCGGCGGCCCGCCGCGCATCGTGCAGCGCAACTACGTCGAGCCCCGGCTGCCCCAGGATCAGCCGCCGCGGCGGCGACGGATCGGCGAGCGCGGCGAGCAGCGCCCGCGCGGCCGGCTCCGGGTCCTCGCCGCCGCCCCAGTGGGAATTGCCCGCCTCGGCCGAGAGCGCGGCCAGGTCGTAGTGCGGCGAGGGAGGGACGAAGGCCATCGAGGCGGTGAATTGCGTGGCGAACGGGCCCAGCTCCGCCAGCGTCACCCGGATGCCCAGCGGCGCGACTTCGGCGGCCAGCGATTCGGTCAGCCCGGCCAGCGCGAACTTCGACGCGGAGTAATAAGCCAGCGCGGGAAAGCCGATCTGCCCGGCGACCGAGCCGATCATGACGATCCGGCCGGACCGGCGCGCGATCATCCCCGGCAGCACCGCCCTGGTCAGTGCCAGCGTGCCGAAGAAGTTGGTCTCGAATATCGCCCGGGCCTCGTCGATCGGGGCGTCCTCCACCGTTCCGAGCCCGCCGTAGCCCGCGTTGTTAACCAGTACGTCGATCGACCCGAAGCGCGCCAGCGCGGCATCGTGCGCAGCCTGGATGTCCTCGGGCCGGATCACGTCAAGCCTGAGCGCCAGCGCCCGCTCGCCGTGCGGGGCGGTGAGGTCGGCCAGCGCCTCGGGCCGGCGGGCGGTCGCCACCACGCGCTCGCCGCGGGCCAGCAGCAGTTCGGCCAGCAGGCGGCCGAAGCCGGTCGAGCAGCCGGTGATCATCCAGGTCTGGGCAGGCATGTGATTCCCCCGAAAAATGTTTCGCCGCTTGCCGGAAGCAACATTCAGCGTCCGCGGAATCCGGTCGGCTTGGGCGCGAACCAGACGACCAGGGCGCACAGGAAGAACACCGCGGCGGTGACCAGGAAGATGTGGTCGACCGCCAGCGTCGTCGCCTCGCGGCCGACGAGGTTGGCGATCACCTGCGTGGCCTCGCGTTCGCTGAAGCCGGCGCCTGTCAGCTTCGCCAGCGTCTCGTCCGGCTGGAGCTTGCCCGCCAGCTCGGTATGCGCTTCCTGCTCGACGTTGCCTTGCAGCGTCAGCACCAGCGCGGTGGCGACGCCGATCGCCAGCGTGCGCACGAAGTTCTGGATGCCGGTGGCCGAGGCGGTCTCCTCGGGCAGGACCGAGCCCAGCGAGATCGTCGTCAGCGGCAGCATGAAGAAGCTCATGCCGAAGCCCTGGATGAGCTGCGGCGCGGCGAGCGTCCAGAAATCCGTCTCGCTGGTCCAGGTCGCGCGCACCAGCGCCATGCAGCCGAGCCAGGCAACGGCGAGCGAGACCATCAGGCGGGCGTCGATTCCGCGCGACAGTGCCTTCGAGGCGAGCTGCGAGGTGGTCAGCGCGGCGAGCGCGGTGCACGAGGTGACGAAGCCGGCCAGCATCGCCGGATAGCCCATCGAGCTTTGCAGCCATTGCGGGATCAGCACGATGCTGGCGAAATAGGCGCCGAAGCACAGCGACAGCGCGAGCACGCCGAACGTGAAGCCGCCGTGGCGGAACACGCGCAGGTCGACGATCGGGTGCTCGTCGGTCAGTTCCCAGATGAGGAAGGCGATGAAGCCCACCACCGCCAGGCCGGCGAGCACGACGATGACCGGATCGGCGAACCATTCGCGCTCGCGCCCGAGGTCGAGCATGAACTGCAGGCTGCCCACCCAGGTGACCATCAGGCACAGCCCGATCACGTCGATCGGCAGCTTGCGCGTCGGCGTCTCGACCGGCTGCAGCAGCACCCGGGCCGCGACGACGCAGGCGACGACGAGGGGGATATTGATCAGGAAGATCCAGTGCCACGACAGGTTGTCACTGATCAGTCCGCCGACGTTGGGGCCCAGTGCCGGCCCCAGCATCGTCGTCATCGCCGCCAGCAGCATCGCCTTGGGAAGCTGCTCGCCGGGGAAGATGCGCAGCAGCAGCGTCTGCGCCAGCGGCATGACCAGGCCGCCGCACAGGCCCTGGCCGATGCGGCAGGCGACCATCATCTCGAGCGTCATAGACGAGCCGCAGAGCAGCGAGAACAGGCCGAAGCCGCTCATGCTGAAGGCATACATCCGCAGCGCGCCGAAACGCCCCGCCAGCCAGCCGGTCAGCGGCACGGTGAGCGCCTCGGCCACCGAGTAGGAGGTGATCACCCAGCTTCCCTGGTTGAGCGAGACGCCGAGACTGCCGGCGATATGCGGCACCGACACGTTGGCCACCGTCATATCGAGCACGACGATGAAGTTGCTGAAGGCGAGCACCAGCGCCGCCGGCCACAGCCGGGCGGGCGACAGCAGCGTCTGCGCCAGGGCGGCTGGCTGGCTGGCCATGGCGGTGCGATGCTCTCCCTCGATACTTGCCGCGCTTACTATCGCGGCTTCGCGCCAAGGTCATGCGCGAACTTGCGGGGACGGGCGACTGTTTCCACCGCTTGCCGCATGTCGGATTCGCGTTAAAGCGCGAAGATGGACAAGATCATCATCCGCGGCGGCAACCGCCTCTCGGGCGCGCTGCCCGTCTCGGGCGCCAAGAACGCCGCGCTCACGCTGCTGCCCTGCGCATTGCTCACCGACGAGCCGCTGACGCTGCGCAACCTGCCGCGCCTGGCCGACATCGACGGTTTCCAGCACCTGATGAACCAGTTCGGCGTCTCGACCACGATCGCCGGCAGCCGGCCCGGGGACTTCGGCCGGGTGATGACGCTGGAGGCGACGCGGATCACCAGTTCGGTTGCCCCCTACGAACTGGTGCGCAAGATGCGCGCTTCGATCCTCGTGCTGGCGCCGATGCTGGCGCGCATGGGCGAGGCGACCGTTTCGCTGCCCGGCGGCTGCGCCATTGGCAACCGGCCCATCGACCTGCACCTGAAGGCACTGGAGGCGCTGGGCGCGCGGATCGAGCTGGCCGCGGGCTACGTCCGCGCCATCGCGCCCGATTCCGGCCTGCCCGGCGGGCGCTACAGCTTCCCCGTCGTCTCGGTCGGGGCGACCGAGAACGCGCTGATGGCGGCGGTGACGGCGCGCGGCAAGTCGACGCTGCACAACGCCGCGCGCGAGCCGGAGATCGTCGACCTGTGCCGGCTGCTCGTCGCGATGGGCGCGCAGATCGAGGGCATCGGCACCTCCGATCTCGTCATCCACGGCGTCTCGCGGCTCTATGGCGCCACTTACCGCGTCATGTCCGACCGTATCGAGGCCGGCTCGTACGCCTGCGCCGCGGCGATCACCGGCGGCGAGGTCATGCTCAAGCATGCCGTGATCGAGGAAATGGAGGCGACCGTCCAGGCGCTGCGCGACGCCGGCGTGCATGTCGAGCCCCGCGACGGCGGCGTTTTCGTCGCCGCTGACGGTCCCCTGCGCGCGGTGACGCTGTCCACCGCGCCCTATCCGGGTTTCGCCACCGACATGCAGGCCCAGCTCATGGCGCTGCTCTGCCGCGCCGAAGGGGCGAGCGTGCTGACCGAGACGATCTTCGAGAACCGCTACATGCACGTGCCCGAGCTGAACCGCATGGGCGCGCATATCGAGACCAAGGGGCGCACCGCGATCGTCCATGGCGTGCCGAAGCTGACCGGCGCCGAAGTGATGGCGACCGACCTGCGCGCCTCGATGAGCCTCGTCATCGCCGGCCTCGCCGCCGAGGGCGTCACGCGGGTCCACCGCCTCTACCATCTCGACCGTGGCTACGAGCGGCTAGAGGAAAAACTGGCGCTGCTCGGCGCGGATGTGGAGCGGGTCGGCGACGATTGAGCCGGGCGGTGAACCTTGGGCCGGTTCGCGGGTTATTCCTGACGAACCTTCAAGGAGTCTCACCGCCATGGCCCTGCTCAAGCTCGCCGCCGCCACCGCCGCCGCCTACGGCCTCTATCGCTACGCCACCCGCGCCAAGCCCCTGAGCCGGGCCGCCTTCGCCGAGGGCGAATCGACCCCCGGCCCGGTCGAGGTGCGCAACGCCGGACCCCAGGCGATGCGCAGCACCCCGCCGCAATGGGACCCGGTCGACGAGGCCAGCGACGAAAGCTTCCCCGCCAGCGATCCGCCGGCCGTCAACCGCTTCACCTGATATCGGGTGCGGCCCTTGCCCCGCGCAGCCGGTCGGTCAGCCAGAGCCGGATGGCGCCGGCAAGGCCCGGCGGGCTGGGCGCGCCGATGCGTTCGGCGTCGATTCGCGCGACCAGCGCGTTCACCGGCACGCCTTCGGCCTGGGCCGCCGCTTTCAGCAGGTCCCAGAACAGCGGCTCCAGGCTGATCGAGGTCTTGTGCCCGGCGATCTCGACCGAGCGCTTGACGGGCGGGTGGTAGGGAGCGGGCATCGGCCGGCGTCGCGCGTGTGCTTCGACAGGCTCGGTACGAGCGGACTTTGGTGCGCCATCCGCTCATCCCGAGCTTGTCGAAGAATCAATACATGTGCTGCCCGCCGTTGATCGACATGGTCGAGCCGGTGATGAAGCCCGCCTCCTCCGACGCGAGGAAGGCGACGCCGCGGGAGATCTCCTCGGCGTGACCGAGGCGGCCGACGGGGATCTTGGCGACGATCTTTTCCAGCACCGGCGCGGGCACCGCCGCGACCATGTCGGTGTCGATGTAGCCCGGCGCGATCGCGTTCACCGTCACGCCGAACTTGGCGCCTTCCTGCGCCAGTGCCTTGGTGAAGCCGTGAATGCCCGACTTGGCGGCGGCGTAGTTGACCTGGCCGTACTGGCCGGCCTGGCCGTTGATCGAGCCGATGTTGACGATCCGGCCCCAGCCGCGCTCGCGCATGCCGGGGAAGCACGCCTTGGCCATGTTGAAGCAGCCGCCGAGGTTGATTCGCATCACTTCGTTCCAGTCGTCGAAGGTCATCTTGTGCAGAGTGCCGTCGCGGGTGATCCCGGCGTTGTTGACCAGCACGTCGATCGGGCCGAACACCGCCTCGATCTCGACGCAGTTGTGGATGCAGGCCTCGTGGTCGCCCACGTCCCAGCGATAGGCGGTGATGCCCGTTTCCTCGGTGAAGGCCTTTGCCGTCGCGACGTTGCCGGCGTAGTTGGCGACGACGGTGAGCCCCTGTGCCTTGAGGGCGAGCGAGATCGCCTTGCCGATACCCCGCGTTCCGCCGGTCACGACAGCCACACGCGCCATATCAATCCCCTCGTCTACAATGATGGATATGCAAAGGAATGCGCGCAATCGCGACCGAAGGCAATCGGTCCGGTGGACGATCCGCCGGGCAACGCCGTGGCGATAGGGCCGCGGCGACAGGATGGAGGATGGCGCCGCCTCAGAAGCGGAACTGGGTGCCGACGTAGACGGCCTGGCTGTCCTGCTTGCCGTCGGTCAGCGGGCGCAGCCGCTCGCGGTCCTGCTGCGAATAGCGCACGCCGGCGGTGACGTTGAGGTTGCGCGTCAGGCGATAACTGCCGCCGACGTCGACCTGGTCGTCGCCATCGCCGGCGAATGTCCGCGGCGCGCGGCCGGCGGCCTGCTTCTCGTCGACGACGATGCGCGGGGAAAGCCGCGACGAGGCGCTCGGTGTCGGGCTGGCGGCGATGCTGAAGCGATCGAGATCGGACAGGTCGGGCCTGCGCGTCTCGGCCGGCGGCACGAGGCTCTGCGCGAAGTTCTGGTAGCCGCGCGCGACGCCGAGGTTGAACGCGGTCGGCGCGATGCGCAGCGGCGTGGCGCCGGCTTCCGTGGCGGCGGCGATTCGCGAACCGCGCACCGAGATCATCTGCGGCGTGCCGGAATCGACGCGCACGGCCACCGTGACCGAACGGTCGGGTCGGTTGGGCGTGCCGGCGGGGGTGAAGGGATAGAGCGGACCCTTGGCGAGCGAGCGGACCGGAATGGCGCGCGCGAGTCGCGCCGGCGTGGCCGCCGAATCGATCGCCTGGATCGACCCGTTTGCCGGCAGCGGCGCGAACTTCGGCTCGAAATCGGTGGCGAAGGCAAGCACGGCGCTGGGCAGCGCGAGCAGCGATACGGCGCCGGCGAGCCAAAGACCGGCGGTCATGCCGTTCTTGGAACCGCTTGCCATGGTTGCTCCCCTCGTCTGGCGTGCCCGCGCGGCCGTCCGGGCCGTGTCCGTCCTCAGCCGGGAGACTCGCGCAGGCAACCTTAACACAAGCTGATCCGGCGCGACAGGGGCGCTCGTTCATGGCGGGTTTAGCGATCGCCTTCCAACAAGCGGGCGCGCCCACTTGCCGCGCGGCGAGCGGCGGTTATAGAAGCGTAAGCGGCGGGGGACGAGGGCCGCTCTTCCCCTCCCTTGTCCGAGGATCTGGAAACGACGATGACTGGCAGAACCGACACCGGTTTCAATTCCTCGCGCTGGCTGGCGCGTGCGGGCGTCGCGGCAATGATCGCGCTTACGCTTGCGGGCTGCGGCGGCAAGAAGGAGCGGCTGCGGCAGGACGTGGCCGCCTCGCGGATCACGACGATCGGCGTCAATTCCTATCTCTGGCGCGCCAGCCTCGACGCGCTGTCGTTCATGCCGCTGCTGCAGACCGACAGCAACGGCGGCGTCATCGTCACCGACTGGTACGCCAATCCGGGCAACCCGGGCGAGCGGGTGAAGGTCACCGTCACCATCCTCGACCAGGATCTGCGCGCCGACGCATTGCGCGTCGCGGCGAGCCGCCAGGTCTCGCAGGGCGGCGCCTGGGTCGATGCGCCGGTGCAGGCGGCGACCGTGCAGAAGCTGGAGGACATCATCCTCACCAAGGCCCGCGACCTGCGCCGCAGTGCCATCGGCGGCTGAGCCTTGCAAAAGATGCATGAATTTCACGGCCCTCCCTTGTAAGGGAAGGTGACAGCCCGCAGGGCTGACGGAGGAGTGCAACCGCCGGCGCGGACGCTCCTCATACCGCCTTGGGCGGACCCCCTCCCCATGGGGGAGGATCCGCAATTGTCCGGACGTTGCAGGAAAATTTGTTGGTCATGACTGAGCGATTCGATCCCGCAACCGCCGATATCCGCTGGCAGCGCGTCTGGGACGAGCGGCAGAGCTTCCGCGCCGACGACGCCAGCGCCAGGCCGCGCAGCTATGTGTTGGAGATGTTCCCCTATCCTTCCGGGCGCATCCACATCGGCCATGTCCGCAACTACACGATGGGCGACGTGCTCGCCCGCTACAAGCGGATGAAGGGCTTCGAGGTGCTCCACCCGATGGGTTGGGACGCCTTCGGCATGCCGGCCGAGAACGCGGCCATGGAGAAGGGCGTCCACCCCGGCGGCTGGACGCGCGAGAACATCGCCAACATGAAGGCGCAGCTCAAACGCCTCGGCTTCGCGCTCGACTGGAGCCGCGAGATCGCCACCTGCGATCCCGAATACTACGGGCACGAGCAGGCGCTGTTCCTCGATCTCTACGCGGCCGGCCTCGTCTACCGCAAGGAAAGCGCGGTCAACTGGGACCCGGTCGACATGACCGTGCTCGCCAACGAACAGGTGATCGACGGGCGCGGCTGGCGCTCGGGCGCGCTGGTCGAGAAGCGCAAGCTCAGCCAGTGGTTCCTCAAGATCACCGATTTCGCCGACGAGCTGCTCGAAGGCCTCGGCGGGCTCGACGACTGGCCCGAGAAGGTTCGGCTGATGCAGGAGAACTGGATCGGCAAGAGCCAGGGCCTGCGCTTCCGTTTCCGCATCGAGAACGCCTCCGCCGGCCTGCCCGACGGCTTCCCCGACAGTTTCGAGGTCTTCACCACCCGCCCCGACACGCTGTTCGGCGCAAGCTTTGCCGCCATCGCCGCCGAGCATCCGCTGGCGCTGGCGCTGGCGGAAAAGGACGCGGCCGCGGCCGCGTTCATCGAGGAATGCCGCAAGGGCGGCACCACCGCGGCCGAGATCGAGACTGCCGAGAAGCACGGCTACGATACCGGCCTCACCGTGGCCCACCCGCTCGACCCGGCGATCCGCCTGCCGGTCTACATCGCCAACTTCGTGCTGATGGACTACGGCACCGGCGCGGTCTTCGCCTGTCCCGCGCACGACCAGCGCGACCTCGACTTCGCGCGCAAGTACGGGCTGCCGGTGCGCCGCGTGGTCGCCGACGGCGACCGGACCGACGCCGTGTTTCCGGGCGACGAGGCCTATACCGGGCCAGGCCGGCTGGTGAACTCCGGGTTCCTCGACGGCATGGACGTCGAGGCCGCCAAGGCCGCGGTCATCGCCCGCGCCGAGCGCGAGCAGTGGGGCAGCGGCGAGACGCAGTACCGGCTGCGCGACTGGGGCGTATCGCGCCAGCGCTATTGGGGCACGCCGATCCCCTTCATCCATTGCGGCGCCTGCGGCGTGGTGCCGGTGCCCAGGGAGCAGCTCCCGGTCACGCTGCCCGAGGACGTGGACTTCAAGACGCCGGGCAACCCGCTGCTGCGCCATTCCACCTGGAAGGACGTGGCCTGCCCGCAATGCGGCGGCGCTGCGCAGCGCGAGACCGACACGCTCGATACCTTCGTCGACAGCTCGTGGTATTTCCTGCGCTTCGCCAGCCAGCCGGTCGACAAGCCCTTCGACCGCGAGGAGATCGCGCGCTGGCTGCCGGTTGAGCAGTATATCGGCGGCATCGAGCACGCGATCCTGCACCTGCTCTACGCGCGCTTCTGGACGCGGGCGCTCAAGCGCATCGGCCGGATTGACGTGGCCGAACCCTTCGCCAGCCTGTTCACCCAGGGGATGGTGACGCACGAGACCTATTCGCGGGCCGATCCCGCCAACGGCCAGCCGGTGTTCTTCACCCCCGGCGAGGTCGAGCGCGGGGCGGACGGCGCGACGCTGAAGGCGGATGGCGCGCCGGTCGAAGTCGGCCGCGTCATCAAGATGTCGAAGTCGAAGAAGAACGTCGTCGACCCCGATGAGATCGTTGCGACTTACGGCGCCGACGCGATCCGCTGGTTCATGCTGTCAGACAGTCCGCCCGAGCGCGACCTGCCGTGGTCCGAATCCGGCATCGAGGGCTGCGGCCGCTTCGTCCAGCGCCTGTGGCGGCTGTTCGCGCAGTATGATGCGGCCGTTGCGGGCGATGACAGGCCGCTCGACCGCAAGCGCGACCAGATCGTCGTCGCCGTCGCCGAGGATATCGAGGCGCTGTCGTTCAACAAGGCGGTGGCGCGGATCTACGAACTGGCCTCGGCGATCGAGAAGGCGCCGCCGTCGGCCAGCCGCAGCCAGGCGATCCGCACCGTGCTGCTGCTGGTCGCGCCGATGATGCCGCACCTGGCCGAAGAGGCCTGGGCGACGATCGGCGAAGGCCTGGTCGCCGATGCGGCCTGGCCGGCGGTCGATGCCGCGCTGCTGGTCGAGGACGAAGTGACCGTCGCGGTCCAGGTCAAGGGCAAGCTGCGCGACACGCTGACCGTCGCCAAGGGCACCGCCCGCGAGGAGCTGGAGGCGCTTGCCCTGGCCAGCGACAAGGTGCAGCGTGCGCTCGACGGGGCGGAAGTGAGGAAGGTGATCGTCGTGCCCGACCGGCTGGTGAACCTCGTCGCGTGAGACGGCTCGCCCTGCTTTCCTGGGCCCTTGCCCTGCCGCTGCTGCTCGCGGCCTGCGGGCTTCAGCCGATGTATGCGGGCGGCGGCAGCGGCGCGGTGGCGCAGGGGCTGGCGGGCATCGAGGTCTCGCCGATCGAGGGCAAGGCCGGCTGGCTGGTGCGCAATGCGCTGGTCGACCGCCTGGGCGCGGCGGGCGGCGCCGGCGGCACGGCCCGTTACCGGCTCGACATCCGGCTCGACGACCAGCTCGAAGGGCTGGCGCTGCTGTCCGACGACACCATCGGCCGTGAGCGGCGCACGCTGCGCGCGCGCTACCAGCTCGTCGATCTGGCCGACGGCGAGATCGTGCTGGACGCCAGCGACGGCTCGGATGCCGGCATCGACGTGGTCTCCTCGGAATACGCGGTAATCGCGGCGGAGAACACCGCGCTCGAGAACCTGTCGAAGGACATCGCCGACCGCATCGTCACCAAGGTCGCGCTGCAGCTTCGCAGGAACCGGTGAAGGCCACCCAGCGCGACTTCGCCGGCATGGCGCCCCGCGCGGCGGAGGCGGCGCGGGTGTTCTTCTTCTGCGGACCGGACGAGGCAGGGGCGCACGACGCCGCGCAGAGGATCGTCTCGCTGCTTGCCGAACCGGGCGAGCGGATCGAGCTGTCCGGCGCCGATCTCAGGCGCGATCCGGTGAAACTGGGCGACGAGGCGCGCTCCGCCTCGCTGTTCGGCGACAGGCGCCATATCCTCGTGCGTGCGCAGGGTGACGAGGCGCACGATGCGGTCGATGTGCTGCTGTCCGGCCCGATGTCGGGCGGTGCCGAGCCGTGCCCGGTGCTGATCGTTGCCAACGGCGCCACCGACAAGTCGCGCACCGCCAAGCTGCTGGCCGACCGGCCCGACGCGCTTGTGGCGATGTTCCATCCGCCCGATCTCAAGTCGGTGGCCGCCAGCGTGCGCGCGATGGCCGACGCGGCGGGGTTGCGCATCGGCGGCGACCTGGCCGAGCGGATCGCCCGCGCCGCCGGGCTCGACACGCGGCTGGCCCGCTCCGAGATCGCCAAGCTCGCGCTCTATCTCGACGCCAGCCCGGAAAGTCCGCGCAGCGCCGATGCCGCCGCGCTGGACGCGGTCGGCGCGCGCACCGAGGAGGACGGCTTCACCGCGCTGGTCAACGCCGTGCTCGGCGGCGAGAAGGCGAAGATCCCCGGCGAACTCAAGCGCATGCGCGAGCTGGGCCTCAACCCCGTCGGGCTGCTGCTGGCCATCGAGCGGCGCGCGGCGCAGCTTGCCGCGCTGGCGGCCAAGCTGGGCCCGGCGCAAGGGCGCGGAGGCGACGTTGCCGCGCTGCTCAAGGCCGAAGTGGCGGCGCGGCGCGTGTTCTGGAAGGACGAGCGCGACCTCGGCGTCCAGCTTCGCCACTGGCGCGGCCGGCGGCTGGAGCGGCTGGTGGCAAAGCTCGTCGGCCTGCACCGCGCGCTGCTGGCGAACAGCCAGGACGCGGAGCTGCTGCTCTCGCAGGGGCTCGCCGAGATCGCCCGCGCCGCCGCGGCATAGCCCGCGGCCGGGAAATTCACGGAAAAATCGCGCGTGATTCATCGCAGCGAAAGCCGCGATGCTTGAAGCGTGGCCCCGAACAGGGCTACATCACGATGCAGGGCCGCATGCGACGAGCGCCGGCCCGCAACATCCAGCACAGACGGTCGGGCGATGGCACAAGGATTGAAGGTGGAATTGCGCAAGGCGTTCATCGCGGCGGGACTGGGCGCGGCTGCGCTCTGCGTGCAGCCGGCCTGGGCGCAGCAGCAACAGCCCCGCACGCCGCCGCCGGTCGACCTCCTGCCGTCTCCCGTCGCCGCGCCGGCCCGCACCTCGCCCCCGCCCGCACCTCCGATCCCGAGCGCGACATCGACCCCCAGCCCGGCGCCGACGCCGGCCCCTGTTCCCGCACCCTCGGCTGCGGCCAGCCCCTCCATCTCGCTTCCCGAAGTGCAGCCCCTGCCGGTGACCGAGCCGGTCATGCCCTGGCCGCTCGGCGATGCGCAGGCGCTGCTGGCGGTGATCGAGGCGATCGACGGCGAGGGCCTGTTCCCCAAGGATTACCAGCCAGAGGCCCTGCGCGCGGCCATCGCCGCCGGCGAGGGCCCGGCGCTCGATGAAGTGGCCAGCAAGAGCTTCGCCTGGCTGGCGGAGGACCTGCGCGACGGCCGCACGCCGATGACAGCGCGCGAGCAGTGGTTCGTGGTCGATCCCGACCAGGACCTCGACCCGACGGGCGCGCTGATGGCGCGGGCGCTGGAGACGCACGACGTTGCCGGCGTGCTCGCCGGCCTCGCGCCGAGCCATCCCGATTACCAGGCGCTCAAGGCGGCGCTGGCCGCCACGCCCAGGAGCGATGCCCGCACCCGGTCGCTGATCCGGGTGAACATGGATCGCTGGCGCTGGCTCCGGCGGGACCTGGGCGACATCTACCTGATCACCAACGTCCCCGAATTCCAGCTCCGGCTGGTCAAGAACGGCAGCGAGATCGTGCGCACCTATCGCACCGTCGTCGGCAAGCCGGGCAGGACGGCGACGCCGCAGCTCGCCGAGCAGGTCACGGCCGTGGTGTTCAACCCGACCTGGACGGTGCCGCAGTCGATCGTCGTCGGCGAAGGGCTGGGTGCGCGGCTGCTGGCCAACCCGCGCCAGGCGGCGCGCGAAAATTACAAGGTGACGCGCAGCGCCGACGGCAGGATCACCGTCGTCCAGCAGCCGGGCCCCGGCAACGCGCTCGGCGTGATGAAGATCGACATGCCCAACCCGCACGCGATCTACCTCCACGACACGCCGTCGAAGGCCCTGTTCAATCAGCCGGTGCGCGCATTCAGCCACGGCTGCATCCGCACCGAGGGCGCGCTGGTGCTGGGCATGACGATGGCGATCCTGGGGGCGGAAATGCCGCAGGAACAGCTCATCGCGAATGCCACCTCCGGCAAGTACACCAAGGTGCCCATGACCCGGACTTTCCCGGTCTACATCACCTATTTCACCATGGCGCAGGACATCACCGGGAAGCTGGCGACTTTCAAGGACATCTACGGCCGCGACGCGTCGGTGCTCGCCAGCTTCGCCAAGGCGCGGGCGCTGAAGACGACGCAGCGGATCAGCGACGAGCCGGTGGTGCAGCTCGACAACCCGCTCTGACCCTAGGTCACGACGATGCGTGCGCGGGCGAGGTTGAGCACGCGGGCGTAAGGTGTCCGGGCATCGCCTTGGCGCTGCGCGCCGACACGGATCACCGCGAAATGCGTGCCGGGCCGCGCATAGCTATGGCTGGCGGACAGCGTCACCCGTTCGGCCGGCGCGCCGATCTCGGCCGGGGTGAAGGTGCCCGTGCCGTCGAGGTCCCATTCCGCCGAGACGACCTTGCCGGCGCCCGGCGGCACCTCGATCGTCGCGGTCAGGGCGACGGGCTCGCCCGCCCGCACTTCCGCGCGGGCGCCGCCATTGGCGGCCAGATCGACCACCGGCTGCACGCCGCCGCGCGCGGCGGCGCTGCGGGGCACGACAACCTGCGTGTCGACCACCTCGTAGCGGGTCTCGGAGGGCTTGCGGCCCGTCTCCACCCAGGCCGCCAGATCGCGCAGCGCCTGCTGCAGCGCACCCGAATAGCTGGCCACCTGCGTGCGCTGGAGCGGGGTTAGCGGATTTTCGTGATGCGCGCGGTCGACGAACCACAGCGCGAAGCTGTCGTCGAAATCGGCGCCTCTGGCCGTCTTCACCATCGAGCGGTACCAGTCCCCCTGCCAGGCATAGGCGTCGATATCCATCAGCGCGGACAGCATCAGCACCTTGCCATGGACGTTGCCGGTCAGCACCGCGCCGGCGGCGTTGGCGGTGCCGGTGGGGCCGACCAGCACGTCGCGCTGGGGATGGATTGGCTTGCCGTCGGGTCCGCGGAACTGGTTCCAGCCGTAATAGTCCCGCGTCGGCGGCACCTGGTGGCGGTGATAGGTCTGCAGCGCCAGCGTCCACGAGTTGACGATGCGCACCTTGTCGCCGGCGGCGATTCCCGCCGCCTTGGCATGGTCCAGCACCGCGATCAGCCGGACGGTCTTGCCCTCGACCCGGTCGATCGGCAGGCTGGCGCCGGCGGACGCGCCGCTCAGCACGACGAGGTGCGCGTCCTGGCCGTCGCCGTCGGGCAGATCGGCCAGCTCGATCGCGAAAGGCGGGCCGCTGGTGGCCGCGACGGTCGAATCGAACCGGAAGCGGGTCCTGGCGATCGCGCTGTCGGGATCGGTGCCGAGGTAGCCGGGCTCGCTCCAGAAGTCCTCGGCATAAGTCGGGTCCATCAGCGGGATCATGCCCGAGATGTTGGCGAAATAACCGCTGTCCAGCGTTTCGTGCAGGTACCAGCCGCGCGGCGGGAAGCCCATCAGCGTGACCTCGCGCAGCGCCGCCGCCTCTTCCTCGGTCAGCCCGGCATAGGGATCGCCGCTGCCGCCCACGTCGACCGCGTCGGCGATCGCGGCGAACACGCCCGGCCGCTGGCGCAGGACGCGCAGCGCGTGCATGCGCACGGTGAACATGCTGGGGATGGCGTGGTTGCAGCCCGGCACGAAGGGGACGAAGCCGTCCCACACGCCGCTGGTGTTCTCCGCCGCGCCCATCGTCTGGTAGGCCCCGCCGCTGCCGCCGAAGAGATAGCCGTAAGGCCGGTGCTCGCCGTAGATCCGCGCCGCGATGACCCGCGAGAACTTCGCCGCCGCCGCGTTGACGCGATAGGCGGCGATCGTGGGGTCGGCGCCGGGATTGCGGAAGACGAGGCCGTTGTTGGTCTGGACGTAGTAGGCGCCGCTGTCGAGCGTGAAGCCCAGGTCGCCCATCGCCACCTCGAACTGGATGGGGAAAGGGCCGATATCGGACGAGACCGCCATGGGGTAGGTATTGTGGAAGAAGCGCCCCTGGTACTGCTCCCTGGGCGGGAAATAGAACGAGAAGCGCGCGTCGGTGCCGCGGAAGCCGCCGCTGACGTAGCGGTGCGGCACCGGCTCCGTGCGCTCCTCCTCGATATCGACGAAAGGTTCGGCATAGTCGGGGTCGACCGAATCCGCGGTAATGTGCACGGCTGCTTCGCTCATCTCTCGTCCTCTCCGTCCGTTATGTTTCCAACTGATAACATCCGGGCGGGTCTGTCAACGCGGCATGTCCGGCGAAACGGCTTGATGCGCAGACCCGTTGGCCGCAAGATCGGCCCAACTGTGTTCGGGAGATCGTGATGACTGTACCCAACGTCGGCCGCATCGGCATCTGGTCCATGGAACTGCGCTTCGGCGATGCTGGCGAAGTGGCCGAGGCGGCGGCCGAACTCGATGAACTGGGCTATGGCGCGATCTGGTTCCCCGGCGGCATCGGCGGCGATGTGACCGGCGATTTCAGCCGCCTGCTGGCCGCGACGCGGCGCGCCGCGATCGCCACCGGCATCGTCAACATCTGGAAGCACGAGCCGCAGGAGATCGCCGGCTGGTGGCTCGGCCTGCCGGACGATCACAAGGCGCGCGCGCTGCTGGGGCTGGGGATCAGCCACGGCCCGCTGATCGGCGAATCCTGGGGCAAGCCGATCGGGGTGACGCGCGACTACGTGGAGCGGCTGACCGCGCTGGGCGTGCCCGCCGACAGCCAGTGCCTCGCCGCGCTCGGACCCAAGATGCTGGAACTGGCGCGCGACCTCACCGCCGGGGCGCATCCCTATCTGGCCACGCCGGAGCACACCGCGCGGGCGCGGGCGATCCTCGGCCCCGGCAAGCTGCTGGCGCCCGAGCAGGGCGTCATCCTGGAAAGCGACCCCGCGCGTGCGCGCGAGCTGGCGGTGGGAGCGCTCACGCATTACCGCGCGCTGCCCAACTATCGTAACAACTGGAAACGCCTGGGCTTTACCGAGGAGGAGATCGAATCGGTGTCCGAACGGCTGCTCGACGCGCTGTTCGCCTGGGGCAGCGTCGATCGCATCGCCGCGCGCGTGCGCGAGCATCTCGATGCCGGGGCGGACCATGTCTGCATGCAGGTGATCGCGCCGCCCGATGCGGGCATGGCCAGGCAGCGCGAAGCCTGGCGCGCGCTGGCCGCGGCGCTGCTCTGACCGGCGGGCTTGCGCGATGCGGCGCCCGCCCCCAAGTGGGGCGTGGCAGCAGCATCGCGAGGTTCGTCCATGGAAGAAAAGCAGGCCAGCACGGTCGATCTGGCCATCGAGCGCGTCACCGAGCTTGAATCGGAGCTGGAGGCATCGAGCGAGGCGAGCACCAGCGGCGATGCGCTGGCCCGCGCGCGGGAGGCGCTGCATCGCTGGGTGGACACCGTCACCGCCGTCGTCGCGACCCCGGGCGTCGGCCGGGTCGTGCTGATCCACGAGAACGGCCGCGAATCGCGCATCGCCTCGCCCGACCTGCCGATGCTGCTGTCCGTGCCGGTATCGTGGAGCGACAAGGCCGGCTGAGGCCCGTCAGCCCCAGGCGCGTTCGCAGAACCGCCGCACGTCTGCGTCCAGCTCGGCTTCTTCCGGCGACGTCCCGCCGAAGGCGCCATGCGCCGCCGCCTCCAGCACGTGCAGTTCCGCCGCCACGCCCGCGGCGCGCAGCTTGCGGTGCAGGCGCACGGCGTTCGACAGGAACAGGTCGCGCGTCCCCGCGCTCAGCAGGGTCGGCGGGAAGCCCCTGGTGAAGTCGCCGAACAGGGGCGAGACATAAGGATCTGCGAGGTCGCGGCCCGCGGCATAGAGCCGGTTGGCCGGCATCAGGCTGCCCATGCCGTCGAGGCCGGCGTTGGTGTGGAAGGTGTCGCCCGATTCGGTGAGGTCCACCTCGGGCGAGAGCAGCACGGCCGCCGCCGGCAGCTCCAGCCCTTCGTCACGGGCGCGCAGGATCGTCGCGGCGGCGAGGTTGCCGCCGGCCGAGGCGCCGCCGACGATGATCTGCGACGGGTCGTGGTCGCGCAGCAGCATGCGGTAGAAGGCGAGGCAGTCGTCGAGGCCGGCGGGAAAGGGATGGTCGGGCGGCATGCGGTAGTCGACCGCCACCACCCGCACGCCGAGCCGGCTGGCGGTGCCGAGCGCCATCGCCTTGCACACTTCTCCCGCGCCCATGATCAGCGCGCCGCCGTGGATATCGAGATAGACGCGCCGGTCGGCCGGATCGAGGCCGGCGGGGACGACCTCGAAGCCTCGGGCCTCCCCTTCGCCGATGGGCGTGACCGCGCAATCGGCCTCGGAGCGCCCGGCCATGTAGAACTGCGTGATCGTGGCGTCGCCGTTGGCGATATGCCGCCGCCAGCCCTTGGCATCGTCGGGCGCGGGATAGCCTGCCCCCGCCGGGCGCGGCATCGCCAGCCAGGCTTGCGCCTGCGGACTCAGGTGCGCCGGCACGGGTATGTCCCGCGCAGGGACGTGCAACGGGGCTGGTCTGGGCGCTTCGGCCATCGCTTCCTCTCCTTTTCCGCCTGCATCACCGAGGGCCGGCCGCGAGGCAAGCGCCGTTTCCGGTCAGTGCTGGCGGATCACGCGCAGGAAGGCCTCGCCGTAGGCTTCGAGCTTGCGTGCGCCGACGCCGCCGATCTCGCCCAGCGCGGCGAGCGAGGCGGGGCGCAGTGCCGCCATCTCGCGCAGCGTCGAATCGTGGAAGATGACGTAGGGCGGCATGCCGGCCTCCTGTGCCAGCGCGCGGCGCAGTTCGCGCAGCGCGTCGAACAGCGGATCGCCGACCGGGTTGACGCCGCCGCCGCCGCGCTCGCGCCGGTCCCGCCGGCCGCGCGGCTCCTTCTTCGGGGGAAGCACCATGCTGATGCTCGCCTCGCCCTTGAGGATGGCGCGGGCGTCGCCCGCCAGCATCAGCCCGCCGTGCTCGGTCGGCACCAGGCTGCCGCGTGCCTGCAGCGCGCGGGCGAGCGGGCGCAGCAGCCGGGCCTCTTCCGCGTCGACGATGCCGAACACCGAAAGCCTGTC
This sequence comes from Novosphingobium sp., assembly GCA_041677785.1. GTDB lineage: Bacteria > Pseudomonadota > Alphaproteobacteria > Sphingomonadales > Sphingomonadaceae > Novosphingobium. The sequence goes on along the minus strand of JBAYPJ010000036.1, from coordinate 7,088 downwards.
GTGACCACGCTGCAGCACCCGCTCGTCGGCCACGCCGGTCAGGACTTTTTCGAGATGGCCGAAGCCGAAGCTCTGGCCGGTGCGGTAGGCGGCGGACAGCAGCTTCTGCGCCGTCACCGTGGCATCGGCCACGTCCGGCGCATCTAGACAGTTGTCGCAATTGCCGCATTGCGGCCGCGGTTCCTCGCCGAAGTGCTGCAGCAGGATGGCGCGGCGGCAGGTGCCGGCCTCGACCAGCACGGCCAGCGCGTCGAGCCGCGCCTTCTCGCCTTCGCGCCGGCTGTCCTCGACTTCGGCAAGCCGCATCCGCGCCTGCGCGAAATCGCCCGCCGACCAGAACATCATCGCCTGCGCCGGGTCTCCGTCGCGGCCGGCGCGGCCGGTCTCCTGGTAATAGGCCTCGATCGACTTGGGGATGCCGGCGTGGGCGACGAAGCGCACGTCGGGCTTGTCGATGCCCATGCCGAAGGCGATCGTGGCGACGATCACCATGTCCTCGGACGCAACGAAGGCCGCCTGGTTGGCGGCGCGCTCCTGCGGCGGGAGGCCGGCGTGATAGGGCAGCACCTGCCGTCCCGTCGCCGCCGCGAGTTGCTCGGCCAGCTTTTCCACTTTGGCGCGGGTGGGGGCATAGACGATGCCGGGGCCGGGCTGCTCCGCCATGAGCCGGGCGATCTGCTTCGTCCCGCTCTCGCGATGGCGGATGGCGTAGCGGATGTTCGGCCGGTCGAAGCCGGCGACGATCAGCCCGTCCTCGGGAATGCCGAGCTGCGCCAGGATATCGGCGCGGGTGTGCGCGTCCGCCGTGGCGGTCAGCGCCAGGCGCGGCACTTGCGGAAAGGCGTCCATCAGCGGGCGCAGCAGGCGATAGTCGGGGCGGAAGTCGTGACCCCATTCGGAGACGCAGTGCGCCTCGTCGATGGCGAAGAGGCAGATCGGGGCCTTGCTCAGCAGCTCGCGGAAATGCGGCTGGCTGGCGCGTTCGGGGGCGATGTAGAGCAGGTCCAGCTCGCCGGCGCGGAAGCGGTCGATCGTCTGCTCGCGGTCCATGTCGGCGCTGGTCAGCGCCGCCGCGCGGATGCCGTTGGCGCGGGCGGCGCGGAGCTGGTCGTGCATCAGCGCGATCAGTGGGCTGATGACCACGCAGGTGCCCGGCAGGATGACGGCGGGAAGCTGGTAGGTCAGCGATTTGCCCGCGCCGGTGGGCATGACGGCCAGCGTCGAGCGGCCCGCCAACACGCGGCGCACCACGTCCTCCTGCACGCCGCGAAAGGCGGAGAAGCCGAACGTGGCGTGGAGCTGTTCGTGCAGGTCCGGTTCGGCAAGCAAGGTCAGGACATCTCCGGCAAGGCAGATCATGTGCCATGCCTTGTCGGCGGCGGCCTGTCACCATAAGACCGGCCGGGAAAGCTGCGGAGGGGACGAGATGATCGGCAAGGCACGCGTCGCGGTGGTCACGGGCGCGAGTTCGGGCATCGGCAAGGAAGTCGCCAGGGCGCTTGTCGGGCAGGGCTGGCGGGTCATCGGCACCGGGCGCGATCCGGGCCGCATGGCCGAGGCCGAGGCGGAGATCGCGGCCGCGGCGGCGGACGGCGGCGCGATCGAGATGCTGCGCGCCGACCTGTCATTGCTGGCCGAGGCGCGCCGGCTCGCCGCCGGGATCGCCGCGCGGACCGACCGTATCGACGTGCTGGTCAACAACGCCGGCGGCATGACCGATCGCCTGGCGATGACCGCCGAGGGTCTCGAAGCCAACTTCGCCGGCAATCACCTCGGCCCCTTCGTGCTCACCGAGGGGCTGCTGCCGCTGCTGCGCGCCGCCGCCGCCGATGCCCCCACAGGCGCGGTCCGCATCCTGATGACCGCATCGGACGCCAGCGAGATGGTGCCGGGCATCGATCTCGACGACATGCAGAGCCTGGCGGCCTTCAATCCGGGCCTCGCCTATTGCACCGGCAAGCTGGCGAACGTGCTGTTCGCGCGGGCGCTGGCGGGGCGGCTGGCCGGCAGCGGCATCGTCGCGCACGCCATGGCGCCGGGGGCGACCGACACGCCCTTCTTCAGCTATGCGCCGAAGGAAACGCAGGAACATACGCGTAACCTGCCCAAGCTCACCGCCGCGGAAGGCGCGGACACGCTGATCTGGCTCGCCACCGCCGAGGAGCCGGGCCACGGCAGCGGCGGCTATTGGGAACGCCGCGCGCCGCGTCCGCCACACCCGCAGGTGGACGATCCGGCGGTGGTCGAGCGCTTCTGGCGCGAGAGCGAAAAGCTGGTCGCGAGCGTGCCGGCCTGACAGGCACGCCGCCCCGGATCAGGTCCGGGACGGCGGGTCAGTCGAGGTTCGGCCGCAGCCAGCGTTCGGCCCTGTTCACGTCCACGCCGCGCCGCGCGGCATAGTCCGCAAGCTGGTCGCGCCCGATCCGCGCCACGCCGAAATACTGGCTTTCGGGATGGCCGAAGTAGAAGCCCGAGACCGCCGACGTCGGCAGCATCGCATAGCCGTCGGTCAGCGTGAGCCCGGCGCGCTGCTCGGCTTCCAGCAGGTCGAACAGGATCGGCTTGAGGCTGTGGTCCGGGCAGGCGGGATAGCCCGGCGCGGGCCGGATGCCGCGATACTGCTCGCGGATCAGCGCCTCGTTGGTGAGCTGTTCGCCCGGCGCATAGCCCCATAGCGTCGTGCGCACGTGCAGGTGCAGCCGCTCGGCGAAAGCCTCGGCGAAGCGGTCGGCCAGCGCCTTGAGCAGGATGTCGCTGTAATCGTCGTGGTCCGCCTTGAAGCGGGCGAGGTGCGGCTCGCTGCCGTGGATGCCGACGGCGAAGCCGCCGATCCAGTCGCCTGCGGGGTCGATGAAGTCGGTCAGGCAGAAGTTGGCCCGGTCGCGGCTTTTCTTGACCTGCTGGCGCAGGAACGTGAGGCGGGTTTCCTCGTCCCTTCCCTGGGAGGGGAGGGGGTCGAGCACCACGTCATCCCCTTCGCGCCGGCAGGGCCAGAAGCCGGCGACGCCCCTGGCGGTCAGCCACTTCTCGTTGACGATCTGGTCGAGCATCGCCTGCGCATCGGCGAAAAGCGCCCGCGCGCTTTCGCCGACCACCGCGTCGTCGAGGATCGTCGGATAAGTGCCGGCCAGTTCCCAGGCGCGGAAGAAGGGGGTCCAGTCGAAATACTGCCGAAGGTCGGAAAGGTCCCATTCGAACTGATGCAGGCCGGGCTGCGCGGGGGCGGGAGGCTTGTCGGCGAGGTCGGGCTTGTAGGAATTCGCCCGTGCCTCCTCGATCGGCAGCAGGCCGCTGCCCTCCTTGCCGGCGCGTGCCTCGCGGATATGCTCGTACTCGCTGGCGGTGCCCGAGATGAAGCCCGTCGCCTGCGTGTCGGACAGGAGCTGCGAGGCCACGCCGACCGCGCGGCTGGCGTCGAGCACGTGGATCACCGGGCCTTCGTAGGCGGGGTCGATCCTCAGCGCGGTGTGCACCTTGCTGGTGGTCGCGCCGCCGATCAGCAGCGGGGTATTCATCCCGGCCCGCTGCATCTCCTCGGCGACGGTGACCATCTCGTCCAATGAGGGGGTGATCAGGCCCGACAGGCCGATGATGTCGGCCTCGTTCTCGTTCGCGGCCTGGAGAATGGTGGACCAGGGCACCATGACGCCCAGGTCGATCACCTCATAGCCGTTGCACTGCAGGACGACGCCGACGATGTTCTTGCCGATGTCGTGGACGTCGCCCTTGACCGTGGCCATGACGATCCGGCCCTTGGCCTTCTGGCCCTCGACCTTCTCCGCCTCGATGAAGGGGAACAGATAGGCGACCGCCTTCTTCATCACCCGCGCCGATTTCACCACCTGCGGCAGGAACATCTTGCCCGATCCGAACAGGTCTCCGACCACGTTCATGCCCTGCATCAGCGGGCCCTCGATCACCTCGATCGGCCGGCCGCCCTGGTCGGCGATCTGCTGGCGCGCTTCCTCGGTGTCCTCGACCACCCAGGTGTCGATGCCCTTGACCAGCGCGTGCTCGATCCGCTTGACCACGTCCCAGCCGCGCCACTCCTCGGCTTCCTTCTCGGCGGCCTTGTCCTTGCCCTTGTAGCTTTCGGCCAACTCGATCAGCCGCTCGGTGGCCGTCTGCCAGGTGTCGGGGTCCTGGCCTTCCGGCACGTCCTGCCCGCGGTTGAGGATCACGTCCTCGCAGGCTTCGCGCAGCACGGGGTCGATCTGGTCGTAGATGTCGAGCTGGCCGGCGTTGACGATCGCCATGTCGAGCCCGGCGGGAATCGCGTGGTAGAGGAACACCGAATGCATCGCGCGGCGCACCGTCTCGTTGCCGCGGAACGAGAACGAAAGGTTGGAAAGCCCGCCCGAGAAGTGGACGTGCGGGCAGCGCCGGCGGATTTCCTTCACCGCCTCGATGAAGTCGACGCCGTAGTTGTTGTGTTCCTCGATCCCCGTCGCCACCGCGAAGATGTTGGCGTCGAAGATGATGTCCTCGGGCGGGAAGCCGATGCCGGTGAGCAGCTTGTAGGCGCGCTCGCAGATTTCGACCTTGCGTTCTTTCGTATCGGCCTGGCCGGTCTCGTCGAAGGCCATGACCACGACGGCCGCGCCATAGGCCATGCACTTGCGCGCCTGCTCGAGAAACGGCTCTTCGCCTTCCTTCATCGAGATCGAGTTGACGATCGGCTTGCCCGAGACGCACTTGAGGCCTTCCTCGATGACGTGCCATTTCGAGCTGTCGATCATCACCGGCACGCGCGCGATGTCGGGCTCGGCGGCGATCAGCTTGAGGAACGTGGTCATCGCCTCGACCGCGTCGAGCAGGCCCTCGTCCATGTTGACGTCGATGATCTGCGCGCCGTTCTCGACCTGCTGGCGCGCGACCTCGACCGCCTTGGCATAGTCGCCCGCCAGGATCAGCTTCTTGAAGGCGGCCGAGCCGGTGACGTTGGTGCGCTCGCCGATGTTGACGAAGCGGGTGGAGGAAGAAGTCTGGGTCATTTTCTGCTCTTGTTCGTCATCCCGGCGAAAGCCGGGATCGCTGTCGGCTGGGTCGGACCTGGAGGCCAGCGGTCCCGGCTTTCGCCGGGACGACGTGCCTAGGCCGCCATCGTGAACGGTTCCAGCCCGGCCAGCCGCGTGGCAGGCTCGACCGTGGGCACCCGGCGCGACGGCTTGCCGGCCACCGCCTTCGCGATCGCCGCGATGTGATCGGGCGTGGTGCCGCAGCAGCCGCCCACCGCGTTGATCAGCCCGCCCTCGACCCATTCGCCGATCAGCTCGGCGGTCTTGGCCGGCAGCTCGTCGTACTGGCCCAGTTCGTTGGGCAGGCCGGCGTTGGGATAGGCGAGGATCAGCGTGTCCGCCGTCCGCGCCAGCTCGGTCAGGTAGGGGCGCATCCGGTCCGCGCCGAACGCGCAGTTGGCGCCCACGGTCAGCGGCTTGAGGTGGCGCAGCACGTACCAGAAGGCGGTGATCGTATGGCCCGACAGGTTGCGGCCGCTCATGTCGGTGATGGTGAAGCTGACCATCAGCGGCACGGCGCGGCTCGCCGCCGCCTCGGCCTCGCGCGCGGCCATGCCGGCGGCCTTGGCGTTCAGCGTGTCGAAGCAGGTCTCGATCAGCAGAAAGTCCACCCCGCCGGCGATCAGCGCGTCGCATTGCTCGCGATATTCGGCCTTGAGCCCGTCGAAGTCGACCTCGCGGAAGCCCGGATCGTTGACGTCGGGCGAGAGCGACAGCGTCTTGTTGGTCGGCCCGATCGAGCCGGCGACGAAGCGGCGGCGGCCATCCCTGGCCTGCGCCTTCTCCGCCGCATCGCGGGCGAGCTTCGCCGCGGCGAGGTTGATGTCGCGGACGAGGTGCTGGCAGCCATAGTCGGCCATGGCGATGCGGGTGGACGAGAACGTGTTGGTCTCGACCATGTCGGCGCCGGCGTCGAAATAGGCGGTGTGGATGCCCTCGATGATGTCGGGCCGCGTCAGGCAGAGCAGGTCGTTGTTGCCCTTCTGGTCCATCGGCAGGTCGAGGTCGCCGCGATAGTCGGCCTCTTCCAGCCTGAACTTCTGGATCGCGGTGCCGTAGCCGCCGTCGAACACGAGGATGCGTTCCGCCGCGGCGGCGCGGAAATCGGCTTCTGCGCTCATGCGCGCTTCTCCTGAGCCAAGATGTTTCGGGGGCGCACGCCGAGAAGCTGGCAGATCGCATAGGCCTGCTCGGCGCGGTTGAGCGTGTAGAAATGGAAGTGGCGGACCCCGCCCTGGTAGAGCCGCTGACACAAGTCGGCGGCGACCGTCGCGGCGACCAGCGCGCGCGGGCCGGGCCGCTCGTCGAGCCCCTCGAAGGCGTGTTCCAGCCAGCGGGGGATCTCGGTATTGCCCGACATGCGGCGGATCGCCTCGAAGCTCGTCACCGGCATGATCCCGGGCAGGATCGGCGCGGTGATCCCGGCGGCGAGCGCTTTGTCGAGGAAGCGGAAATAGGCGTCGGTCGAGAAGAAGAACTGGGTGATCGCCTGGCTGGCGCCGGCGTCGAGCTTGCGCTTGAGGTTGTCGAGATCGGCCTCGGCGCTTTCCGCTTCGGGGTGGATTTCCGGATAGGCGGCGACCGAAATCTCGAAGTCGTGCAGCCGCCGCAGCCCGGCGACAAGGTCGGCCGCGCTGGCGTAGCCCTGCGGATGCGGCACGAAGCGGCCGCCGTCGGCGGGCGGCGGATCGCCGCGCAGCGCGACGATGTGGCGCACGCCCGCGTCCCAGTATTGCCCGGCGACCTCGGCGATCTCTTCCCGGCTCGCGGCGATGCAGGTGAGGTGCGCGGCGGGGACCAGATCGGTCTCGCGCACGATCCGCGCGACGGTGTTGTGCGTGCGCTCGCGCGTCGAGCCGCCCGCGCCATAGGTGACCGAAACGAAGCGCGGCCCGAGCGGTTCGAGCGTGCGGAACGTGTCCCAGAGCTGCGCCTCCATCTTCTCCGTCTTCGGCGGGAAGAATTCGAAGCTGACGCCGATGTCGCCGTCGAGATTGGCGAACAAGGGCGACGCCGCGGCGCGCCTGGCCTCCGCCAGCGAATTGAGGTTCGATGTCATGCGGCAAGTTT
>JBAYPJ010000035.1:0-32256 GCA_041677785.1 Novosphingobium sp. | reverse complement strand
GATCGACTACAGGCCCGGCCTGGACGCCGCGCGGCCGTTCCGGCGCGAGGTGAGCGACCTCAACGGGTCGATCACATACGCCATGGCCAACGGGCTCGAACTCGCGGTCTGGGGCCGCAACCTGCTGAACAACCGCTACCTCAACGTGATCTTCGATTCGGTGGCGCAGTCGGGCTCGGTCTCGGCCTATACCAACCAGCCGCGCACTTACGGCGTCTCGGCGCGCTTCCGCTGGTGACAGCGGATCGGCGATAAACGGGAAAGGGGGCCGCGGGGCCCCCTTTTTCGTTGCGGCGGCGATCGTTCTGTGATGCCATCGCGGGCCTGCCGCGGATTGTCGCAGGCAAACAAGGGGGGAACCGGCCATGGAATGGATGCTGCTGCCGTACCGCAGGCTCTACGCGCTGATCGCAGGACGCGCCTCGCGGCAGGAATTCTGGATGTTCGTCCTGTTCAACGTGATCGTCATCGCGATCTTCGCGGCGCTGTTCCTCACGCTGGTCGGCAGCGCGGCGCTGGCGGGCAACTACAGCCAGATCGGTGCCGCCATGGCGGGTGCCGGCCTCGTCACCATGGTGCTGCTCATCGTCCCGCTCTACCTCTGGGCGATCCTGACCGCCGTTGCCAGCTTCGCCGTCACCATCAGGCGGTTCCACGACCTCAACCTGTCGGGCTGGGTCTACCTGCCGTTCGTGGTCCTGGGGATGATCCCGGTCCTCAATTTCCTCGTCTGGATCGTGCTCATCGTCATGATGTGCCTGCAGGGCACCAAGGGACCGAACAAGTACGGCGACGATCCCACGGCTCCCGCCGGGGCGGACGTTTTCGCCTAGAGTGGTTTCGAGCCGGATGGAATCATCCGGCGAATGGGCGCCGATACCTACGGCGCCATTCTCCATCTGCGCCGTTTGCGGCACTTCGCCGAACACGGCCCCGGAATATCCGGAGAACCGCGACTGAATGGTGCTGCTGGGGAGGATTGAACTCCCGACCTCAGCCTTACCAAGGATGCGCTCTACCACTGAGCTACAGCAGCGTGACCATTCGGGCGTGTCCGGCAACCGCATGGCGCCGGGCAGGCGCGCGCTTTGGCCGCGAGGTCGGGCAATGTCAAGCGCCGGCTTGAGCTTTGCGCCCGGTCGCGGCAAGGCAGGGGCCATGGACAAACCGCCGCACGCCCCCTCGCGCGAGGAGCGCCTCGCCGCCAAGCTGCGCGAGAACCTGAAGCGCCGCAAGGCGCAGGCGCGGACGCTCGCAGGGGAGGGCAACGCCGCTCTTCCCAAAGGCCCGCCGAAAAGCTAGGGCGACCCCCTTCCAAACAGGGAGCGATACGCCTTGCCTCGACTGATCCTCGTCCGCCACGGCCAGAGCCAGTGGAACCTGGAAAACCGCTTCACCGGATGGTGGGACGTCGGCCTCACCCCCCAGGGCGAGGAGGAAGCGCTCGCCGCCGGCCGCCTGCTGGCCGCGAAGGGCATGCTGCCGACGGTGGCCTTCACCTCGTTCCAGACGCGCGCGATCAAGACGCTGCACCTGGCGCTGGAAACCGCCGGGCGGCTGTGGATTCCCGAATACAAGGACTGGCGGCTGAACGAGCGCCACTATGGCGGCCTCACCGGGCTGAACAAGGCCGAGACCGCGGCCCGGCACGGCGACGAGCAGGTCAAGGTCTGGCGCCGCAGCTTCGACACGCCGCCGCCGGTGCTGGCGGCGGGCTCCGAGTTCGACCTGGGCAGGGACGCGCGCTATGCCGGCGTGCCGGTGCCCGCGACCGAGAGCCTCAAGGACACGATCGCCCGCGTGCTGCCCTATTACGACGCCGCCATCGTGCCGCAGCTCAAGGCCGGGGAAACGGTGCTGGTCTCCGCCCACGGCAACTCGCTGCGCGCGCTGGTGAAGCACCTGTCGAACATCTCCGACGCCGAGATCACCGGCCTCGAGATCCCGACCGGCCAGCCGATCGTCTACGAACTCGACGGCGATCTGAACGCCGCCGATCGCTATTACCTCTCGGAGAGGTAGGGTGAGCGCACCCGTCGCGATCGTCATGGGCAGCCAGTCCGACTGGGCGACGATGCAGCGCGCCGCCGAGGTGCTGGCGCAGCTCGAAGTCGAGACCGACGTGCGCATCGTCTCCGCGCACCGCACGCCCGACCGGCTGGTGGCCTTCGCCAAGGGCGCGGCGGACGCCGGCTTCAAGGTGATCATCGCCGGAGCCGGCGGCGCGGCGCACCTGCCGGGCATGGTCGCGGCGATGACGCACCTGCCGGTGCTGGGCGTGCCGGTGCAGTCGAAGGCGCTGTCCGGGCAGGACAGCCTGCTCTCGATCGTGCAGATGCCCGCCGGCATTCCCGTCGGCACGCTGGCGATCGGCGAGGCGGGCGCGGCCAACGCCGGGCTGCTCGCCGCGGCCATCCTCGCGACCAACGATCCGGCGCTCGCCGGCCGGCTCAAGGCCTACCGCGCGGCGCAGACCGAAGCCGTGGCGGAAAGGCCCGCCTGAGGACATGTCTGCGCGTGGCCCCTTCGGCGAAGCTCAGGACATGCTTCGACAAGCTCAGGCTGAGCGGATGTGGATCTTGGTCCAAACCCCGCTCATGCTGAGCTTGTCGAAGCACACGCGCCAAGGGCCGCCCCACGCATGATTCCCCCCGGCGAGACCATCGGCATTCTCGGCGGCGGCCAGCTCGGCCGGATGCTGGCCATGGCCGCGGCGCAGCTCGGTTATCGCTGCCACATCTATGCGCCGGAATCCGACAGCATTGCGGCAGACGTGAGTGCTGTCTTCACCTGCGCCGCCTGGGACGATGCGGAGGCCATGGCGCGCTTCGCCGCCGGCTGCGCGGTGGTGACCTACGAGTTCGAGAACGTGCCCGTCCCGCCGCTCGCCGCGCTCGGAAAGGTGCCGCTGCTGGCGCATCCCCGCGCGCTGGAGACGGCGCAGGACCGGCTGGCCGAAAAGCGCTTCGTCGAGGGGCTCGGCGGGCGGCCCGCGCCTTACGCGCCGGTCGATTCGCCCGCGGACCTCGCCGCCGCGATCGCACGGATCGGCGCGCCCGGCATCCTCAAGACCCGCCGCGACGGCTATGACGGCAAGGGCCAGTGGCGGATCACGGCGGCCGCCGATGCCGCCGCGCTGGACCTGCCCGCCAGGCCGCTGGTCTACGAAGGCTTCGTCGGCTTCGATGCCGAATTCTCGGTGCTGCTCTGCCGCGGCGCCGACGGCGAAGTCCGCTTCTGGGACACGCCCCAGAACGTCCACGAGGGCGGCATCCTAGCCCGCTCGACCGTGCCGGCCGCGCCGCGCGTGCGGGCGCAGATGGCGGAAGCGCGCGCGCTGGCGGCCCGCGTGGCCGAGGCGCTCGGCTACATCGGCGTGCTGGCGCTGGAATTCTTCGCCACCGCCGAAGGCCCGATATTCAACGAGATGGCGCCGCGCGTGCACAATTCGGGGCACTGGACGACCGAGGGTGCGGTCACCAGCCAGTTCGAGAACCACATCCGCGCGATCTGCGGGCTGCCGCTGGGCGATACGGCGCTGGCCGCGAAAGGCGTGGAGATGCGCAACCTGATCGGCGACGCGGCCGGGGACTGGGCCGCGATCCTGGCCGATCCGTGCAACCACCTGCACCTCTACGGCAAGGCCACCGCGCGGCCGGGGCGCAAGATGGGCCACGTCACGCGGCTGACGCTGGCGTGAGCCGGGATCTGTTCCTCATCTATGCCCGCGCCGCCAACGGCACGATCGGGCGCGACGGCACGCTCCCCTGGCACATCCCGGCCGATCTCAAGCGGTTCAAGGCGCTGACCATGGGCAAGCCGATGGTGATGGGCCGCAAGACTTTCGAGAGCTTTCCCAAAACCCTGCCCGGCCGCCGGCATATCGTGCTGACGCGCGATCCGGACTGGCGGGCGGAAGGCGCCGAAATCGCGCATTCGCCCGACGCGGCGCTGGCGCTGGCGGGGGACGGCGAAGTCGCGGTGATCGGCGGGGCCGAGGTCAACGCGCTGTTCCTGCCGCTGGCACGGCGCGTCGAGCTGACCGAGGTTCATGCCGACGTGCCCGGCGACACGATCATGCCGCCGCTGGGCGGCGAATGGCGCGAAGCGTTCCGCGAAGAGCACCCGGCCGCCGACGGGCGGCCCGCATTCGCTTTCGTGACGCTGCGGCGCGACTTATAGCGACGCCTCGACATGATTCGCCTCGACCATCGCGATCCCATACCCGGCTCCCTGCGCGGCGCGATCATCGCGCTGGGCAATTTCGACGGCTTCCATCAGGGGCACCAGGCCGTCGTCGGCGCGGCGATCGACTGGGCGCGGGCGGAAGGGCGGCCCTGCATCGTCGCCACGTTCGACCCCCATCCGATGCGCCATTTCAAGCCGGGCGCGGAACCGTTCCGGCTGACCACGCTCGAACAGCGGCAGGAACTCTTCGCCGCCGCCGGGGCGCAGGCGATGCTGGTGTTCCATTTCGACGCGGCGCTGGCGACGATGACCGCGGAAAGCTTCGTCGGCGACATGCTCGCCCGGCACATCGGCGCAGCCGGCGTCGTCACCGGCGAGGACTTCACTTTCGGCTGGAACCGCAGCGGCGATCCGGCCAAGCTCAGGGCGTTCGGCCAGGCCCACGGCGTTGCCGCGCGCGCGGTGGGCGCGGTGCACGACGGCGAGGGGCCGATCTCGTCCAGCCGCATCCGCGACGCGCTGAAGGCCGGCGACTGCGAGACGGCGACGCGGCTGCTGACGCGGCCCTTCGCGATTCGCGGAACGGTCCAGCACGGCGACAAGGTGGGCCGCACCATCGGCTTTCCCACCGCCAACGTCGACCTGGGCACCTACCTGCGCCCGCGCTACGGCATCTATGCGGTGACGGGGCTGCTGCCCGACGGCCGGCGCGTGCCCGGCGCCGCCAACATCGGCATCCGCCCCAGCTTCGATCCGCCCCGGGAACTGCTGGAGCCGCATTTCTTCGATTTTTCGGGCGATCTCTACGGCCAGGAGATCGAGGTCGCCTTCCACGCGTTCCTGCGGCCGGAGGCGAAGTTCGACAGCCTCGATGCCCTCACCGCGCAGATCGCGCGCGACTGCGACGCGGCGCGCGAACGGCTGGGCGCGGCGGAGCGCCAGGCCCCGGAGCCGCCGGGCGCGTCGTCCCCGACTTGATCCGGGACGATGGGACAACGTGAAGCCCGCACTTTCCTCCTTAACCAGTTTCCTTTAACGGCGGCCGGTCATGACCGAGCAGCGCGACTATAGAGCGACCGTCTTCCTGCCGAAGACCGATTTCCCGATGAAGGCCGGCCTTCCGCAGAAGGAGCCGGGCATCCTCGCGCGCTGGCAGGAGGCCGACCTTTACGGACAGGTCCGCGCCGCGCGCCGCGGGCGCGAGAAGTTCATCCTCCACGACGGCCCGCCCTACGCCAACGGCGACATGCACATCGGCCATGCGCTCAACCACATCCTCAAGGACATGGTCGTGCGCACGCAGACGCTGCTGGGCAAGGACGCGCCCTACGTGCCAGGCTGGGACTGCCACGGGCTGCCGATCGAATGGAAGGTGGAGGAGCAGTACCGCAAGAAGAAGCTCGACAAGGATCAGGTCGATCCGGTCGAGTTCCGCGCCGAATGCCGCGCCTATGCGCAGCACTGGGTCGACGTACAGCGCGGGCAGTTGAAGCGCCTGGGCGTCGGCGGCGACTGGGACAATCCCTACCTGACGATGGACTTCGCGGCCGAGGCGACGATCGTGGCCGAGCTGATGAAGTTCGCCGAGACGGGCCAGCTCTACCGCGGCGCCAAGCCGGTGATGTGGTCGCCGGTGGAAAAGACCGCGCTGGCCGAGGCCGAGGTGGAGTACGAGGACATCACCTCGACCCAGATCGACGTCGCCTTCGAGATCACCCATTGCCCCGAGTGCCCCGAGCTGGTCGGCGCCAGGGCGGTGATCTGGACGACGACGCCCTGGACGATCCCGGCCAACCAGGCGATCGCCTATGGCCGGCCGATCGACTATCTGCTGATCGAGGCCGGCGGCGCGCATTACGTGATCGCCGAGCCGCTGGTCGACGCCTTCCTCAAGCGCATCGGCGCCGAAGGCCACACGATGAAGATGTACGTCAAGGGCCCGATGCTCGAAGGCGCCACGGCGCGCCATCCGATGCACGCGCTCGGCGGCTTCTTCGCGCGCCCGCGCCCTTTCCTCGACGGCTCGGACTTCGTCACCACCGACAGCGGCACCGGCCTCGTCCACATGGCCCCCGACCATGGCGAGGACGACTTCCTGCTGTGCAAGAAGCACGGCATCGACCCGGTTTTCGCGGTGGAGGGCGACGGCAGATACCGCGCCGACTGGCTCTGGCTGGGCGGTCAGGGCAGCGTCATCAATCCCAAGTTCAACGCGCCCGACGGGCCGATCTGCGCCGACCTGCGCGAAGCCGGCGGCCTGCTCGCCGCCTCGGCCGACTATCGCCATTCCTATCCGCATAGCTGGCGCTCGAAGGCGAAGATCATCTTCCGCTGCACGCCGCAGTGGTTCGTGCCGATGGACCGCGCCTCGGAGCATCTCGTGCGCCGGCACGGCGCCTGGGCCGAGCTTGACGAGGTGATGCCGCCGACACTGCGCCAGGTGGCCAAGGACGCCATCGCCGAGACGCGCTTCATCCCCGAGAAGGGGCGCAACCGCATCGGCACGATGGTGGAAGGGCGGCCCGACTGGGTGCTCTCGCGCCAGCGCGCCTGGGGCGTGCCGATCACGCTGTTCGTCGAGCGCAAGAGCGGCCAGTACCTCGCCGACCCGGCGGTCAACGCCCGGATCGTCGCCGCCGTGCGCGAGAGCGGCGTCGACGCCTGGTCCGACGCGCGGGCGCAGGAGTTCCTCGGGCCGGACTACAGGGCCGAGGACTACGAGCGCGTCACCGACATCCTCGACGTCTGGTTCGATTCGGGCTCGACCCACGCCTTCGTGCTCGAATCGGGCCGCTGGCCGGACCTGTCGTGGCCCGCCGACCTCTATCTCGAAGGCTCCGACCAGCATCGCGGCTGGTTCCAGTCGAGCCTGCTGGAAAGCTGCGCCACCCGCGGCCGCGCGCCCTACAAGGCCGTGCTCACCCACGGCTTCACGATGGACGCCAAGGGCATGAAGATGTCGAAGTCGCTGGGCAACACCATCGACCCGATCAAGGTGATGGAAACCAACGGCGCCGACATCATCCGGCTCTGGGCGCTTTCGGTCGACTATACCGAGGACCACCGGATCGGCGACGAGATCCTCAAGGGCGTCGCCGACCAGTACCGCAAGCTGCGCAACACCTTCCGTTACCTGCTGGGCGCGCTGGAAGGATACGGCGCCGCCGAGACGGTGCCGGACGTCGCCGCGATGCCCGAGCTGGAGCGGTACGTCCTCCACCGGCTCTGGCAGCTTGACGGCGACCTCCGGGTCGCGGTCGCCGAGTTCGATTTCAACGCCTACGTGCGCAAGCTGACGGACTTCTGCAACGAGGACCTGAGCGCCTTCTATTTCGATATCCGCAAGGACAGCCTCTACTGCGACGCGCCCGCGGACCCCAGGCGCCGCGCCTATCGCACGGTGCTCGACATCCTGTTCCACGCGCTGGTCCGCTATGCCGCGCCGGTGCTGGTGTTCACCGCCGAGGAAGTCTGGGGGACGCGTTTTCCGGACGGCGGCAGCGTCCACCTGCTCGAATGGCCCGAGCTGCCCGCCTTCACCGATGAGGGGCTGGCCGCGCGCTGGACCGAGCTGCGCGCGCTGCGTGCGCAGGTACTGGAGGCGATCGAGCCGCTGCGCCGCGACAAGGTTCTGGGGTCGGGCCTCGAAGCCGCAGTCGCGGTACCCGTCGGCGCACCCGAGGGCGACCTGGCAGAGCTGTTCATCACCGCGACAGTGACGCGGGGGCAGGACGACAACGTGACCGTCACCCGCACCCACGACCACAAATGCGGCCGCTGCTGGCGCCACCTGCCCGAGGTCAACGAGGACGGCACGCTCTGCGCGCGCTGCGACGAGGTGGTAGCGGGGATGGAAGCCTCGGCATGACCCTGACGCGCCGCCGCATCGTCGCGCTGGCCCTGGCCGCGGTGATTTTCGGGCTGGATCAGTGGGTCAAGCACCTGATGCTCGGCCCGCTGGCGCTGCGCGAGGTCCTGCAGATCGAACTGCTGCCCTTCTTCAACCTCACCTGGACCGAGAACTACGGCGTCTCGCTCGGCATGCTGACCGCGCGATCGGCGGAGATGCGCTGGCTGCTGGTGGCGGTGACCAGCCTCATCTCGCTCGTCGTCTTCGTCTGGATGATGCGCGAGAAGACCTGGCCCGAACTGGTCGGGCTGGCGCTGGTGCTGGGCGGCGCGATCGGCAATATCCGCGACCGCGCCAGCTATGGCTACGTCATCGACTATGCCGACTTCCACATCGGCGGCTTCCGCCCGTTCCTGATCTTCAACATCGCCGATGCCGCGATCACCATCGGCGTCCTGATTATCCTTGCCCGGTCCCTGTTTTCGCGCGAGAAGCGCCAGCCTGCGGCCGACGACCAGGCCGCCCCGGAGAGCTAGACACATGCGCAAGACAACCGCCCTTTTCCTTGTCGCGGCCGCCTCGACGCTGCTTGCCGGCTGCGGCGGCGGCGGGCTGTTCAACCGCGATCGCCCCGACGAGTTCGCGGTGCAGCGCCAGTCGCCGCTGGTGGTCCCGCCCGATTTCGCGCTGATCCCGCCGCAGCAGGGCGCGCCGCGTCCGGCCGAGACCAGCACGCAGCAACAGACGCTCGAGGCGCTGTTCGGCGGCCCCGCGCAGCGCAGCGAGGTGGAGACGAACACGATCGGCCGCGCCGGCACCTCCCTTCCGGGCATCCGCTCGAGCGTCGGCGACACGGCCACGAACACCGTCGCCAAGGGCGAAATCACCCGCGACATCCTCGCCGCCCCGCAAGGCGACGGCCGCGAGGCGCAAGCGGTAGCGGGTTCGGCCGAGGGCTGAGCGGCATCACCCTTTCCCGGGTGGGGAAGGCGGTCATCCGCAGGATGGTGGAGGGGGCTCGCCGAATGGTAGCCCCTTTCGCATTTCCGGTCGCGGCGCAGGCAGGCCCTTTCCGCCGCTGGAGTGATTTCGAGCCGGATGGAATCATCCGGCGACTCGGAAATCACGGCAAATGAAGGAAAACCCAGAGGCGTTTCGGTTCGATCGGAACCGGAAAGCCGCTATGCGGCCCGGCCTTCTTCCCCATCCTCGGGGGGACGTTCGCCGCCCGGGGCGATCTCGCTCACCAGCAGCTTGTCGATCTTGAGCCCGTCCATGTCGACGATCTCGAAGCGCCAGCCCTGATCGGTGAAATGCTCGCCCTCCTTGGGCAAGCGTTTCAGGACCGACAGCGCATAGCCGGCGGCCGTCGCGAATTCGCGGTCCTCGTCGAGTTCCATCCCGAGCTGCCGGGCAAGGGCATCGGCGGGCAGCGCGCCCGACACCAGCAGCGAGCCGTCGTCGCGCTCGACCACCAGCGGCTCGTCGCCTTCGTCCTGATGGCTGACGAACGAGCCGACGATCGCCGCCAGCAGGTCCGCGGGCGTCACCACGCCCTCGAGGTGGCCGTATTCGTCATGGACCATGGCCATCGCCACGTCGGACTGCTGGAGAAGCCGCAGCGCGTCCATGGCGTCGAGCTGATCGGGGATGACTTCCGCCTTCTTCAGCAGCCGGTCGATCGCGATCGGCTGCCCCGCCACCCGCAGCGCCAGCACCTCGCGCACCTTGAGCACGCCGACGATGTCGTCGGGCGCCTTGTCCGCCACCGGAAGCAGCGAATGCGGCGAATCCGCGATGCGGGCGAAAAGCTCCGCCTCGCTGGCGCTGAGATCGACCCAGTGAAGCTCCGTGCGCGGCGTCATCAGCTCGCGCACCGGTCGGTCGGCCAGGCGCATGATGCCGGCCATGATCTGCCGCTCTTCCTCCTCGATCACGCCCGACCTGGTCGCCTCCGCGAAGATCATGTGCAGCTCTTCGGCCGTCACCTCCTGCTCGCCGCCCCGGCGCATGCCGATCAGCTGCAGCACCAGTTCCGACGACCGGTCGAGCAGCCAGACGAACGGCGCCATCGCCTTCGACAGCCAGCGCATCGGCCGGGCGGTAACCCGCGCGATCGGCTCGGCCAGCCGCAGCGCCACCTGCTTGGGCACCAGTTCGCCGATGACCACGCTGAAATAGGTCGTCACGACGATGACGAGGACGAAGCCCGCCTCTCCCGCATAGTGGGCCGGCACGCCCAGCGCGGCCAGCCGCTCGCCCGTCGGCTGGCCCAGGCTCGCGCCCGAATAGGCGCCGGAGATGATCGCCACCAGGGTGATGCCGATCTGGACGGTCGACAGGAACTTGCCCGGATCGGTCGCCAGCTCCAGCGCGCACCTGGCGCCGCCGCTGCCTTTGTCGGCGGCAACCTTCAGCCGCGCCGGACGCGCCGAGACAATCGCCAGTTCCGACATGGAGAACAGGCCATTGAGCAGGATGAGCCCCGCAATGACAAGAACGTCGGGCCAGGGAAAAGGCGTCACCCGGATGCCGCTAGCAGAATTGAACGGGGTCGCAAATGGGGCTGATGCAGAGGGCTGATGCAGGGGGGAATCGGCGCGAAGAGGAACCGGCGCGAAGCGTGTTCGTTGACAAGGAGCCGGTGCAGCGCCCATTCATGGTCACAACCACACAGTACCCCGGATCGCAGCGGACGCCGCGGCCTACGATAACGAAAGGGTAGAATTAGATGTCGAAATCCCGTCTGCTCGTCTCCTCCGTCGCCGTGCTTTCGCTGGTCACCGTATCGGGCTGCGTCACCGATCCCAACACGGGCGAAAGGAAAGTCTCGCGCACCGCGATCGGCGGCGGCGCGGGCGCGTTGGCCGGCCTGCTGCTGGGCGGCCTGATCGGCGGCGGCACCGGCCGCATCCTCGGCGCCGGCATCGGCGGTATCGCCGGCGCGGCGGTCGGCTATACGATGGACAAGCAGATCCGCGAGCTGCGCGAGAGCACGGCGGGCAGCGGCGTCGACATCGCGCCGACCGACAACGGCCAGGCGATCCTCGTCAACCTGCCCGAGGGCGTCACCTTCGACATCGCCAGCGCCGCGCTCAAGCCCCAGTTCCGCATGACACTGGACGAGATTGGGCAGAGCCTGAACCAGTACCCGAACAGCCTGATCGACGTTTACGGCCATACCGATTCCACCGGCTCGGACGCCTACAACCAGACGCTGTCCGAAAACCGGGCGCGCACGGTGGCCAACTACCTGACCATGCAGGGCGTCTCCGGCGCCCGCATCCGCAGCCAGGGCTTTGGCGAGACGATGCCGATCGCCGACAACATGAGCGAGGAAGGCCGCCGCCGGAACCGCCGCGTCGAGATCAAGATCGTGCCGATCAGCCAGGAACAGGTCCAGGCGGCGCAGCAGCAGGGCATGTAAGGCCCGCCGGCGGGACTCAGAGCGCCTCGGTGACGAGGCGCATTATCCCGCCAGCGCCTCGGCCCTTCCGGCCAGCCGCTCGACAGCGGCGTCGTGGATCGCCGCCGCGGTGACCAGCACGCCGAAGGCGCGCGGATCGGGCTTGTTGTAGTTGAGCGCGTGGCCGAACGCATCGGTCACGGCCGCGCCCGCCTCGCGCGCGATCAGCGCGGCGGCGCCGATATCCCATTCGTAGCCCCAGCGCAGCGTCGCCACGAGGTCCGCCTCGTCGGCGGCGACCATCGCCACGCGCAGTGCGATCGAATTGGGCTGGTCGACCAGGACGAGATCGGCGTCCTCCTTGCTCAGGTGCTTGGCCGGCACCCGCGCACCGGCGAGCCGGGACCGCCGGCTTGCCGCCAGCCGTTCACCGTTCCGCCAGCTTCCCTGTCCCGCCTCGCCGTGCCAGAATTCGCCGCGCGCGGGCGCGCAGAGCATGCCGAACAGCGGCCGGCCCGAGCTGACCAGCGCCACCGAGACCGCCCAGCCCCGCCGGCCGCCGATGAAATCGCGCGTGCCGTCGATCGGATCGACCAGCCATATGAGGCCGCCAGCGAGCCGCTCGGGCGCGTCCGCGGTTTCTTCCGACAGCCAGCCGGCCGCCGGCAGCAGGGCCGTCAGCTCGTGCTTCAGGAACGCGTCGATCGCCAGATCGGCCTCGCAGACAGGGCTGCCCGGCACCTTTTCCCAGGCTTCGAGCGCATGTCCTGCCCCCGGCCAGGAGGCCATGGCCATTTGCCCGGCCTGGCGGACGATGCCTTCGAGGCGCTGGCGATCGATCATGCGATGAGGTGTGTCTCCGGACGAAGACTCGAAATTGGCCGGTTCGCGGGACTTTTCAAGACACGATTGTTGTGCTTATGCGGCAGTGCAAAAAACCCGCCCTCCCCCAGGCTCCAGCGGAAAGCGACTCATCCATGAACATTCACGAATACCAGGCCAAGGAACTGCTTGCGAAATTCGGCGTCGCCGTCCCCGCGGGCCATGCCGCGCTGACGGTGGAAGAGGCGGTCGCGGCCGCCGGCAAGCTGCCCGGGCCGCTCTACGTGGTGAAGGCCCAGATCCACGCCGGCGGGCGCGGCAAGGGCAAGTTCAAGGAACTGGGGCCGGACGCCAAGGGCGGCGTTCGCCTGTCGAAGACCATCGACGAGGTGCGCACCAACGCGGCCGAGATGCTCGGCAACACGCTCGTCACCGTGCAGACCGGCGAGGCGGGCAAGCAGGTCAACCGCCTCTACGTCACCGACGGCGCCGACATCGCCCAGGAATACTACCTGTCGATGCTGGTCGACCGGAAAACGGGGCGCATCGCCCTGATCGTCTCGACCGAGGGCGGCATGGACATCGAGGAGGTCGCGCATTCGACCCCCGAGAAGATCACCACCATCACCATCGACCCGGCCGAAGGCTTCCAGCCGCACCACGGCCGCGCGGTCGCCTTCGCGCTCAAGCTGAAGGGCGATCTCAACAAGCAGGCGCAGCAGCTCGCCGCCAAGCTTTACGAAGCGTTCATCGCCACCGACATGGCGATGCTCGAGATCAACCCGCTGATCGAGACGACCGACGGGAAGCTGCTGGTGCTCGACGCCAAGGTCAGCTTCGATTCGAACGCGCTGTTCCGCCACCCCGACATCCTGGCGCTGCGCGACGAGACCGAGGAAGACCCGGCCGAGGTCGAGGCGAGCAAGTACGACCTCGCCTACATCAAGCTGGACGGCGACATCGGCTGCATGGTCAACGGCGCGGGCCTGGCCATGGCGACGATGGACATCATCAAGCTGAACGGCATGTTCCCCGCCAACTTCCTCGACGTCGGCGGCGGTGCCAGCAAGGAGAAGGTGACGGCCGCGTTCAAGATCATCCTCGCCGATCCCGCGGTGAAGGGCATCCTCGTCAACATCTTCGGCGGCATCATGAAGTGCGATACGATCGCCGAGGGCATCGTCGCCGCCGCCAAGGAAGTGAACCTGCAGGTCCCGCTGGTGGTCCGCCTGGAAGGCACCAACGTCGACCTCGGCAAGCAGATCCTGGCGAACTCGGGCCTGCCCATCGTCGCCGCCGACGACCTGGGCGACGCCGCCCGCAAGATCGTCGCCGAGGTGAAGCAGGCGGCTTGAAACCGTCGTGCTGCGCGACATCCTTCGACACGCTCAGGATGAGCGGATGTCGCGCAGCACCTCGTTCTCCCCGCCGCTCGGCCTGAGCTTGTCGAAGCATGTCCTGAGCTTCGCCGCAGGGGCCACGCGCCAACCCGTGCCCAACGGCAGGACTTGACGTCTGCCGCGCATGCGGCAATGGCGTCCGGCGATTCCGGTTTAATCGCCCGGCTAAATTCTACCGCCGTCTGAGAGGAAGGACCTCATCCCATGAAGATCCTCGTGCCCGTGAAGCGGGTGATCGACTACAACGTGAAGCCGCGGGTGAAGTCCGACGGCACCGGCGTGGACCTCGCCAACGTCAAGATGAGCATGAACCCGTTCGACGAGATCGCCGTCGAGGAAGCCATCCGCCTGAAGGAAAAGGGCGTGGCGACCGAGATCGTCGCGGTTTCCGTCGGCCCGGCCAAGGCGCAGGAAACGCTGCGCACCGCGCTCGCCATGGGCGCCGATCGCGCCATCCTGGTGACCGTTGAGGAAGACGTCGAGCCCCTGGCCGTCGCCAAGATCCTCAAGGCGATCATGGCAGAAGAGACCCCTGGCCTCGTCATCCTCGGCAAGCAGGCGATCGACGACGACTGCAACCAGACCGGCCAGATGCTCGCCGCGCTGACCGGCCGGCCGCAGGGCACTTTCGCCTCGGAAGTCACCGTCGAGGGCGATTCGGTCACCGTGAAGCGCGAGGTCGACGGCGGTCTTGAGACAGTGAAGCTGTCGCTTCCCGCCATCGTCACCACCGACCTGCGCCTCAACGAGCCGCGCTATGCCTCGCTGCCCAACATCATGAAGGCGAAGTCGAAGCCGCTCGCGACCAAGACGCCCGCCGACTACGGCGTCGACACCGCGCCGCGCCTCAAGACGCTCAAGGTCTCCGAGCCGCCGGTGCGCCAGGCCGGCATCAAGGTCGCCGACGTCGACGCGCTTGTCGCCAAGATCAAGGAGCTGGGGATCGCCTGAGCGCGGCCCCCTTCCGGAGAACAGACACATGACGAAAACGCTTGTTTGGGTCGAACACGACAACGCCGCGGTCAAGGACGCGACGCTCTCGGCCGTCACCGCCGCTTCGCAGCTCGGCGAAGTCCACCTGCTGGTCGCCGGCGCGGGCTGCGCGGGCGTGGCCGAGGCCGCCGCGAAGATCGCCGGCGTCGGCAAGGTTCATCTCGCCGATGATGTCGCCTACGCCAATGCGCTGGCCGAGAACGTCGCGCCGCTGATCGTCAGCCTGATGGACAGCCACGACGCCTTCGTCGCGCCCGCCACCAGCAACGGCAAGAACATCGCGCCGCGCGTCGCCGCGCTGCTCGACGTGATGCAGGTGTCGGACATCCTCTCGGTCGAGGGGCCCAAGACCTTCACCCGCCCGACTTATGCCGGCAACGCCATCGCCACGGTCGAATCGAGCGATGCCAAGCTCGTCATCACCGTGCGCGGCACCGCCTTCGCCAAGGCGGCTCCCGAGGGCGGTTCGGGCGTGGTCGAGGCTGCCTCGGGAGCCAATAACGGGCAGGGGGCCGACGCCGGGCTCTCCAGCTTCCTCGGCGCCGAGATCGCCAAGTTGGAGCGCCCCGAGCTGACCAGCGCCAAGGTCATCGTCTCGGGTGGCCGCGCGCTCAAGGACGGCCCGACCTTCGAGCAGGTCATCTTCCCGCTGGCCGACAAGCTCGGCGCCGCCGTGGGCGCGTCGCGCGCCGCGGTCGACGCGGGCTATGTGCCCAACGACTATCAGGTCGGCCAGACCGGCAAGATCGTCGCTCCCGAAGTGTACATCGCCATCGGCATCTCGGGCGCCATCCAGCATCTGGCCGGCATGAAGGATTCCAAGACCATCATCGCCATCAACAAGGACGAGGACGCGCCGATCTTCCAGGTCGCCGACATCGGCCTCGTCGCCGACCTGTTCAACGCCGTGCCGGAACTCACCGGCAAGCTCTGAACCGGGCGCAATACCCGAATGCGAAAGGGCGGCCGGCAACGGCCGCCTTTTTTCGTTCGGGGATTCCCGATCGTGGCGCCCTCGCATCCTTGGCACATGCCCGTATCCGCGATAGCTTCGCCGCCGATAAGAACATGCGCGGCACCGTAGCGCCGCCTGAGGAGAGCCGCCGAATGACCCTCGACCCGCGCCTGCAGGACCTGCTCGACCACCACGAGATCCGCCAGCTCCTGGCGACGTATTGCCACGGCTGCGACCGCGGCGACGAAGTGGAGATGGCGGGCACTTATGCCGCCGAAAGCTGGGACGACCACGGCCCGCGCAAGATGGAGGGCCGCCGCTTCTCGATCGAGACGGTCGAGGAATCGCTGCGCACCACCAGTCTGGTCAGCCACATGCTGGGCCAGTCGCTGATCAGGGTGGACGGAAACACGGCCGGGGCCGAGACCTATTTCATCGCAACGCTGCTCTATCCGGCCAAGGACGGCGGCGAGGGTGAGGGCGGGGGCGAGACGATCGGCCAGCTCGGCGGGCGCTATGTCGATACGCTGGTGCGCGAAAGCGGCCAGTGGCGGATCAGCAACCGCGTCTGCGTGCGCGAGTGGTCGCACTCGCACCCCGTCGCCGGCGACTGGCTGGCCGCGGCCGGCTTCGCGGGCCAGCACCGCAGCCAGGCCGACCCCTCCTATGCGGCGCTCGGCCTCGCCCATTCGGGCAACCCCTGGCTGCACGAGGCCACGGGCGCGCGCTGAGCGCATTCCTGCGGGAAGTTTGGATCGGAGGTGGCGGCCCGTCAGTGCTGACGGAGGGGGTAACCGCCGGCGGGGATACTCCCTCCGCCTTCGTACCCGGCCCGCCTACAGCAGCCGGTCCACCGCGTGGATGCACAGGCCGACGAGGCCGCCCACCAGCGTGCCGTTGATGCGGATGAACTGCAGGTCGCGGCCGACCGCGCCTTCGATCCGGCCGGTCACGGTGCGCGCGTCCCAGCGCTTCACGGTTTCCGAGACGATCCGCACGATCTCGTCGCCATAGCGCGAGACCGCGCCGACCAGCGTGCGGCGGGCGAAGCGGTTGACCAGGAATTGCAGCTCGCCATCCTCGGCCAGCACCTTGCCGAGCTGCTCCACGCTGAGGCCGAAGCCGCCCGACATCGCCCTGGCCGGATCGCGCACCGTGCGCAGCAGGCCGGCGCGCGCGCGTTCCCACATGCCGTCGAGCCAGGCGCCCATCGCCGGGTTGGCGAGCACTTCCTCCTTCAGCCGCGTCACCCGCTCCTGCATCGCGGGATCGTGCAGCAGCCCGTGCGCCAGCGTCTCCAGCCCCTCCTCGATCTTGGCGCGGATGGGATGGTCGGGGATCACCAGCGTCTCGGCCAGCAGCTTGTAGATGCCGTCGAGCACCGCATTGGCGATCTTCTCGTCGAGGCCGG
Organism: Novosphingobium sp.; assembly: GCA_041677785.1. GTDB lineage: Bacteria > Pseudomonadota > Alphaproteobacteria > Sphingomonadales > Sphingomonadaceae > Novosphingobium. The sequence continues at coordinate 15,231 of JBAYPJ010000035.1, read as the reverse complement.
TCCAGCGCAGCAGCGTATTGGCGCGCTGGCGGATGATGTCGCGCATCAGGTCCTCGTTCGCCTCGATCGTCAGCGCCGCCCAGCGGATGAAGGCGTCGAGCACCGGCAGGTGGCGGCGATCGGCGATCGCGGCCTGCAACAGCTGCCCCAGCAGCGGTGCGAGGTTGAGCTGGGCAAGCTGCTTGCGCAGCCCCGCCTTGACCACGCCGCCGAACTGCTCCTCGTCGAGCGATTCGAGGAGGTCGGCCAGCAGGTTGGCCATGCCGTCGCGCAGCCGCGACCGGCCGGCGCGCCGCTGCTCGATCAGCACGGCGCCGGCGGCCTGGGCCAGGTTGAAGCCCTGCAGCCGCCGCGCCACCACCGCCGGGGTGAGGAAATTGGTCCGCAGGAACGCCGCCATGGTATCGGCGATGCGGTCCTTGTTCTCCGGGATGATCGCGGTGTGCGGGATCGGCAGGCCGAGCGGGTGGCGGAACAGCGCGGTCACCGCGAACCAGTCGGCCAGCCCGCCGACCATCGCCGCCTCGGTGAAGGCGATGACGAAGCCCCAGGCAGGGTGCGGGACCAGCACCGACAGCTCGCGCGCGGCGAGGAAACCCGCCGCCATGATCACCAGCAGCCCGGTGGCGATGAAGCGCATCCGCCGTGCCCGGTCCGCCGGCAGCGCGGCCAGCCCCGCGCGGGGCGGCGAAGATGCGCGCGTCGCGTTCACTCGGCGGGCAAGGCGCCCTCTTCGCGCGCCCTGGCGCGATCGGCCTCGCCATGCTCGGGCTCGTAAGTCAGGATCGCGCGGCGCAGCTTGGGGCCGAGCCGCTTTTCGAGCCCGTCGGCCAGGCTGAAGGCGGCGGGGACGATCAGCAGCGTCAGGAAAGTGGAGCAGACCAGGCCGCCGATCACCGTCGTGCCCATCGGCGCGCGCCAGGCGCCGTCGCCCGACAGCGAGAGCGCGGTGGGCACCATGCCGGCGGTCATCGCCACCGTGGTCATCACGATCGGCTGCGCGCGCTTGTGCCCGGCCTCGACGATCGCCTCGAACTTCGAGGCGCCCTGCGCCATCTCCTCGATCGCGAAGTCGATCAGCAGGATCGAGTTCTTGGCGACGATGCCGAGCAGCATCAGCACGCCGATGAACACCGGCATCGACAGCGCCTGGCCGGTCAGCACCAGCGCCAGCATCCCGCCGAAGGGCGCGAGGAACAGCGAGCCCATGTTGACCAGCGGCGATATGATCCGGTGGTAGAGCAGCACCAGCACGGCGAAGACGAGCAGGATGCCCGAAGGCACCGCCACCTTCAGGTTGTTCAGCATCTCAAGCTGCCACTGGTCCTGGCCGAACGGCAGGTTGCTGACGCCCGCCGGCAGGTTCTGCATGATCGGCAGCTTGAAGATCGCGTCGGTCGCCTCGCTCTTGATGATCCCGGGCGCGAGGTCCGCACCGACGAAGACGCGGCGCTGCTGGTTGTAACGCTGGATGGTCGTCGGGCCCGAGCCGAACGAGATCTCGGCGACGCGCGAGAGCGGCACCGAGCCACCGCTGGCGGTGGGCACGGGCAGATTGGCGATCGTCGACATGTCGCGCCGCGCCGAATCGGGCAGGCGCACGCGGATCGGCACCTGGCGATCAGACAGCGAGAACTTGGCGGTGTTCTGGTCGATCTCCCCGATCGTCGCGACGCGAATCGCCTGGCTGAGCGCCTGGGTCGAGACGCCGAGCTGGGCGGCCAGATCGAGGCGCGGCTTGATCTGGATCTCGGGCCGGCGCATGTCGGCCGCGACGCGCGGCGCGACGACCTGCGGCAGCCCCTGCATCTGCTCGACCAGTTTGGCCGCGGTCTGGGCGAGCAGTGCCGAATCCGAGCCGGTGAGCATGATCGAGATCGGCCGGCCCGTGCCGCTGCCCTGTCCGCTCATCAGGTCCTGGAACGATATGCGCGCGTCGGGAATCTGCTGCAGGATCGGCGTCAGTTCGTTCTCGAACTGCTGGCTGGTCAGCTTGCGATCGTCGCGCAGCGTGATCATCATGTTGCCGTGGTCTTCGAACACGCGCTGCATCGTGTCCTTGACCTCGGGCCGCTGCTCGATGATCCGGCGGATACGGTCCGACACTTCCTCCGACTGCTGCAGCGTCGTGCCCGGCACCATCTCCATCTTGATGCTGCTGAAATCGTTGTCCTGGGTGGGGAAGAACTCCATCGGCAGCGACCGCCCGATCAGCCCGGTCATGACCAGCGCCACGACGCCGACGCCGATCATGCCGATGCGGTGGTCGCGCAGCCGCGCCGCGAGCCGGCGGCCCCACGACAGGCTGCCGTCGGCGCGGCGGTGCAGCGCGCGGTAGGCCGCCGCCTTCGAGGTGTCGAGCGACCAGTGGAGCACGGCCAGGTAGCGGTCCATCCACGGGCCGCTGGCGTGCTCGGCATGGCCTTGCGCCTCAAGGAAATAGGCCGCGATCATCGGCGTGATGGTGCGCGCCACCGCCAGGCTCATCAGCACCGCGATCACCACCGTCAGGCCGAAGGCGCGGAAGATCTCGCCCGATACGCCCGGCATGATGCTCACCGGCAGGAACACGGCGACGATCGAGAAGGTCGTCGCGACCACGGCGAGGCCGATCTCGTCGGCCGCGTCGATCGATGCCTGGTAGGCGCTCTTGCCCATGCGCATGTGGCGCACGATGTTCTCGATCTCGACGATGGCGTCGTCGACGAGCACGCCGGCGACGAGCCCCAGCCCCAGCAGCGACTGCGAGCTGAGCGAGATGCCCATCAGGTCCATGAACCAGAAGGTCGGGATCGCCGAGAGCGGGATGGCGATCGCCGAGATCACCGTGGCCCGCCAGTCGCGCAGGAAGAAGAAGACGATGATGACCGCGAGCACCGAGCCTTCGACCATCGCCGCCATCGAGCTTTCGTATTGCGCCTTGGTGTAATCGACCGAGGTGAACATGAGCTTGAAGCGGACGCCCGGATGCTCCTTCTCGAGCTGGCCCAGCTCGGCCACCGCCGTGTCGTAGACGGTGACGTCGGATGCGCCGCGCGCCCGGCTCATGCCGAAGGTGACGACCGGCCGGCCATTGAACTTGCCGAGCGAGACGATCTCGCCGAAGCTGTCGGTGACGCGGGCGATGTCGGCGAGCTTGATCGTGCGGCCCGCGCCCAGCGCTATCTCGGTCTGCGACAGCGCATAGGCGTCGTCGGCATTGCCGATCACGCGCACGGCCTGGCGCGATCCGCCGATCTCGGCCTTGCCGCCGGTGGCGTTGACGTTGACCGCGCGCAGCGTCTGGTTGACCTGGCCGGCGGTGACGCCGAGCGCCTGCATCCGCGCGGGATCGAGCATGACGACGATCTCTCGGTCGACCCCGCCGAAGCGCGTGACCTCGGCCATGCCCTCGATCGAGAGCAGGCGCTTGGCGACGGTGTCGTCGATGAACCACGACAATTGCTCAAGCGTCATGTCGTCGGCTTCAACCGCGAAATAGGCGATCGGCTGCGACGACGTCGTCGCCTTGAATATCTGCGGCTCGAGGATTCCGTCGGGCAGCGAGCTGCGGACCTGGTCGACCGCGTTCTTCACCTCGTTGACCGCGGCGTTGATGTCCTCGCCGATGACGAACTCCACCATCGTCAGGCTCGAGCCCTCGGTCGCGGTCGAGCTGATCGTGACGACCCCGCTGACCGAGCGGACCGCCGCCTCGACGCGCTGCGTGATCTGCGTCTCTATTTCGGTCGGCGCCGCGCCCGGCTGCTGGATGTTGACGATGACCATCGGGAATTCGATGTCGGGCTGCTCCTGCACGTCCATGCGCAGGAAGCTGACGATGCCCGCGATCACCAGGGCGGCGAAGAAGACGATCGGCACCACCGGGTGGCGGATCGACCATGCCGAAAGCTGGTTCAGGTTCACGGGTCAGCCCTTCGGCGCGGGCGCGGGTGCGGGCTTCACCGTCTCGCCCGGCGAAAGCAGGGCGCCGGCGCGCTGGACGATTTGCTCGTTCCCGGCAAGGCCCGAGACGACGGCGATGCCCCGGTCGGTGAGGATGCCCGTCTTGACGTCGCGGCGCACCACCTTGTTGTTGCCGTCGACGATGTAGACGTAGCTGCCCCTGCTGTCCGACAGCACGGCGGATTCGGGCAGCATGGGCGCAACCACCGCGCCCGCCGCGATCGCCACGTTGGCGAAGCCGCCGGGCCGCAGCTCGGGCGCATAGGACAATGCGATGCGCGCCGTGCCCTGCCGGTTCTGGGGATCGATCACGGGAGAGATCTGCCAGACGTGGCCGGTGAAGCTCCGGTCGGAGCCGACCGGCGTGACCTGCGCCGAAACGCCGATCGACAGCGCGGCGAGATCCTCTTCGGTCAGCTTGGCGAGCAGTTCCATCTCGCCGCCCTTGGCGATGCGGAACAACGCCGCGTTGCCGCCCGAGACGACCTGGCCCGGCTCCACCTCGCGCTCGAGCACCAGGCCGTCGGCCGGCGCGACGATGTCGAGCCGGCGCACGCGCGCCTCCATCTCGCCGAGCTGCGCGCGGGCGACGCCGACGCGCGCGTTGGCGGCGTCGCGCGTCGCGGTCAGCCGGTCGACATCCGCCTTCGAGATGAAGCCGCGGTCGACCAGCTTCAGCGCGCGGTCGAGGTTGGCCTGGGCCAGCCGGGCATCGGCCTGCGCCGCCCGGATCTGCGCGGCGAGCTGCGCGGTCTGCTGAGACTGCACCGAACGGTCGATCACCGCCAGCACCTGGCCCCGCCGGACCCACTGGCCCGGCTCCACCCGCACCTCGACCACCTGGCCGCCCTCGCCAACCGAGCCGACCGGCATCTCGCGCCGCGCGGCGAGCGTGCCGGTGGCGCTGATCCGGCCGGCGATCGTCGTGCGACCGGGGGAAACGACGGTGACGACAGGCACCTGGTTGGTCGCCCCGTCGCCCGAAATCGCCGGCTGTTTGTGATGCACCACGAACCACACGGCGATCATCAGCGCCATCGCCGCCGCCGCAATGATCCACATGCGGCGGTTCGAGGCGCGATCCTCCTCGTCGGTCACGGCCAGCGGATTGCTGGAAGCATCCTCCTCACCGCCGGCCGTATCGATCTTGGCGTCGTAGTTCATCGAGCTCACCTGGGTCGCGGCGGCCGCCATGTCTGACGAAACGGCGCCTGCCTGCCATCTATCCGAAACGCCGCGGGCACCGGCAAGGGCACCGCGGCGCGGATAATTCATTTGCCGGCATAGACCTGCGGCGACCGGGTGGCAATGCGAAGTCGCCCGGCCGCGGACGGCCGGGAGGTCGGAAAGGCGCGCTGATGGCTGGTATCGCGGGGGCGACGCGAAGCGACCGCGCCCGCCTTCCTACGTCCCCGGCCTCAATACTTCTGCTGGCGCTCGTAGAGGTCGCGATAGTGCTGGATGCGCGTCACGCGCAGGCCCTGCATGCCCGAACGGTCTACCGCCCGCTGCCAGGACGCGAATTCCTCCAGCGTAAGCGAATAGCGCTCGCACACTTCGTCGATCGTCAGCAGCCCGCCGTTGACGGCGGCGACGACCTCCGCCTTGCGGCGCACGACCCAACGGGTCGTCGTCGCGGGCGGAAGCGATTCCAGGGTCAGCGGTTCCCCGAGCGGCCCGATTACCATCGCAGGACGGATTTTCTGGTTCTCGATCATCTCTATCCTCGTTCGCCAGCCGAGTTTGCGCCGGCGACGGTCGCATCATTGTCGCCCCCTGAATTGCCATCCGCTAAAGCAGTTGGGTTAACGGGGTCTAACCCGCCGTCCCCTCCTTTCCCGTATGTCGACAGCGCGCGCGCCGAACCGCGATCGAAGCTGCCGCCGTCGAGCGGGATTTCCCCCGGGTTTTCAAGACTCATCGCCAGACGGGCGGCATAGCCGGCAGCCAGCTGCGCCCGCAGCCCGTGCCAGTCGATTCGCCCGTCGGAATGGTTTCCGGTCGGCGCCGCAAGCCGGCCTTCCAGGTCGAAATCCATCTTCATGGCGACCGTTATAGCCGGCGATGGTCAAGGGGAGGTAAAGGCCCGCTTTACCCGCCGGTGAGAATGGTTAATCACGCGCGCCGGCCCGCAACCGCCCTGTAAGCGGCGGCCCTGTATGCAGTCGGCCTGCCGTCCTATATGGGGGCCGCATGACCGCCGCCGCCGCCCTTTCCGGCCTCGATGCCGCAAAACTTTTCCAGTTGCCCGAACCGCTCGGGCAGCGGCGGATCGTCGTCGCCATGTCGGGCGGAGTCGACAGCTCGGTGGTCGCCGCCCTCGCCGCGGCGAGCGGCGCGGAAGTCATCGGCGTCACCCTGCAATTGTACGATCACGGCGCCGCCACCGGCCGCAAGGGCGCCTGCTGCGCCGGCGAGGACATCCGCGACGCGCGCGCGGTGGCCGACCGGCTGGGCATCGCCCACTACGTGTTCGACCACGAATCGCGCTTCCGCGAGGACGTGGTCGAGCGATTCGCCGACGATTATCTGGCCGGGCGCACGCCGATTCCCTGCATCCGCTGCAACATGGGACCCAAGTTCACCGACCTGTTCGCCATGGCGCGCGAGCTGGGCGCCGATTGCCTGGCGACCGGCCACTACGTGCGCCGCGTGGGCGGGCCGGCCGGCCCCGAACTGCACCGCGCCGCCGATCCCGCGCGCGACCAGAGCTATTTCCTCTACGCGACGACCGAGGCGCAGCTCGGCTTCCTGCGCTTCCCGCTGGGCGGCCTGCCCAAGAGCGACGTGCGCCGGATCGCCGAAGCCGCGGGGCTGCGCGTCGCGGCCAAGCCCGACAGCCAGGACATCTGCTTCGTTCCCGAGGGCGACTATGCGGCGGTGGTCCGCAAGGTGCGCCCCGAAGGCGCCGCGCCCGGAGAGATCGTCCACGCGACGAGCGGCGCGGTCCTTGGCACACACCGCGGCGTCATCCACTACACGGTCGGCCAGCGGCGCGGCCTGGAGATCGGCGGGCAGCCCGAGCCGCTCTACGTCACCGGCATCGACGCCCCGGCGCGCCGGGTGCTGGTCGGCCCCCGGCGGCTGCTCGCGGTCGGCACGGCGCGCCTCGTCGAGACCAGCCGCATCGGCCCGCTGCCCGACGCACCGCTCGCCGCCAAGGTCCGCTCGCTGGCAAAGCCCGTGCCGGTGACGCTCGACGGTCCGCTGGGCGACGGCGCGGCGACGACGATCCGCTTCGCCGATCCGGAATACGGCGTCGCCCCCGGGCAGGCGGCGGTGCTCTATGCCGGAGACCGCGTGGTCGGCGGCGGCTGGATCGAGACGACCGAGGCGATCTGAAGTCCGAATTCGGCTCTGCCGAATCGCGCGCGGCGCCCGCCCGCCGCGGCAGGGCAACCGCTATCCGTCCCACTTCTCCAGCACGCAGCCCCGACCCTCGCGGAAGGTGGCGGTCTGGCTGGCGAGCAACGGGAAGCTGGCGGAGACGCTGCGCGCCTCCTCATCCTCGTTCAGCCGCACCAGCGCCATGCCGGGCACGAAATCCTTGCGGCAATCGCCCAGCGGGCGGCCCTCAACATAGCGGCACGCGCAGCCGACGCGGGCGCCATAGGAGGCGCCCGTCACGGCGTGGGCATAGAGCGGGCCCCAGAACCACGCCAGCACGCCCGCGGCGGCGAGCGCCAGCAGCAGCCCGAGCCGGAAGGCCCAGCGGCGGCGCGGGGTAGTGGAAGCGATCGGCTTGGCTGTTGCCATCGGTACTCGGCTTGCGCATGGACGGCGCGCCATGCCGACGCGCCGCGCGCCCCTTATCCTGCCCCTGCTCATGCTGCCAGCCCTGATCGGCTGCGGTGAGCGCGACAGCGGCCCGCCGCCGCTCACGCCGGCGGCGCTGGCCGCGGTCGCCGGGGACTCCGGCGTCCCGCGCGAAAAGCTTGCCCGCGCGATCGACGATCTGTTCGCCGACGAGCAGGCAGGCGAGACGCGCGCGCTGCTGGTACTATCGGGCGGGCGGATCGTCGCCGAGCGCTATGGCGAGGGCTACGGCCGCGATTCGCGGCTGGCCGGCTGGTCGATGAGCAAGACCGTCACCGGGGTGATGATCGGCCAGCTCGTCGCCGACGGCCGGCTGCGGCTGAACGAGACGGCGCCCGTCCCCACCTGGCAGCGTTCGGGCGACCCGCGCGGCGAGATCACGCTGCGCCAGCTCCTGCAGATGCGCGCGGGCCTCAGGCACACCGAAGCCGGCCAGCCGGCCTATGCCTCGGACGAGGTCCGCATGCTGTTCCTCGACGGGCGCGACGACATGGCCGCCTATGCCGAGGCGCAGCCGCTCGAGGCCGAGCCGGGCCGCAAGTTCGAATACTCCTCCGCCACCACGCTGATCCTGTCGGACCTTGCCGCCCGCGTGCTGACCGACAATCGCGATCCCGCCTTCCGCCGCCAGGCGGTGCGGGATTATCTGCGCACCCGACTGCTCGAGCCGGTGGGCATGCGCTCCGCCGTAGTCGAATTCGACGCGGCCGGGACGCTGATCGGTTCGAGCATGATGTACGCCACCGCGCGCGACTGGGCGAAGTTCGGCGAGTTCCTGCGTCACGGCGGCGCGGTCCGCGGGGCGCAGCTCGTGCCGCGCGGCTGGATCGACTTCATGACGACGCCCAGCCCGCGCAATCCGGCCTATGGCGCGCATCTCTGGCTCAACCGCCCGGCGAGCGACGGCCGCGACATGCTGTTCCCCGGCCGCGCGCCCAAGCGGACCTTCGCCTGCATCGGCCATCTCGGCCAGTACGTCATCGTCTCGCCCGAACGGAAGCTGACGCTGGTGCGTCTCGGCAAGACCGACGACGAGCGGCGGGGGCGGCTGCGCGAGCGGCTGGCCGATATCGTGGCGGTGTTCGCGCGAGGCGCTTGACTAAGGCAGGGCAAGGTCTGCACCTTCGCGTCTCGGAGGGGCAAATGACCTGGTTCGACTATATCCGCCGGGCCGTCCGCGCAGAACCGTCGCTCCGCGAGTGCATCGTCCGGACCTTCCTGGCGGTGGCGGTGCCGACGCTCATGCGCTGGGCGATCGACCGCGGCGCGTCCGGCTCCCCGTTCGTGCTCTATTTCCCCGCCATCCAGATGATCACCACTTTCCTCGGCTGGCGCTGGGGCGCGGCGACGGCGCTGGGCAGCGGCGTCGCCGGCACGATGATACTCATGCACCCGGGTTGCGTCCCGCCGAGCACGCTGCCCGAGTTCGTCGTCCTCGTGCTTTTCGCGCTGTCGGCCGGCACGATGGTCTTTGTCGGCCAACTGCTGCGAAGTTCCATCCTGGAGAACGCCAAACGCGCGCGCCAGATCGAGGACTTCAACAGCGAGCTGCAGCATCGCACCAAGAACGCGCTGCAGATGGTGCGAGCGCTGGCGAGCCAGGCCGCCAAGGCGACAGACCCGGCCGAATTCTACGAAAAGCTTGCCGGGCGCCTGGGCGCGCTGGCCAAGGCGAACGAACTGCTGCGCTTCGGCGCGCGCAAGTCGTGCGACATCGATGAGATCGTCAAGGGCGCCATGGCCCCGTTCGGCGGCGAGCAGATCCGCGCCGGGGGGCCGCCCTGCCAGGTGGCCGGCAATGCCTGCACGCCGCTGATGATGGCCCTCCACGAGCTTGGCACCAACGCCCACAAGTACGGCGCGCTGTCCCGCCCCGGCGGCCGGATCGACCTGCGCTGGCACATCGTCGGCAACAGGGAGGTGGAGCTGGTCTGGACCGAATCCGGCGGCCCCCCCGTCTCGCCCCCCACCCACCGCGGCCTGGGCAGCCGCCTGATGACGGCGCAGGGGGGAATGCCGAAGGTGATGGTCGAATACCGCCCGGAAGGCGTCGTCTGCACGATCAGGGCGCTGCTCGACCCCCGCGACGAGAGCTGATCCACACGATGCCCTCGGGCATCTGAATAACGGCCATCGCGATCAGGGCCTTGCTGGCGAGGCGCCCGGGCTATGCCCGAAGCCGCCCGCCATAATCATCGGCCATCACTATGGCCGTCTGCCATCTCCATATCGCGGGCATGCTGGCCCGGCTTTTCGACAAGCGCGTCGGGGATCATCTCGCCAGGCTCGGTTTCCACCGCCGCGCCGCGTTCCAGAGTGCGGTGCACGGGGCACTTGTCGGCGATCTCTCCCAGCCGCTTTCGCTGCTCCTCCGACAGATCGCCTTCCAGATGCAGCCGCCGCGTGAACAGGTCGGCAGGTTCCGCATCGCGCCGCCGGCTGTGGCCAACCGTTACCGATACCTTGTCCAGGGGAAGCCGCTTGCCGCGCGCGTAGAGGCGCAGCGTCATTGCCGTGCAGGCGCCAAGCCCCGCCGCAAGCAGATCGTAGGGCGTCGGCCCGGAACCGAGGCCGCCGACCTCGGGCGGCTCATCGGCAAGGAAGCGCACGCCGCCGGCGAGAACCTCGACCTGGAACGCGCCCGCACCGGTTTCGGTGACGGTCACATCGCCAGACTGCCTGTCGCTGCGTGCCGGGCCTGGCGCCGCCAGATAGCGTGCACTCCAGGCCGCGATCATCGTCGCCGCGAAATCGGAATCCTTGCGATCCGTCAGCAGATGGTCCGCCCCGTCGAGCGAAACGAAGCTCTTGGGATGAAAGGCGGCGCGGTAAATAGCGGTCGCGTTGTCGATGCTGACGATCTGGTCCTGCGGCGAATGCAGGATCAGCAGCGGTTTCCTGAGCGCGCGAATCCGCTCGGCCTGATCGTGGGAGGCAAGATCGTCGATGAAGGACCGGCGCAGCCTGAACGGTCGCCCTCCGATCCTGACCTCGGCTTCGCCGTCCCGCCGAAGCGCAGCGACGTCATCGGCGAACAGCCGCGTGACATGCTCGACATCGGCCGGTGCACCGATCGTCGCCACGGCCTTCACTTCCGGAACGTGGGAGGCGGCGGCAAGCACGGCCGCCCCGCCAAGGCTATGGCCGATCAACAGGCCGGGCGCGCGGCCCGCACCGCGCATCGCATCCGCAGCGGCGATCAGGTCGGCGATGCTGCCGCTGAAGCTGCTGTCCGCGAACTCCCCGCCGCTCTGGCCAAGCCCGGTGAAATCGAAGCGCAGCACGCCATAGCCGAGCGCCGTCAGAGCGCGGCTGAGGCGCACCGCCGCAAGCGAGCTTTTGGTGCAGGTGAAGCAATGGGCGAAAAGGGCATAGGAGGATACCGGCCCGTCCGGCAGGTCCAGCGTTCCGGAAAGTTGCTGCCCCTCCGTGCCCGTGAAATCAAAGGATTGCGTGACCATGGCTCACTCTTCTTCATCCGGTGCCAGCTCGGTATGGATCGCAACGCCGGACTTCAGCGTCAGCGTCACCGGCGTGCGTTCGGCGATGTCGGCAAGGCGGGCGCGCTGTTCTCCGGTCAGGTCGCCTTCAAGTGTGATGACCCGTTCGATGCGGCTGGCCTCGGCCTGGTGGATGAAGCGCAGGTCGACATGCGCCTGCCGCAGGTCCCATTGCTTGCGCGCGGCATACATGCGCAGGGTGATCGCCGTGCAGGCGCCCAGCCCCGACAGGAGATAATCATAGGGCGCCGGCCCCGCATCCCCGCCGCCAAGCGCTTTGGGTTCGTCGGCGACAAGGTCGTGGCGCCTCGTTTTCAGATCGACCCGATAATCCTGCGTGCCGATGGCGGCGGCGACGCGCGCGATCGTTCGGGCGGCGGGCGCTGGTGCTTTCCCGCTCATGACATTGCCGGCGCGGGATGGCCGGGATCGGGCGGCAGGGGAATGAAGCCGTCATGATCGAGATCGGGCAGCTTCATGCGCTGCGCGCGCCAGTCGGCCTTGGCCTGCTCGATGCGCTCCTTCGATGAGGAGACGAAGTTCCAGTCGATGAAGCGCTGGCCGACCGGTTCGCCGCCGACGGCCATCACGGTGGATGGTTCCAGCGCCAGAATGGCAACGCTCCCGCCCGGCGAGAGGACTGCCATGCGCCCGGCTTCGATGCGCTGGCCATCGACCTCGATCGCTCCGGTCGCGACATATATGGCGCGCTCGGGGTAATCGGCCGGCAGCTCCGCGCGGCTGCCCGCGGCAAGCTCCCAGTGCAGGTAGAACAGCGGCGAATGGGTTTTGACGTTCGCCTCCAAACCCAGCGCCTTGCCCGCGATCAGCCGCCCGCTGATGCCCTGTTCTTCGAACGTGGGAAGATCGCTCAGGCCATGATGGGTGAACGCCGGGTCGCATTCCTCGTCGGCTTCGGGCAGAGCCACCCATGCCTGAATGCCATGCACGCGCTGGCCTTCGCTGCGCGCGCGTTCGAACCGCTCGCTGTGGGTGATGCCCCGGCCCGCCGTCATCCAGTTCACTTCGCCGGGAAAGATCGCCTGCTCCGAGCCGACGCTGTCACGGTGCATGACCTCGCCTTCATAAAGATAGGTGACGGTCGAGAGCCCGATATGGGGGTGCGGGCGAACGTCCATTTCCCTGGGGATGCCCGCGGGCAGATCGACCGGCCCCATATGGTCGAAGAAGATGAAGGGGCCGACCATCCGTCGCTTGGCGAAGGGCAATACACGCCCCACCTCGAAGCCGCCGCCCAGATCGCGGCGGCGTTGATCGATCACGAGTTCAATCATCAGGGTTCTCTCCCGACCGTTTGCGCACGCAGGCTCATCCGCGCCATCGCAAGTCCTTCTAGTTATTCGGCATCCCTTTCGGATTCGAACCATCGGCATTCCGGAACACATACATGAACCCTGGAGCTGTGTCCGTGCGATTCCAGTCGCGTCGCAACCCGCACCGGAGCTGGGTCTGGCCGATAAGCGTGCCGCCCGCCTGTTCGATCCTCCGCCGTGCCGCCTCGTCCCTGCCCGCTCCTACACCCGCTTCCACGCCCGCTTCCACGTGGCCGAGCGCGACGGGAAGCGGGGTGGGATAGAGACCGTGCCACGGACGATGGCATCGCACTATGCGGCGGACCGGATGAAGCGGCCTGAGTTGAACTCCTCGATCGCGGTGCGGATTTCCGCCTCGCTGTTCATCACGAAGGGGCCATAGCCGACCACGGGCTCGTCGATCGGCTCGCCCGTCATCACCAGGATCATGGACTCGCCATCGGTGTGGATCGTCACGCCTTCACCATCGACCGAAAGGCGCGCGATCTCGGCCGCGCCGACGCCTTCGCCCGCGACGGTGATGTGGCCTGAAAGCACCGCGATCATCGCATTGTGCCCGTCCGGCAAAGCCAGAGGCACGTCCTTGCCGGCCTCTAGGCGCATGTCCCACAGGTTGATCGGCGAGAACGTGCGCGCGGGGCCGCGCGTGCCATTCAGCTCACCGGCAATGATCCGGGCCCTGCCGCCATCGATGGCGATGATCGGAATCTGCTCCGCCGCGATGCCCTGATAGCCGGCTGGCCGCATCTTGTCCTTCGCGGGCAGGTTCACCCACAGTTGGACCATGTGGAACGGACCGCCGGATTTCGAAAAGCCCGGGGAATGATACTCCTCATGGATGATACCGCCGGCCGCCGTCATCCACTGGACGTCGCCGGTGCCGATGGTGCCGCCGCCGCCGCTCGAATCCCTGTGACTGACTTCGCCGTCATAGACGATCGTCACGGTCTCGAACCCGCGATGCGGGTGCTGGCCCACGCCGCGCGGCGAAGCCGCGTTGGGCTCGAACATGTGGGGCGCGGCATAATCGAACAGCAGGAACGGGCTGATTGCCCTGGTGTCGCCGTGATAGCTGAACAGCGAGTGGACAGGGAAACCGTCACCAACCCAATGGCTGCCGTTGGAGCGCAGAATTTCGACAAGTGTTTTCATGGCAATGCCTTCTGGGACGGCCCTGGGTAAGCCCGGCCGCCGGGGCTTTCATTGCGTTACGCTCATCATTATGTATCGTATGAGCTTGATCGCAAGTACGGTCCCTGAGGATACCGTAAATCGGAGTCGCAATCTGTCATGACCCAGCCCGAGACTATCACCGACAGTACCGGCGATCAGCCCAAAGGCTGCCCCGCGGAAACGACGCTGGAGTTCCTTGCGGGCAAGTGGCGGCCGATGATCATCTACTGGCTGTTGCAGGGATCGCGACGCTTCAACCAGCTCCAGCGCGATCTTGGCGGCATCACGCACCGGACGCTGTCCAAAACCTTGCGGGAAATGGAAGCAGGCGGGTTGCTGACGCGCACGGACCATGGCGAAATCCCGCCGCGCGTCGACTACGCGCTCACTGAAAAGGGCAAGAGCCTTGAGCCGGTGTTGCTCGCCATGGCGAAATGGGCTGAGGATTATCAGTCTGACACCGGTTCACCGGAGGCGACTGGCGCTTTCCGCGCCGGAACAGGCTCAGTCTGGGCGGTCCAGCGATCGGGGCGTGACAAAGCGCTCCAATGATCCCGCCCCTGCCGCAACGTCCGCCCATGACGCCAGATCGAAATCGATGACCGCGAGGCCCCCGGTCGGGTATTTGTCCCGCAGGCGCGCAAGGTCGCTTGCGGCGCCCGTGCCGATCAGCGTTGCCGCCAGGTCTGCGAGACCCGGATTATGCCCGACCAGCAGCAATGTCCGCACGTCATCGGGGGCTTCGCGGACGACGGTGAGCAGCCTGCTCACAGGTGCTTCATAGATGCGCCGTTCATCAATCTTGGGGATCGCGGTTGCAAAGGCAGGGTGGGCCAGCGCCCAGGTCTCCTGCGTACGGGCAGCGGTCGAAACGATGGCGCGATCGGGCTTGAGGCCTGCCTCGGCCATATAGGATCCCATGGCCGGAGCGGCGCGTCGGCCGCGCTTCGCGAGCGGCCGTTCGTGATCGGCCACGCCTTTCGGCCAATCAGATTTCGTGTGTCGCAGCAGGATCAATCTTCGCACAATCCGGTCCTTGAAGCCGAGGGGACGCGATGGATAGGGTCCGCCTCCGCATAACGGTCATAGGCCGCACGGCCGTCCCGGCCAGCCCTGTTCTTTTTGCGGCCGTTCTTGACCGCGCGTTTTCGTCCCCACCCGAACATATCCTCCGCCGGGCTTGACCCGTGCATAAACGTATATACAATGCATATAACTTTCTTGTATGATCCCGTTATGACCGACGAGATCAAGCCTGTGAAACGCAACAAGAAAGATAGCCAGTTGCTGATCCGTATCAGCAGCACCGAGCGCGAGCAGTTTCTGCAATTATGCGAAGAGCTGGATACCAGCGCCGCTCGCGAAATCAGGCAGTTCATCCGTGGGTTCCTGAAAAGGCATGACCCGAAGGAACGCCGTGCAACCAAGGAGACAGTTCATGTCGAAGAAAAACAACGCCGCCG